>JAOMCN010000007.1 GCA_028345065.1 Rhodospirillales bacterium
CCAATCTACGCACGACGCTATTCCGGGAACTCCGAAGGAAGGAATTACCATCACCTCTAAAGTCACTATCGACACAAAACGGGCCATGATCGAGGTGGATCTTACTCAAAATCCCGATGCGCTCGCCTGCGGGTTGAACGTTTCCGAGGCTTGCACGCGGACGTCTGCCATGATCGGTATTTACAACTCTGTCGACAATACCGTCCCCAAGAATGCCGGCGCTTTTCGGCGCGTTAAGCTTCATTTAAAAGATAACGGTGTTGTCGGGGTGCCTCACCATCCGACAAGCTGTTCCGCATCTACTACTAATTTAGCAGATCGCGTTCAAAACTCGACTATGAGAGCTATGGCAGAAATTAGTGATGGACTTGGAATGGGCGAGATTGGCTGCTTCTGTCCGCCTTCAACTTCGGTTGTATCGGGAACCGATCCTCGCAATGGGAAGCCCTATGTAAACCAGCTTTTTTTGGGTCATACGGCCGGAGCGGGCGCCCCATTTGAGGATGCCTGGATGACAATGCTGCATGCCGGAAATGGTGGGATGTGCTACATCGATTCGGTTGAACTCGATGAAGTTTACACACCTCTTCGAGTACACACTAGGCGACTTATTGAAGATTCAGAGGGTGCAGGTAGATTTAGGGGAGCACCTGGCATAAGAGTTGAACTAAGTCCAGTTAATTGCCGAATGGAAGCTGGCTTCGTTGCTGACGGGAATATCCATATTCCTTTGGGTGCACGTGATGGTGGTCCTGCCTCTCGTTCTGATCAATTTCGCCTCACGGTCAAAGGAGAATTACAACGGCTTGAACAATGTTCACAAGTATGGATCGAGGATGGAGAAGTGCTGGTCTCAATTGCCTGTGGTGGTGGAGGCTATGGCGATCCCAAATCACGTGATCCGGAGCGTGTCTTACAAGATGTTCTAGAGGGTATCGTGAGCCGTAATCGAGCCGAAGAAGTTTATGGCATAGTCATCGACGAAAATATGGAAATCGACAAAACTGCTACACAATCATTGAGGGCTTAAATTTAATTTGGGAGGGTAAAATGAGACTTGAAAAAAAAGTTGCCATCGTAACCGGTTCGTCCATGGGTATAGGTGAGGCAATTGCTAAACGTTATGCAAAAGAAGGCGCAAAAGTTGCGGTCAATTATTTTAAAAGTGAAGATAAGGCCAACGATGTAGTTGATGCAATTAAGGGAGAAGGGGGCGTTGCTAAGGCCTTTAGGGCGGATGTATCGAAGGTTTCCGAAATAGAGCGCCTGGTAAGCGAGGTTATAAATGAATGGGAGAGGGTGGATATACTCGTCAATAATGCCGGTGTTTTCCATACTGTTCCAGTGATGGAGACGACTGAAGAGATTTGGGATGAAACGCTTGATCTAAATCTCAAAGGCTATTTTTTCGCTGTAAAATCACTAATTCCTCACTGGCGGAAAACAGGAGGGGGTAAAGTCGTAAATATTTCCTCGATTGCTGGAACCGGAGCTTTTCCAAATTGTCCGGGTTATTGTGCGTCAAAAGGGGGGGTCGTGAATTTGACACGAGCTCTCGCTGCCGAATTGGGGAAGGAAAACATAAATGTAAATTCAATCGCTCCAGGTAACGTGGCCACGCCTCTAAACGCACATGTCAGAGGGCCAGGCAACGAGGAATATATTGAAATAATGAAAACCTTTACCCCTACTGGGATAGATTTTATGGATGTTGAGGATATGACTGGAACGGCCGTGTTCCTAGCGAGTGATGATTCACGGATGGTCCATGGTGAGACCATTATTGTCGATGCAGGTTGGTCAGTTTGGTAGAGATTACCGGTCTAAATAGGAGAAAGTAATGAGAGACAAGGTTGGTGTCATTGGCCTCGGTGCCATGGGCGGAATTTATACGCGTCATTTGCTTAATGCAGGGTTTGAGGTGATTGGTTGCGATCTCGTGGAGAGCCATGTAACAGCCTTGGTAGAGCGGGGTATGAAGCCTGCAAGCACACCCAGGGATGTTGCTGAACTGGCTGATGTTTTAATTTCTTCCTTACCAAGCCTAAAAGCCGTTCAAGAAGTGATCGCTGGCGATAATGGTATTCTGAAGTGCGATAAAGATTCCCAAATCTTGATTGATACAACCACCTTGAAAGTCGAGGATAAAATTGACTTGGGCGAGTTAATGGCGACCGGCGGAAAGATTTTTCTTGATGCCCCTATCAGTGGTACCCCACCCATGGTCGAAGCACTTCAGGGTTCTTTGTATGTCAGCGGTGATGAAGCTGCTTACGAACGCTGCAAACCCATCATAGAAGGTTTCACTAAGACTAATTATTATGTAGGTCAGGTAGGAGATGCCTCGAAAATGAAAATCCTTGCCAACTATTTGGTTGGCGTTCACACGGTAGCGGCTGCAGAATGCATGGTGCTTGGGATTAAGGCAGGTCTTGATCCAAAATTGATCCATGAAGTATTACCCAAGGGTGCGGGCGGTTCGACGATGTTGCAGGTTCGTGGCGAGTATATGGCTAATTCGGATTACCGTTATGAGGAAGGGACAATTTTTAATGTTTTCCAAAAGGACTGTTCCATAATTTCGGAATATGCGGCGTCTATGAAATCGCCAATTCATTTGTTTGCCGCGGCACGGCAAACTTTTAATTCAGCGATAGCCTTAGGGTTAGATCATCATGAGCTTGCTGCAGTTTGTAAAGCGGTCGAGGTAGCTGCTGGGGTCGATCGCAAAATGGTGGAGTGATTTAATAAATTTATCGTGTAAAACGCCAGTTGGACCACAATATCGTTTTCAGGCTTGTGCCCAAACCGGAGTTGAGGTTGCTGAAAAAATACAAATGCACCTAAAATTAGAGTGGCTCCGGGTTTCAGATGCTAGGGATTTGTGCAGTTTAATTGGGCTCAGTTGAGGATGCGTTTACCGGAGCTATCAAACAAAAATATATGCTCGGGTAACAGATTAAGAGCAACGGTGTCACCTGAACGGTATGAACTATTACTTTCCACAATTGCAATGAGTTCTCTCTCTTCAACTGTTTCAAAATATAAAAGCGTATCTTTACCAAGGGGTTCGACCAGGTAGATCTTTTTCTTTATATCCCCAGAAGAACTAATTCCAATTTGCTCGGGACGTATTCCGAGGGTTACCGGCCCTGGAGCAGAATTTTCAAATAATTTAGGTAAGTCGACGTTTAGGATTAAAGATTTGAAAACTTTTCCAGCTTCAGAGTTTACAATTTCTCCGTTGATCAGGTTCATCGAAGGACTGCCGAAGAAATCCGCGACAAAGTATGAGTTTGGATTATTATAAATGTCTATCGGTGAACCAACCTGCTTAATCTCACCCTCATCCATCACTACTATACGATCGGCTAGCGTCATGGCTTCTTCCTGATCGTGTGTCACGTAAATAAATGTCTTGTTCAATTCTTTATGCAGACGGTCTACTTCTGCACGCATTTCCCGCCGTAATTTTGCATCTAAACTGGAAAGCGGCTCATCCAATAAAAAAGCACTTGGGTCAGTTATTAAGGTTCTAGCGACAGCTACACGCTGCGATTCTCCGCCAGAACACTGAGCCGGCAATTTTTCTAGGAGGTGAGTTATCTTTACCATTTCGGCGACTTCTTTTACTTTATCGTTAATAATTTCTTTATTAACCTTTTTCATTCTTGGTCCAAATGCAATATTTTCGGAAACGGTTTTATGGGGAAATAGTGCGTGCGTTTGAAACACCATACCTAGGTTTCTCTCGGCGGGCTCCAATTCATTAATGACATCATTTTCAACCAAAATTTCTCCGGTTGTAGGGTCTTCAAATCCGGCAATCATCCGTAAAGTGGTAGTTTTACCGCAACCAGAGGGGCCAACGAGGACCAGAAATTCACCGTGTTCTATACTGAGATTAAGGTTCTTCACGGCTACTACAGACCCACCAAACTCTTTTCGGATATTTTTTAATTCAATATGTGTCATTTAACTTACCTTTTGACCATTCCGAAACTAAATCCTCGGGCGAGATGCTTCCGGATGAATATACCTATTGCAATTAAAGGAAGGGTAACTCCAACAGCCAGAGCAGCCTGGCGGCCATAAACACGACCTTCTACGGAACCTTCATATTTGCTTAACTCGACAGGTAGGGTTGCCACTTCTGTTTTAGACAGAATGAGCGCAAGGAGATACTCGCTCCAAGTTAAAATTAGTATGAAGAGAAATGTTGCGACAATACCAGATCGAACAAGAGGGAAAACAATTTCCCATAGGGTTCTTAAACGACTTGCTCCCAATATCATGGCTGCTTGTTCAATTTCTAGGGGTAATTCATCAATAAAACTTTTGATCATCCAAACGGAATAAGGAAGTGTTGTGATGGAATAAATTATTACCAGTCCAGTAATCGTATCTAATAAGTGAAGTGTTGAATAATAAAGTGATAGAGGGGCTACAATGACGATTGGCGGAACCATTCGAAGCATCAATAGCTGAAACATTCTACCTTCCGAAAGAATTTGATAGCGGGAAACTCCATAGGCCAGGATTGTACCAAAACCAACGGCAAAAAAAGTAGAAATGACAGATATAAAAAGGCTATTGCGAAGAGCCTTCCACGGTTTCTGCATCGAATGACTGTATTGGGTGCCGCCTTCATATTCCTCCTTGTGGTCGGCCCACACGACAGCATAATTATTAAGGGTTGGTTCTTCTGACCAATAAACTGGCGGCCAGGCAAACCAATCACGGTCTGGTTTGAAAGATGTTGCGACAATCCAATAAATTGGGAATGCCACTATTAACGCCCAAATACTTAGAGCAAAATATTTTCCATATTGTGCTAATTTTCTTTTTAAATTCCGGTTCATGTCATTTCAGCTCTTTTAAGCGGTAGTTTCTTTTCGGCTGTCGTAAATTTGGTCGAGACCGATTTTCTCGCGACGAAGGATTTGGATTGCCAATAAAACAATTGCAACCATAATTAACAAAATTACATAAGACATCGCTGCACCCTTTGATATCTCAAAGTATTGCCAAGTTACGATATAGAGATAGGTCGGTATGGTTTCGGTTGCGGAGCCAGGTCCTCCCTGAAATAGCGACCACGCTTTTGGAAATTCTGCTATCGCTTCTAAAAATCGAAGGATTAAAGCTAAAACTATGACGGGTCTTAACAATGGAAGTTGTATTTCTACAAATACACGCCACTTGGAAGCGCCCAAAATTTTTGCCGCTTCAATCGGTTCGTCCGGCAAGGCAGCCAGGCCTGCCATCATTATTATGAATGAAAATGGAACCCAGTTCCACACCTCGAGTACCATAACGGTGAGGAGAGCGGTATCGGCATTGGCAAGCCAAAGAATGTTAACCTGGCGACCAAAAATTGAGGACAATAGATCGTTTACAGGACCTTTTTGGTAGAGCAGCATTTCACCTGTGTAGGCAATCACGATAGGCACTGTCAGCATGGGTAGGATAAACAAGATATAATAAAAGGCTTGCCCCCTAAAAGGCCGATACATCAAAAGCGCTAGCCCGAAACCGATGACGAAACAACCTATTGTTGAGCCTGTAGCAAACAGTAATGATCGTATTATTGCCCATCCTAGTCTGGGGTCGGTGACAACTTCTTCGAACAATTCAAGGCCAACAAATTCAGCGTCCCACCAACTTCCTCCGTAGACAGAGTACCCATGAAACGAAAAGTAAAGTTGGAGCATTAACACCGGGAATAGAACAGCCACCAGGACCACAATAAGAACGGATAAAACGCTCCACTTAAAACGCTGAACGGCACGCGCTTGGACCAATTGTCGCGGGCGCGATTTAGTTGACCCGTTAGTATTGCTCGTCGGAGAAGAGTTCATGTTTTGTAAAAGAGATAAAGCCGACCCCGGGAAGGGTGGCAACCACCTTTCCCGGAATCATTTTCAAGCAAGTCAGTTTAATTAACCGGGTACATTCACTTTCGGGAATAGCGCCTTGTAACTTGCAAGTTCAGCTTTAAGTTTTTTCTTTCCGATCTTTCTGACGATTTTTTTCCAGGCTTTTTCAGTTTCCGGGAGAACGTCTTTTGCTTTCCGTTGGCCGACATAGGCTTCAGACAAGTTCTTGGCCAATTGGTCTTGGAATTCAAGCAGACCAGTCAAATAAATCGGCGGCGAAGCAACCTGCAGGCAGGAATTTATAGCCGGCAGGCCAGCTTTGTAGGTTTGATAAACCTTGTCACTCTTGAAGTGGGCCACATGCCACGGGTCGTGGAAGGTGTTTACGTTATCGCCGACGATGGTCTCTGAGTTTTTCTGCGTCGCCCACCACATAGCCATGTAAGCCGCGCGTTCCTTATTTTTGCTGTAACGGTTTACTAGGATTGCAGCTACTGGTGACGAGATCGATCGATGCATACGTTTTCCAGAAAAATCAGAACCAGGAATTAGCCCATATGTATATTTTCCGGCGGTTTTTGACTTCTTGGGATTTTCATTTAGGCCAATTGCGCCATCCCAATATTGACATGAATAAATTTTTCCACTTGCGATACGCGGAATCATTTGCGGCGTGCCCCAACCGGGTGCTTCAGGATGAGAAACCTTCTTCATGTTTAGATACGTTTCAACAGCGTAATTGCCGGCTGGGGTATTAAGTGTTGGGTTCATATCGTCATCAAAAGGAAAACCACCAGCTGAATAGAAATACATATACCACCAAGTTACGCCATTTGGCCGATTACGAAGGTTTCCTGATGACCAGATACCTTTGTCGGGACGATGGAACCATTCCATCAGGCGTTGGTCATCTTCCCACGTTTCTGGATAGGCCATTTTTTTACCATGCTTATCTTCGAAACCTTTTTGCTCTTCGGGGTTCTCCATCATGTCTTTACGACACATGTGAACGTGAACATTCCCATCTGTTACAATACCGTAGGTATTACCTTTGTATTTCATGAAATTGCCAAAGTTTCCGACGGCATTTAATTTGAAACCTGCTTTATCCATATATTTATCCAAAGGTTCCAAAAGACCGGCGGAAGCTAGAGACGGTATCATGTTCGAGTCCAGGTGAAAAAAATCAAACTCCGGGGACCGTGTTATCGCTTCAGCCATTGCCCTCTGAGGGATGGAAAATACAGAAATATCTTGTATAGAGCCTACGCCATACCCCGTCGCTTGCTTAAAAGCAGGTACGGTTGGTTTCATGGCGACGTAATAGTTGGACCAGATCATACCCTTCAAATCAGTGCCACCCGCTGATTTCGCCGCAGCGATGATGCCTTCCTCTTCAGATGCGGCAAATGCCATACGAGGCATCGGTAGTGAAGACAAAGCTGCCATGGTGAGGCCACCATTAACCACAGAACGTCTGGAAATTTTGTTGGACATGACTACCCTCCCTGAGTGTTTAAGTATTAAGGTTAAAACATGGTCGTTTCTAATCACTGTGATGTTACCGGTATAGAGCTATTTTGCCAACCTTGGGTTGTCAGAGGAGAAAAATAATTGATATTTAGATCACAATAGTCTTGTGTTACCTCAGCAGAATTAAAAAATATTTGGTTTATTTGCATGAAATCTTGCAATTTTAGTTATTACGACCCTAACACTGTCTCCGAAGTAGTTTCCCTAATCAGTAGGCATGAAAATGCGAAGCTCTTGGCAGGAGGCCAATCACTGGTGCCTATGCTAAATTTTAGAATTTTGTCACCGGAGCATATTGTAGACTTAAATAAAGTTTCAGATTTGTTTGGAATTAAGGAGAATGGGAACCATTTGAGTATTGGTTCAATGACAAGACAAAGTGAGCTTTTGAATTCACCACTGATAATTCAAAGTTCCCCCTTAATTTCGAAAGCTTTAGGTTATGTTGGTCATGATCAAACCAGAAATCGGGGAACAATCGGGGGTAGCTTATGCCACTTGGATCCCGCTGCCGAACTTTGTGTCGTTGCCTCCGCCTATAACGCAGAACTGACGGTTACCGGTAAAAAAGGAGATCGTGTAATCGCGATGTCTGATTGGCCCGTTGATTTTCTGACACCTGCGTTAGATCACGACGAAATCCTCACAAATATACGGATTACTCCCTGGCAGGGCTCGCACGGTTTCTGCTTTATAGAATTTGCTAGAAGGGAAGGTGATTTTGCCATTGTAGCTGTGGCCGTTTTGATAGAAATCACGGATCACGTCATTAGCAAAGCTTCCATTGCCCTTGGAGGTGTGTCCGCTGGACCGGTTAGATTGCATGATGTCGAAACATTATTGAAGGGTCAGTCACCTGGGCAAGAATTATTCAAAGAAGCTGGTCTGCTTGCAAAAAAAGTTGATGCTATGTCAGATGTTAATTATTCAACAAACTATAGAAAACGACTATCCGGTGCTTTGACGGAGAGAGCCCTTCATGGAGCTATGGCTCGATTTAAAGGAGAGGAAGAGGGGCATGAATAGTCGGGAAATTAGCCTGAAATTAAATGGATGCGAGGTGACCGCAACTGTTGAGCCACGAATCCATTTGGCAGATTTTTTGCGTCACACCCTTGGTGCCACCGGGACCCATTTAGGATGCGAGCACGGAGTATGCGGTGCATGTACGGTAAACGTTGATGGCGACGCCGTTAGGTCATGTCTGATGTTTGCAATTCAAGTTGATGGGAAAAATGTGACGACTATCGAAGGAATTGCTAATTCTGATAAAACGTTACACCCAATTCAAGAAGCATTTCGCAAACACCACGGCCTACAGTGCGGTTTCTGTACACCGGGAATGGTTATCACCCTGGAAGCTTTTTTGAAAAACCATCCAAATCCTACAGAGTTTGAAATTCGAAAAGCAATATCTGGAAACATATGCCGCTGTACTGGTTACCAGCCAATTGTTGCCGCAGCAATGGAAGCTGCAACCAATTTAAAAAATCAGGGGCAGTAAAATGGGCGTTAAGTATATCGGTGCTGAAGTACAACGCATGGAGGACTTGCGTTTATTAAAAGGCAGTGGTCGCTATGTGGATGATATAACAAGAGATCGAATGCTACATGTTGCCTTCCTAAGGAGCGAGCACGCTCATGCAAATATTAAAAACATTGACACAGAAAATGCAAAAAACCTGGACGGAGTGCATGGGGTTCTTACCTACCGAGATATAGCCTCTTCGTTTGATCTAAAGCGTATGAGCCAGTTATTTCCTGCACCGGTAATAGAACAGAATATTACACAATATCCAGTTGCTAATGAGGAGGTCTGCTATGTGGGTGAAATTGTAGCTGTCGTCGTTGCTGAAAATAGAGCTGTTGCAGAAGATGCAGTAGAAATCATAAATGTCGAATATGATGTTATGCCCGCCATAATTGATTGTCGCTTAGCATTGGAGCCAAATGCGCCAAAGGCCCATAATAAATCTAAAAACAATCTCGTAGGTGTAATACAGACCTCATTCGGTGAAATAGACGAGGCATTTAAGACTGCCGATCACATTTTTAGACGTTCATTCTTGCAGCATAGAGGGGGGTGCCATGCTATGGAGTGTCGTGGGGTCGTAGCCGAACACGATGCAAGTGAGAATACGCTGACGCTTTGGTCTTCCACCCAATGCCCCTACCTGGTGAGAAGGTCATTAGCAGATTACCTGGGTGAAAACGAAGAGAGCATCAGGGTTATAGCGCCGGATGTGGGCGGTGGTTTTGGGCCGAAAGCCGGATTTTATCCAGAGGAAATAATAGTTCCTTTGCTTGCGCGTTCTTTTGGGCGGCCGATTAAATGGATCGAAGATCGACACGAACATTTTGTTGCGACGACAACACAGCGAGATCAAAAATGGGACGTCGAAGTAGCTTGCAATGCTGATGGATTAATAAAAGGAATACGTGGAGAGGTTACGCACGAAAATGGAGCTTATGTTCCATATGGCTTTCTACTGCCGTTTACATCTTTAACACCCCTCCCAGGACCTTACGCGGTGCCTGCAGTTGATGTATCGTTAAAAGTAGTTTTTACTAATACCACACCCAATTCACCAGTTAGGGGCGCCGGCAGACCCTATGCCATATATGCGGTTGAACGCCTAATTGAGACAATCAGTAAAAATTTAAATATTGATGCTGCAGAAGTCCGGCGAAGGAACTTTGTTAAAGAGGAGCAGATGCCCTATGCAACAGGAGCTCTATTAAGGGATGGTTCTCCCGTTAAATACGACAGCGGCAATTATCATTCTTGCCTAGAAAAAGCACTGGCCTTAGCTCATCACGCTTCGTTTAAAGATCGACAAAGCTCCGCTAGGAATGATAGTCGATTCATTGGAATAGGCATATCATCTTATGTGGAAGACACGGGACTGGGCCCCTATGAGGGGACAACGGTGAGAGTGCAACCTAACGGCAAGGTATTGGTTAGATCTGGTTCTGCTAGCCAAGGTCAAGGTCATCATACCTTTATAGCGCAGATTGTTGCAGAAACATTGGCTGTTAGCTTGGAAGATATTGTTTTCGAGTCCGGAGATACTGGAAAGTTCCCCCATGGGGTTGGGACAATTGGCAGTAGGATAGCCGTGAATGTTGGACCATCTGCATATGAAGCTGCGAACGCAGTTAAAGACAAGGCGATTAAACTGGCATCAGAGACCTTGGAAGCAGCAGAACAAGATCTGGAGCTTTCTTCCGGAAATGTGCAGGTAAAAGGGGTCGAAGACCTATCCGTTTCCTTGGGAGACCTCGCGCGAACATTATCTCCAAAGGCAGGTGGAAAAGTACCTTCTGGTTTTACACCCAGTTTAGAGGCGACGTCTTATACAGGGTCAAATGGGAGTCCATTTGCGAGTGGTACGAATGTTGCCGAAGTTGAAGTTGATATTTTGACTGGAAATGTAAAATTGATAAACTATTCAGTGGCCCATGATTGTGGAACTATAATCAATCCTAAAATAGTCGACGGTCAAATTATTGGAGGGGTCGTCCACGGTATAGGTAATGCCCTTTTTGAGCGTATGATATATAGTGAAGGGGGGCAGCCGTTAACCAATACCTACGCTGATTATTTGCTACCTCTGGCAACAGAAATGCCAAATATAGAAATCGTCCACGAGGAAAGTGCTTCGCCTTTGAACGTACTGGGAATTAAAGGGGCTGGTGAAGGTGGGACAATACCGGCAACGGCTGCTGTCGTGGCCGCAGTAGAAAATGCCCTGGAAGAGTTTAATGTTGAGATCGATTACTATCCTATTAATCCACAACATTTAACAGAACTAATAGATGGTTAACTTTGCAGGTTACAGATAATATATCGTAGCTACTTAAGTGTCAGAGTTTAAAAGTTTGGAAAGACAGTAGAGTTTATTGAAATTATTTTAGAAAAGGTCCGTTGACGATGATTGATGCAGCGATTGTTGGTATAGGTTGGTGGGGTCAGGTTTTGGTCCGGTCAGTAAATAATAGTGAGAAAATAAAAGTCAGCAAAGGCTACACGCGGACGCCTGGCAATGCCGGTGAGTTTGTTGAAGAGACGGGTATCAAACTGCATGATAGCTACGAAGACCTGCTCACTGACGATGCCATCGATGCCGTCATCTTAGCAACGCCACATTCATCTCACGTCGAACAAATTAAGCTGGCTGCAGATGCAAAAAAACACATTTATGTGGAGAAACCCCTCGCGCTCACCCTATCGGAGACGAAAGAAGCGATTTCTTATGCTCGTAACGCCGGTATCGAGATTTGCGTGGGCTTTCAGAGAAGGGGGCATCCTTCAATGGTTGCGGCATTGTCAGCCGTTAGAGATGGAAGCTTGGGCCGGATAATTCATGTTGAGGGTCATCAGTCGGCTCCAGGGCTTCGCATCTATAAACCGGGCTCCTGGCGCCAGGAACGAGATGAGCAACCCGCTGGTGGTATGACCGGTATGGGTATTCATTTATTGGATAGCATGGTTAGTGTATTAGGGCGGGTTACAGACGTTGATGTTAAAAGCGTTAAATTGTTGCATGACAACGCCAGCACATTAGATGAAATCACTTCCGTCTTAATGACTTTTGAAGAAGGCACCACCGGTTATTTGGGAACTTCAATTGCGACGCCCGGTTATTTTAGTCTGCGTTTTTTTGGCGAAAATGGGGTTGTTGAGGTTCGAAATCCGGATTTGGGTGAACTTGCTCATACTAGCCAAACAGGTGAAGTCACAGTTCAAACTCACACCGGCTTTGATATGGGGCGTGCTGCTTTAGAAGGGTTTGCCGATCAAGTTAGCGGCACGGGAAAATTTTTGATCTCAGATGATGACGTAATTAATGGAAGCGAGGCCTTAGAAATGATCTTTGCAGCTGCAGCGAATTAATTGTTTATTCAATTATCGCTTTGACGTCTTTGTTCAGAGGTTTAAAAAGAACAACACCTCATTAGAAGTGGTCAAGCTCTTATAAGCCAATCAATTTTAGAGGTTCTTGGATTTCCAATTCCTGGTGTTTGATATTGTCGCAACTGGAGAGATCATTTCCGGATTAAATTCTGACGGCTTGGTACCTGCAGAAATCTTGTTGGGTAGTCCTGAATCTGCTAAGGCGCCCTTACCAATGGCGATGAAATCCGCATCCCCATCCTCCAGAACCCCCTGGGCTTTGATGTGATCGTGTAGACCACCGCATCCAATTACTGTGATTCCGGAATATTCTTTGGCTAAACTCGCTAAGTTCCGCTTGCTGTTAAACACATCAACTAAGCCTTTATGGGTGCTAATGTGTATATAATCTGGACCAGCTTCCGCAATTCTGGAGAAAATTATCTTCGCATCGTTTACCTGACCCGGCCATTCGTGTTCAAAGTCGTTTATCTTAGTTTGGGAAATTCTAATTCCAAGAGTAGCGTTGGTCCCGATACTTTTCCTCACTTCTTTAACGACTTCGCAATGAAATCGTAGTCGGTTTTCAAGAGTTCCTCCAAATTCGTCTTCCCTTTTGTTCGTGTACGTAGTCAAAAACTGATCTGGTAGGTATCCATTTGCTCCGTGAATTTCAATTCCATCGAACCCAGCTTCCATTGAGCGTGCGGCTGCATCTCCGTAACTCCCAATTACCTGTTTGATCTCATCCTTTTCTATTTCTCTCGGAATTGGAAATCTTCCTGAACCTATGTATCGTGGTGCCATTTCGCCAACAGGTTGGATTGGAGAAGGTGAGATAGCATGACTTACATATCTATTTTTCTGGATAAGTGCTCCCGCATGCAGTAACTGCTGTAATATTGGAACATTTTGTTTATGGACAGCACCAACAATTTTTCCCCAACCCTCAACATGGCTTTGATTAGCAATTCCGGGTTGGTTTTCATATCCTTGGCTATGTAATTCATCAATGTAGGTGCCTTCCGTGATGATCAAGCCAAAACCACCTAACGCGTAGTCTACATAATAATTTAGCATTTCATTGTTAGGGGTGCCTTCTGGATTAGCGCTAACCCTTGTCATTGGGGCGACAATAAATCGATTCTTTACGTCAATGTTCCCCAGTTTTTTCGGACTAAATAGCAAGCCTTTCCCCCTTTTTTTGTTCTGACCAAGTGGATTTCTGAGAGTTTACGGGTGGCATGGTCTATAACCCACCGACCGGTGGGTCAAACCATTTGAAATATCTTTATTGGAAGTATTTTAGGTGTGACATTAGGGTCCGGTGTTTGGAATAATTATTCGTTTCTAAACCTTCTTAGAAATCCTTGCTATAGGCAAAGTTTCCATTATCCTAACGGGCTATTTTTCATAATAACCAATGCATACCGCTACGGGATCAGAAGTGTTTTTCTCTGATGAGACGTACCCCGTAAATTTTGGAGGAAATTAATGGCGAAAAAAAAATCTTCTTACTTGGATGATCAGTCTTGGACCGATGTTCGCGATGGAATGTGTATAGACTGGGATGTGCCAATCAAAATGGATGATGGTGTTGTCCTCCGATGCGATGTCTATCGACCGATCAAGAACGGTAAGTATGGTGTTATTATGACTTTGGGGCCGTATGGAAAGTTTTTGCACTTTAACGAGATCTATGAAGATCAGTTCGTGCGAATGAGTGAGGACTTTCCAGAAGTTCCATCAGAGACGACCAACAAATACCAGAATTGGGAAGTCGTTGATCCGGAAAAATGGGTACCCGATGATTATGTTTGCGTCCGTGTTGACTCGCGTGGCGCTGGACGGTCACCAGGCGTGATTGATATTTGGTCTGGTCGGGAAGCTCAAGATCTGGCGATATGTGTCGATTGGGCCGGCGTGCAATCATGGTCTAACGGGAAGGTCGGCCTTAACGGTATTTCTTACTACGCTGAAAACCAGTGGCAGTGTGCCGCACTTCAACCCAAGCATTTGGCCGCTATTTGCCCTTGGGAAGGTGCAGCGGATTATTACAGAGATATGGCCCACCACGGTGGCATATTCTGTAATGGTTTCACGAAGGTCTGGTCAGAAGCTCAGGTTTATTCGGTTCAGCATGGCCGAGGAACCAATGGTTTTCGTTCCAGTATGAACGGTGATTGGGTGTCCGGACCTATTACCCTTACCGAAGAAGAGCTTGGTGCTAACCGCAATAATTTCTACGAGGATTGTCTGGCTAACAAGCTTGATACCGATGAGTTTTGGACATCACGAATGCCCGACTGGTCTAAAGTTAAAGTGCCGATGTTGTCATCAGCTAACTGGGGCGGGCAGGGACTTCACCCCCGAGGTAATTTTGAGGGATTTGTTCGGTCTATATCTAAGGACAAGTGGCTTGAAGTGCATGGTATAGAACACTGGACCCACTTCTATACAAACTACGGTATGGATCTACAGAAACGTTTTTTTGCTTATTTTCTTAAGGGTGAAAAGAACGGTTGGAACAAACAACCAAAAGTGCAGTTGCAGGTACGTCATCCAGGAGAGAAATTTGTCGAGCGTCACGAGAAAGAATGGCCACTTAAAAGGACAAAGTGGACAAAATTCTTTTTGAACCCTGACGATTTAAGTTTATCAACAAAAACTCAAAACAAGATGAGTAAAGTAACTTATGGAGGTTTCTCCGATGGCGTAACTTTCATGACCCCACCTCTAAAAAAGGAGATTGAGATCACGGGGCCGATCGCTTCTAAACTATTCGTTTCGTCGACAACGAGTGATGCAGACCTGTTTGTTATTTTGAGAGCTTTTTCGCCAGATATGAAGGAAGTAACTTTCCAGGGTGCTCTGGATCCAAAAACGCCTCTTGCTCAGGGATGGCTTCGTGTTTCACACCGGAAGCTCGATAAAAACTTGTCACTACCTTACAGGCCTTACCATACTCATGATGAGGAACAACCCCTCGCCCGAGGTAAGGTATATGAGGTCGATGTGGAGGTTTGGCCGACTTGTATTGTCATACCAAAGGATTACAGGCTTGCCTTTTCCATTCGTGGAAAGGACTACGTTTATCCAGGTGATTCGAAAGTTGATCTAGGTAAATTTTCTGGGTGGACTGGTGTGGGTCCCTTCCAACACACTGATACGCGGGATCGGCCACCTAAGATCTTCGGTGGCGATGTTACGTTGCGGGCGGGCCCCAAAGAGCGGGCTTATGTCTTGCTCCCAGTAATTCCGTAACAAAAGGTGTAAGAAAAAAATAACTAATCGATTCGAATGTTAGGGGAGGAAAAACCGTGGATTGTATAAGTTATGAGGGGGATCCTATATTTAGGACTGAGGTCCGTGAAAGCATGCGAGTAGATTGGGATGTTCCAATAGAAATGGATGATGGCATTATCCTGCGAGCTAATGTCTACCGCCCTGATGATAGCGGTAATTATCCGGTTATTATGTCTTATGGACCTTACGGCAAAGACCTTCATTTTGAAGATATATATAAAACGTGCTGGGATTTAATGTGCGAAAACCATCCGGATGTCCCGGCCGGTTCGACAAATATTCATCAAAGCTGGGAGGTTGCCGATCCGGAAAAATGGGTGCCCCATGGGTATGTATTAGTGCGTGTTGATTCACGAGGTGCCGGGCGTTCCCCCGGATATTTAGAGCACTTTAGTTCTCGCGAGACTCAGGATTTTGTGGATTGTATTGAATGGGGAGGTGTTCAACCCTGGTCCAATGGAAAAGTTGGGTTGAGTGGCATTTCCTATTATGCGGTGAACCAGTGGAATGTGGCGGCAATAGGGCCCAAACACCTGGCGGCAATTTGTCCTTGGGAGGGTTTTAACGACCATTACCGTGAACTTGCGTATCACGGTGGAATATATTCCTCTTTCCAACGCCACTGGTACGATAAACAGATCCTTCCAATACAACACGGTTACGGTGACCGGGGTTTTCGCTCAAGGGCTAATGGAGAGTGGGCCGCAGGGCCGGAAACCTTGTCAGAAGAGGAACTGGTTGCCAATAGATATGATCTCCACGGAGAATTCAGTTCTCATCCACTTGACGACGAATTTTATGCCGTGCGTACACCAGACCTAACGAAGATTAAAATACCAGTCCTAAGCTGTGCCAATTGGGGGGGGGCTCCCCTACACCCCCGCGGAAATTTTAATGGATACATGTATTCTTCCTCCCCAGATAAGTGGCTAGAGGTACATGGTCTTGAGCATTGGTCACTATATTATACGGACTACGGAAATGACCTACAAAAACGGTTTTTTGATTGTTTTTTGAAGGGCGATGACTCCGGGTGGAAAGATCAACTAACAGTATCTCTTAATGTTCGTCATGAAGGTGAGAAATTTGTGTTGCGTGGTGAGGAGGACTGGCCCATCCCCAGAACAAATTGGACGAAGTTCTACCTAGAACCGAATGGGCAGATGTTAGCCAAAACTCCGGCAAATGGAGAGGCAGCTATCAGTTATGCCGCAACAGGAGACGGTCTCACGTTCGTCTCTAGTCCGATGGAAGAGGAAACGGAGTTCTGTGGACCTATTGCAACAAAATTATGGGTGTCTTCGGATACGAAGGATGCCGACATATTTTTAGTGTTGAGGGTATTTAGTCCAGATTTAAAAGAAGTTGTATTTCATGGGGCCTTGGATCCGCACACACCGGTCGCGTCGGGTTGGCTAAGGGCCTCTCATCGCAAACTCGATATAGATCGCTCTGAGGAGTGGGCCCCTTTCCACACCCACGATTTAGAAGAGCCACTTGAAACTGGTCAGGTTTACGAATTGGATATTGAAATTCATGCTTCGGGCATGGTCATCCCTGAAGGGTATAGATTTGCTTTATCAATACGGGGGCGGGATTACGTCTATCCTGGAGAACCCGATGCAGGCCTATCAAATATGAAAAACCAATTCACTGGTGTTGGGCCATTCCTGCACGATGATCCTGATAACCGCCCGGAGGGTATTTTTAAAAATAATGTGACGGTACATATCGGGCCGGACCGTGCAGGCTACTTACTGTTACCTATAATACCACCGAAGTCCTGAGGTCAAAGCAACGAGATAATAATCAAAAGTAAGATGTATGTTGCTAAAGGAGTAGGCGAAGTTTGTCTTGTGACCGTCCCTGCGGCAATCTGCAATGCTACTGCACGAGCTGTGAATATAAATCTCCGGCAATTACCCATGACAACTGACAGGGTGTTTGAAGCTTTAGACCAGGGAAAAAAATCCAATGCAACTTAGCGAATACCCAGCCCAGGAACCAATATCCGAATTTGCACGAGCTTATGCGGAAAAAGTAATGCAGCTTGGCGCCAATATAAAGGGGGAAGACGTGCTATATGGTGCCAACCCTTATCAAAGCCTAGGTATACATAAACCGTTAAAAGGTTGTGGTGCGGTATTTATGTTCATTCACGGTGGGGGGTGGACCAGCGGTTACAAAGAGTGGAACAACTTTATGGCTCCTGCATTCGTTAATAATAACATATTATTTGTAACGGTCGGATATCGATTGGCACCCACGCATTTATTTCCGGAAGGTTTCAATGACTGTGCAAATGCTGTCGCATGGGTTTATAACAATGCTACCAAATACGGCGCAAATCCAAATCAAATATTTTTGGGAGGACATTCTGCAGGCGGTCATTATGCAAGTTTGTTAACCGTTCGTGATAATTGGAAAAAAAATAAGAGCCTGCCTGATGACGTTATTAAGGGGTGTGTCCCTGTGTCTGGGGTCTATCGATTTGGGAAAAACTCAGGATTAAATCAACGACCAAGATTTCTCGGGGCAGAAGGGTCTGGAGTTGCAGCAGATGCTAGCCCCATTCTCCAAATCAATAAAGTTACCGCTGATTTCTACATGGCTCATGGCGACGACGATTTTCCTCATTTAATTGACCAAGCTATTGAAATGGAAAATGTATTGAAACAGGCCGGCACGTCAATAGACCGAACACTAATGGTAGGCTGCGATCATCTCGGAGCTCATTTAGCAACAGGAGATGAAAAAGGTAGATGGTTTAAGGGGCTTTTGTCTTTTATGGGGATCTAAAACAGGCTCAAAGAACTAATTTTCTTCTTAAGTTCCTAGATATGCTGTCTTGATAGCTTCATCGACTAAAAGATCAGATCCTAATCCAATTCAATTAGAACCAGACCGGGCATAAAAAATTAGAGCCCCTACAACTATTAGTACACCAAATAGTTGGAGCGGGGTGAGAGTTTGTCCCAGGATAAGGAAAGCGGCACCCGTCACTACGAGTGGTTCCAAGTTCACAAAAAAGGTGGTAGCAGAGGCCCCTGCCATAGAAATTGCATAGAAATATGTGATCATGCCTAAAGCATATAGGATATTTGACACCAAAAACCCAATCCAGCCATCTGTATTTGTCGGTAAGTCAAGCTCTCCCCTAATCGTAATTACCACCATCATAATGGCCAAGGCCGTCGTGGCCATATATAGCATTGCTTGCCGTGGGTCCTCTCCTTTTACTAGGTGATGGCTGAGGACTGAGACGGTTGCGAGTCCGATAGCCCCAATAGTTGCCAAGAGTATGCCCAGACTGTCTAGTTGATGAAAAGACACACCGAGAACTAGCGCTAAACCTATAAGTGCTACGACAGCGCCTATGAATTTTGTGATAGTGAAGGCTTCTGCACCCGTTAGGGTTAGACTGAACCCCGTAAAGATGGGAAATAGAAAAAAGATAAGAATTGCAATTGGTACGGGCAAACGCTCAATGGCTACTAGTAAAGCGAAGTTGTAGATGATGGTAATTACTCCCAGGATAACTGCGATTTGGCCCGACTTTTTCGACATAATTATCGGAGCTCCCTTTAGGAAAAGTATAATAAGAAGAATTACAGTGGGGAGAAAAAACCTCGTTGCACTGAGAGTAATAGGGGTCACCCCACCCCTGTAGGCTAGTCCTGCGAAAGTATTTGAGAGAGCGAAACAAACGGCGCTCAGTAGGGCTATAACCACCCCGATCTTATAGTCACTCCAATTCATCCGGGAGACCTCTCTCTATTTGTGTATATTTGATTAAAAGGAAAATTAACGGCACCAAAATTTATTCTAGAAGACTATTATCCGGTAAAAAGAGAAGCTAGAAAAATTTAATTAAGGCAAGTCTCTACCTTATTTTATATTGAATGCACATCAAGATAATTCGGTTCTGCTGTTCGCAAACATGAGATTAATTATTAAAATAGGGGCTTCTCAGGCGATAAAGTCTGCAAATTTATCGACTAATCTCGGGTTAATGGTTAGGGCTAAAGAAAAAAGGGGCAAATCTGTAAGCTTGGAATTTTGATGCCAACGCGCTAGGTTCTTGAAGATTCAAAACTGGTTTCCTCTTGGTTTCTTTAACTTTCATTTTATCAATAAGTTACAGTTTTTAGGATTTAATAAACAAGAAACGGGGACAAATAATGAGCACAGAAATATATACTCCGACCGCTGAGCAACTTGATGCTCGTATCGCACGCTTCGACCAGCTTACTCCCATGTCGACAACTGATGATTTGGCCTGGGTTCCGCAAGAGGCGTGGGAAATATTTTTTGCACAAAAGATTATGGCTGTAATTCTCGAGGATACGAAGAGCCCCTTTGGGGACAAAGCCCCGATTGTTGGGGCGTCTGGAGCAACGATGTTCGTATCTGTTATGCCCCCGGGGCAGGGTCCGTGTCTGCATGATCACAACGAAACGTACGAAACATTTATTGTACTACAAGGAACGATTGAATACCGGGTTGGCGATCCTGTCGAACATAAACGGGTATTGAACAAGTGGGATGTGTTTTCCTGTCCGCCTGGAGTGTATAGGGAGTTTAATAACGTTGGCGATGAGGAGGCAGTCCAACTTACTGTTCTTACCGGGCCAATTGAGCGAGATGATGTCACTATGCCAGATTCAGTAAGAGAAAGGGTCGAGAATGAGTTTGGGTCGGAGGTTGCCAACGCATTTGGCAAGTTGATGCCTTTCGACCCGCCAAAGCAGTCACCGCGTTAATAATCAGGTTGATCCTCGAAGGAGATCACTCTTGGGATTTATTGAGGAGAATGGGATTAGCCAATATTACGAATTTAATGAAGACGGGCTAACTTTGCGGCTGGTGGCTGATATGGGGACCACGCCTGTTCGGGCACTGTCTCCCAGAAATTTAATTGCATTGTATCCGAGTTTCTAGAACGTTAGTCTCGATAATTTATGAGGTTGCTATGACACATGAAGCCATAATACCAACGGGTTCGGCACCACCATTGGCTCCTTATTCACCAGGTGTAAAATCGGGCGACACAGTTTATGTATCTGGGATTTTAGCTATGGATTCTGACGGCAATGTCGTTGGGCCTGGCGACATAAAGGCACAGACGCGTCAAGTCATTGAGGCAATTCGGAGCGTGGTTGAAAAGGCGGGTGGCTCACTATCGGACGTTGCCTTCAATCAAATATTTCTTGCAGACTTGGGCCATTACGCAGAAATGAACGAAGTCTACGGCCAGTATTTTGGGCAGAACCCACCCGCGCGATATTGCATAAAGGCTGAATTGGTAAAACCAGAATTTCTAGTAGAAATTTCCTCGATTGCACACCTTTCTTAAAAATTATCTCTTCATTTATTCCTTCCTAGCCAAGCAAAATTTCCGCTCCTTGACTACCAAGACACTGACTAGGATGAACACACCTAACAAAGTTCTTTTGTGGTCACGTTTACCCCTATAAGTATGAACTAATATGTGTGGATTATCGGCTATTTATTCATATGGCGCAAAAGCGCCGCCCGTGGATCAATGGGAACTGAGCAAAATCAGTGATCATATGACGGTCAGGGGTCCTGATGGCGAGGGGCAATGGATTTCAAGGAATGGCAAGCTCGGTTTAGCTCATAAACGCCTTGCTATTATTGATACCAGTGATCAAGGGGCCCAACCCATGGCACTTTTAGATGATGGCGGTCAGGAGATGCTCCTCATCACGTATAATGGTGAGATTTATAATTTTGAGGAGCTCCGTGAAGAATTATTGCAACAAGGGCATCGGCTGACAACTAGGTCAGATACTGAGGTGCTACTTCATCTTTATGACCGTTACGGCGCGGATATGGTAGAAAAGCTTCGCGGTATGTATGCATTTGTCATCTGGGATAATCGGTACAACGGTATTTTCATGGCAAGGGATCCGTTTGGAATTAAGCCGCTGTATTATTCCGACGATGGTCAGACAATTAGAATTGCCTCTCAGGTGAAAGCCTTGTTGGCGGGAAATAAGACTGGAGGTACGCCAGACCCCGCAGGTCATGTGGGTTTTTTTTTACTAGGCTATGTGCCGGAGCCTCATACTCTTTACGCCGATGTCCAGGCCGTTCCTTCCGGCACGACAATTTGGTTAGAGGAAGGCGGTAATCGAAAAACAACAAACTATTTTGACGTTAGAAAACATTTAGCAGACCACGTTACAAACCCCTATGAGAGTGAAATTGCCCCCAAACTAAGAGATGTTTTAACCAGTAGCGTTAGAGATCATCTGGTATCCGATGTTCCAGTCGGAATTTTTCTTTCAGCAGGTCTTGATTCTACAACTCTCGCTGGGCTTGCTTCAGAGGTATCTTCTACTTCCTTAATCAGTATGACGCTCCAATTTAAAGAGCTATCCGGCTCCGTTATGGACGAAGCACCTCTTGCTGCGGAAGTAGCATCTATCTATGGAATGCAGCATACGACTAGAACCGTCATTGGATCAGAATTTCGCAATGAAATAAATTCGTTGTTTGCCTCCATGGACCAACCGTCGATTGATGGTGCAAATACATATTTTGTGGCAAAAGAGGCCGCATCAATGGGATTAAAGGTGGCAATTTCCGGGCTTGGGGGGGATGAACTGTTTGGTGGATATCCGTCGTTTCAACAAGTACCCAGGTTAGTGAATGGCCTCAGTTGGTTTCCGGGCCTTAATTTTGTGGGAAAGGCGTTTCGAATAATATCTGCCCCCGTTTTAAAACAGCTAACATCCTCAAAATATGCGAGTCTTTTTGAATATGGCGGATCATTCCCAGGTGCCTATCTGTTGCGTAGAGGACTATATATGCCATGGGAGTTACCGGAAATTCTTGATCCTGACTTTGCGGCTGAGGGTTGGCAAAAACTTGAGTTAATGATCCGTCTCAATGAAACGATAGAAGGTATTGCCAATGATGCGGCGAAAGTGTCGGCCCTTGAAATATTATGGTATATGCGGAATCAGCTTCTTAGGGACTCTGATTGGGCCGGTATGGCACATTCTTTGGAAATCAGAACACCTTTAGTAGATGGGAGGCTCTTTCGTAAAGTGGCTGGAATGAAGGCAAGTAAGAAGGATTTAGCTGGAACGCTCTCAAAACCACTTCCAGATGCCATTCTTAATAGAGCAAAGACGGGATTCTATCTTCCTGTTAGAGAATGGTTATTGGGGGAGACTTCCGAAGAACCTCAAGAGCGTGGATATAGGGGGTGGGCCCGTAAGGTATATAATGGGGTTTCCTAGTGGCGCCACTAGGAATGGAAGATTTGAAAATTCAAGAAAGTAAAAGTTTATTCGATTTACATCAAAAAAGATTGGTGAGTAACGTCGAAGCAGTATAAAAACGCCCTATGTGTGGCGTTGCGGGCATCCTTCATTTTGGTCGGTCTGACCCGGTTACGAGTAATATTCTCCATAAAATGAATAACGCGATGCTTCATCGTGGACCCGACGGTGATGGAATATACATATCAGAAAATAAGCGCATCGGATTGGGACACCGCCGATTATCTATAATTGATCTTTCCGAAGGGGCATCTCAGCCCATGTCTAATGGTGATGGCTCGGTTTGGATTTCCTATAATGGGGAAATTTATAACCACCAAACACTGCGGTCTCAATTAGAGACACGTGGTTACCATTTCCACTCGCATCATTCAGATACAGAAGTTTTGGTCCATGGATATGAAGCATGGGGAATTGCAACACTTTTGGAAAAGATTGACGGTATGTTTGCTTTTATAATTTGGGATGAAAAAAAAAATCGACTTACTTTTGCCCGCGATCGGATAGGTATAAAGCCAATTTATTTTACGAAAAACATGGGCGTATTGGTAATCGCGTCTGAGATTAAAGCAATATTAGCGCATTCCGAAGTATCCGCAAAAGTGAGTGAAGCCGCGCTTTATCATTATCTCACTTATCTAGCAACACCAGCTCCTATGACAATGTTTGACGGGATCTATAAACTTCCCGCCGCCCATTATGTTGAAGTCGATCAAGGTGGAAGCTTCCGTGCGGCTAGATATTGGGCGCCAGAAACAAGTAATGGGTTTGACCAACTCGAATTGGAGGATCTCGATGAAGGGGCAGTTGCAAACAAGTATCAAAGGTCGGTCTTAGAACGACTGGAGACCTCCGTGCAAAAACGAATGATGTCCGATGCGCCGTATGGAGCGTTTTTATCGGGGGGTGTAGACTCTTCGGTCAATGTTGCCTTGATGGACCGGTATTCAGATGATCCTATCAACACCTTTACGGTCGGATATAAAGATCATCAACATCTCAACGAATTAGAGCATGCCTCAAAAGTTGCGAAGTTTTTTAATACTAACCACCATGAAGTTCTGATCAACGAAAAGGATATGGTGGGTTATTTAGAGGAACTAGTATACCAACAAGATGAACCGCTAGCAGACTGGGTCTGCATTCCCCTTCACTTTGTTTCTAAACTCGCACATGAGAATGGTGTCAAGGTAATCCAAGTCGGAGAAGGATCGGACGAACAATTTTGTGGCTACAACAGCTATATGAAATACCTTCAGCTACACAAAAATTGTTTTCAACCATTTCAAGAGTATTTGCCTAAGGCATTACAACATTTTCTCGCAAAAACAGCTGCGAAGATTGCAACGATTAATCCTAAGTTCGAGATTTATTCCGATGCCGTTAAGAGAGCAGCGTTTAACCAGGAACCGTTTTGGAGC
Source organism: Rhodospirillales bacterium (assembly GCA_028345065.1). GTDB lineage: Bacteria > Pseudomonadota > Alphaproteobacteria > Rhodospirillales > UBA2165. The sequence goes on from JAOMCN010000007.1 coordinate 24,353, forward strand.
GGGGCGATCGGATACTGGGAGACTCAAAAAAATCCATTGTTACCAGGGTATTCTCCAAGCTCCCCAAAGGGGTGGGAGGAAATGGTTAGGATCGGATTGATGCCAAAGAGTTATCTCTCTCCCGATAGCTATAACGTCGCACATGACTTCTTAAACTATTTTGATGCTGTACAACCTGGAAGGGATCAACTCGCCAGAATGACATATAATGAGTTCCGCCTTCGCTTGCCTGAGTTGTTGCTGATGCGGGTAGATAAAATCACTATGGCTTCTAGTCTTGAAGCGCGCGTGCCATTTTTGGACCATGCTTTGGTGGAATTAACGATGGATATTCCGATGGACGTAAAATTACAAAATGGTGAGAGCAAACATCTTCTTAAGAAGGCAGTCGAGGGGCTTCTTCCCAATGAAATAATTTATCGAAAAAAAATGGGTTTTGCGGCGCCGATGGCCCAGTGGTTGGAGGGAGACTTTGGCAAGCAGGCTGAAAGTGAGATATTAAGTTCTCCCCTCTTGGAAGAGGTAGGATTTAATAAAGAACACATATCTTCCATGGTAAAAGATCACCGTACTGGTCGCCGTGATACATCTCTTTTGGTGTGGGTTCTCTATAACTTGACAGCTTGGCATAGGCATTGGTTAAATTAAAGACTAATTAATTAATAAATCAAAATAAGCCAACAAAATGATGCGTCATACATCAATAAAGATTTATAAATACGATAATTTATATTTCCTCTATACTTTATGTTTATTAAATATAACACAATCTAAACTATTATAATATTTAAACATTTGAAAATAGGTGAATTTTGGTGTTTCAACCAGGGCCTTTGCAAAGTGATCAAATTCGCGTTTTGGTAAATGCTATCCACTCGAAAAGTGGAGGCGGTGTTACATACCTTCGTAATGTATTGCCGTTACTTGCGAAGGATGAAGACTTTGAACTACATCTTTATTTGCATAAGGATCAACTTGAATTATTTGGAGTAATTGAAGAAGGGGTTCAGGTCCACGTACTAGAATTTTCGAATGGCTTTCTAGCAACTCTTTTGTGGGAACAGTGCGTGTTACCAATTCGGGCTAGACGTATGTGTATCGACGTAACTTTGTCGCCCGCTAATTATGGACCTCTGCTTGCACCCAGAACAATTATCATGCTCCGTAATTCCTTGGCTGTTGCCAAGCGTGAGACACGTCTGCTCAAGCGACTTTACTGGATGGGTTTAACGTTGATGACGATATTGTCTCTTATCAAATGTGAGCGTGCCATTGCCGTTTCCACCTATGCGAGGAAGGTGTTAACATTCGGAATGGAAAAGAAATTGAAGCTCAAAGTTCCAGTTGTTTACCACGGCGTCAACAAAGAATTCCAACCACTAAATTACATAAAACGACAGGAATTTCTTCTTTCTGTTTCTGATATTTATATACAAAAGAATATCCATACGTTGATCTCTGCTTTTTCACTGGTTAGGAAAAAAAAACCGGGTCTGAAGTTGAAGCTCGCTGGTAAAGCTATTGATCAGGGATACCAGGCTGAAATTAATGAAGCAATTTATTCAGCTAATTTGGAGAGTGCCGTCGAACTGATCGGAGAACAAACGACTAAAAAATTAGTTCATCTTTATCAGAGTTGTGCGTTATTCATTTTTCCTTCTACCGTTGAAACTTTCGGAAATCCATTAGTCGAGGCGATGGCTTGTGGCACGCCAATAGCCAGCTCTAATACCGCAGCGATGCCAGAGATTTTGGGAGATGCTGGCACATATTTTGACCCATTGGATGCGAAGGATATGGCTAATACCATTATCTCAATACTTGAGAACGAAAATGAGCGGCAAAGATTGGGGGCTTTGGCCCTTGAACGCGCAAAATTATTCTCATGGCAGAAAACGGCATCCCAAACAGCGAGCATTATTAAATCTGTTGCGTCGTCCGGTTAAGAGTCCACAAGGGTGAATGGCGAAACCTAAACGTTTTCCATATTAGTTTTTGGACAACCTTACGCCCCTAAAACCTTTATTTAGGAGTTGGTTTCATTACCCAATCATGACTTCCTTTTCTTTTTTGTATTAGGGCAAAATCGCTATTACCGTATAGAAAATAATATTAGAAAGTTTTCTAGGGTCAGGACTCATTTATTGATCCAGAAGGTGACGATAGCCGCGATGCAGATTGCGGATATGAACGTTTGCGCACATCGGTCATACCGTGTTGCTATGCGCCGCCAGTCTTTTAGCTTTGCGAACATGTTCTCAATCTTGTGGCGTTGTTTGTACAGGGTTTTGGAGTAGTTCCTTAGCTTGGTCCGGTTTGATTTTGGTGGGATGCAGGCCTTGATCTTGCGGACAGCCAATGCATCGCGGAACTCGTCGCTGTCATAACCTTTGTCACCTCTAAGATTAATGAGTTCTGAGCCTAGGTAGTTTAGTTTTAGGTAGGCTCCACAACATTTTGTAAGTACCACTTATAGGTAGATTCTAGTCCTTCCTTAAGATGAATACTAGGAGCCCAATCCAGTTTATTCATTTTGGAGGCATCAAGTAGTTTACGCATCGCTCCATCAGGTTTGCTATTGTCGAATATGAGTTCCCCATTAAAACCTACGGTATCTGCTACAGATTGAGCCAGTTCATGAATTGAAATTTCTTCGCCGGTTCCAATATTAATATGCGTCAATCCAGAGTAGGTTTTTAGTAAGTGAACTATTGCATCTGCTAAGTCGTCAACGTGCAGGAATTCTCTCATTGGCGAGCCTGTCCCCCAAATTTCAATCGAAGATTGAACAGTTGTCTTTGCAGTGTGAGCTTTGACTATTAATGCCGGTATGACGTGGCTAGTATCAGGGTCAAAGTTATCTCCAGCTCCATAGAGATTATTTGGCTGAGCAGAAATAAAATCACATTTATATTGTTTTCTGTATGCTTCACATAATTTTATACCGGCAATCTTTGCAACCGCATACCATTGATTAGTAGGCTCAAGGGGGCCGGTCAAAAGTGCTTCCTCTGACATTGGTTGTGAAGCGTCACGAGGGTAAATGCAGGCAGAACCAAGAAATAATAGTTTCTGAACCCCTATCTCATAAGCTCCATGTATTATGTTGGTTTCAATCGCCAGGTTATCATATAAAAATTCGGCTGGTCGTGAAGAATTTGCTAGGATACCACCTACAGTTGCAGCTGCTACAACGACTACGTCGGGCTTATTTTTATTCAACCAGCTACGTACGGCTTTTTGATCACGTAAATCAAGCTCGGGTCGTTTAACCAAAAATAATTCACAATCCTCCGAGGCGAGGCGTTTTAGAACCGCTGACCCTACCATGCCAGTTTGACCAGCCACCCAAATTGTTTTTCCGGCTAGGCAGAAGGGTGTTTTATGGCTGTTGTCCATCATATTAATTTCCTAAAATCTTTTGATCTGCCTTTACCATTTCAGTTACTAAATCACTAAATTTCCTTTTTGCGGTCCAACCAAGAACTTGTTTGGCTTTGGCTGGATTCCCCAATAATTTATCAATCTCTACTGGTCGAAAATATTTGGGGTCGATTTCAACGAGCACATCTCCTGTATTTTTATCTACTCCCCGCTCATCGGCACCTTGACCAGACCAAAAGATTTTGCGTCCGGTTTCTGCGAAGGCTAATTCTACGAACTCTCGTACCGAATGACATTCGCCCGTAGCCAGCACATAATCGTCTGGCTTGTCTTGCTGTAGCATCATCCACATCCCTTCTACATAGTCACGGGCGTCGCCCCAATCACGAAGAGCATCCAAGTTACCAAGGTAAAGTTTGTTTTCCAGACCAGCTTCAATCGCAGCTACTGAGCGAGTAATTTTACGTGTTACAAATGTCTCTCCACGGGTCGGGCTTTCATGATTAAAAAGAATCCCGTTAGACGCATGCATGCCATAGGCTTCTCGGTAATTCACTGTAGTCCAAAAGGCGTATAATTTGGCGCTGCCATATGGGCTTCGTGGACGGAAAGGCGTGGTTTCCGACTGGGGGCTCTCAGTAGCGTTACCGTAAAGCTCTGACGTTGAAGCTTGATAAAATCGAGCTTTATTTTCTTTTCCAAGAATACGAATAGCTTCCAGTAATCTTAACGTTCCAAGGGCATCTGTGTTGGCGGTATATTCTGGGGTTTCGAAGCTTACTTGAACGTGACTTTGAGCCGCTAGGTTGTATATTTCCGAAGGGTCTATGGTTTGAATAAGGCGAATTAAATTAGTGGCATCTGACATGTCACCGTAGTGCATGAAGAAATTTGCGTTATCCAAATGCGGGTCAATATAGAGATGATCTACCCGACTTGTATTCAAAGAAGAAGATTTCCGTTTTATACCGTGTACAGTATAGCCTTTGTGAAGAAGGAACTCAGCTAGGTAAGCGCCGTCTTGTCCAGTGACGCCAGTAATTAGGGCAATTTTAGCCGTCATTTGTTACCTTCGTTAAAAGAGTTTTCCATACACCTCGAGTATCAATAATAGACTTATTGGCTAGTGAATCCGAAGAAATCTGGGCAAACTCCCGATGATCTGTTAACAAGACGACAATATCCGCAACATCTAAACAGCGATCAACAGATGAAAGTTTGATATTTTTGGAAGATTTCAAAGATAGCGGTAAGTCAGTGACATTAGGTTCACAGACAAAAACATCACCATTAAATATTTCAGAAGTTTTTATTACAATTTCGACCGCGGGGCTTTCTCGGAGATCGTCAATATTAGCCTTGTATGCCAAACCTAAAAAACTGATGGTTTTTGCGTTTATTTCAACAACTCGTGACATGATTTGTTCAACGACAGTCTTGGGCTTTTGGTTGTTGACGGACCTTGCAGCCTGGATTAGAGGGGTAAGATTAGGGGCCGATGCCACTAAGAACCACGGATCTACCGCAATGCAGTGTCCCCCAACGCCGGGTCCAGGTTTAAGAATATTTACACGAGGATGACGGTTTGCAAGCTCCAGCATATTCCAAACATTGATGTTTAATTTTTCGCACAACAACGATAATTCATTCGCGAATGCAATATTTGTATCCCTATAGGCGTTCTCTGCGAGTTTAACAAATTCTGCAGTTTGTGCATCAGTTACATGGCATGTCCCATTTACAAATTGTTGGTAAAATGATGCGGCTTTTTCGGCACAAATTGGCGTTATCCCTCCAATTACTCGGTCATTTTCCGCTAGTTCGAGCAATACGCGTCCCGGTAATACCCTTTCTGGGCTGTGAGCAATATAAACATCTTGATGGGCGGTTTTTCCCGGCATGCTTAAATCCGGTCGGAATTTTGAAAGCCAGTCCCTTATTTTTTCAGTGGTACCGACTGGGGAGGTAGATTCTATAATTATTAAGTTTCCGATTGAGAGAACAGGAGCCAAGGTTTTGACAGCGGTTTCTATATAAGAAAGATCTGGGATATTTCCGTTTTTGAAGGGCGTTGGCACGGAAATTATAAAGACGTCTGCCGGTTCTGGTTTGAAGACCGCTTTTAAATTTCCAGATGACACCGCACTTCTTACTAATTGATCTAAGTCGGGTTCCACGAGGGGGGTTTCTCCGCGGGTAATTGCGGCAACGACAATTGGATCAACATCAACGCCGATAACTTGATATCCCCGGTTGGCAATCATGGCTGCAGTTGGGAGTCCTACATATCCCAAGCCTATGACAGATATTGAGTTCATTTCATAGGACAAGTCGGAGTTCTTCCAAAATTCGGATGCTTGCGTTACCGTCCCCATAGGGGTTATGCGCAACGCTCATTTCCCTATAAGCGTCTTTATCATCTAGTAGACGGGTGGCCTCAGAGACAATCTTTTCCGTATCGGTTCCAACTAGTTTTACCGTTCCAGCTTCGATAGCTTCTGGACGTTCTGTAACCTCTCGGATTACTAGCACTGGCTTACCAAGAGAAGGGGCTTCCTCCTGTATTCCACCAGAATCGGTTATTATAATATCGGCGCGCTTCATAAGTGCAACAAATGGAAGATAATCCACGGGGGGAGTTAAAATAATGTGTTCTGAATGTCCTAGCTGTTGTTCTATAGGTCCTTTTACGTTGGGGTTAAGGTGTATCGGGTAGACGATTTCAATGTCACTTCTCGAGGCTAACTGTCTGAGAGCATTGCAAACGCTAGCAAAGCCTTTACCAAAGTTTTCCCGGCGATGGCCGGTAACAAGTATAATTTTCTTTTCCCTGCTCAACTTTGGAAATTTGGCATGAAATTCCTTTTCAAGATAATTTTTATTGTCGAGTCGTTGAGAAATATGCAGTAGGGCATCTATCACAGTGTTTCCAGTGACAAATATACTTTCATTGGAAAACCCACTATTTATTAAGTTCAGGCGTGAAGAAGCCGTTGGGGTAAACAGCATATCACAAATAGTGTCTGCGAGCCGGCGGTTCATTTCTTCTGGCCAAGGTGCATGTATGTTACCCGATCTCAAGCCAGCTTCTACATGACCCACCGGAATTTTGGCGTAAAATGCTGCAAGAGAGGCAGCAAATGTAGTTGTTGTATCTCCATGAACGAGGATCCTATCTGGATTTGCTTGTTTAAAAATTTTTGTTAACCCATTAAGTACAGCTGTTGTAATATATGTAAGATTTTGATTTGCCTTCATAATATCTAAATCAAAGTCCGGGATTATTGAGAATAGATTAAGTACAGAATCCAACATGTCGCGGTGCTGTGCAGTTATGCAGACTAGGGAGTCAAAGTCGGGGTCACTTCCAAGGGCTTGGATAACCGGCGCCATTTTTATGGCTTCTGGCCGGGTCCCAAATACTGAGAGGACTCTCATACAAATTCCCGGGCAATGCTAATGGCTGCGCTCGTAGAATTAAACCAAGTTAAGGCTAGCCCGAAAATATTAACATGGCGGTTAGCCACCCTTTCGGATTTCCGAGATAATATTCTTAATAGATGGTAGGTCGATCGCTCCAGGGATAAATTTATCTCCTATCACAAACACCGGTGTGCCTCTAATTTCTAAAATTCGTGCCAGTTCATGATTGTTTGATAGCATTTTGTTGACTTCAATGGAGTGCATTTTCTCTCGAATACGGGTTGTGTCAATCCCTTGTTTTTCAGCAATACTAAGGATATGGAGTTCTGACAAGTTACCTCGGCTCTCCATTAATGCTTTATGGAATTGAAAATATTTCCTTTTCTGGAATTTCCACACTACTAATGCAGCGCGAGCAGCCATTTCTGATTCAGGTGACAGAATCGGTAATTCTTTAAAGACAAAGCGTAAGTTGGGATCTTGTTTCAGAAGAGTTGGTATAAAGCTGAATACCTTTTTGCAAAAACCACACCGATAATCAAAAAACTCCACCACCGTGACATCACCATTTTGGTTGCCACCGACAGGAGATCCTTCATCATGCAGTAATTTTTGCCGTGCCTTTAGAAGATTATGTTTCCTTCGGACGTCTTTATTCTGTTTCTCACGGCTACGGAGGGCCTCGATGGCTTCAACTATGATTTCAGGGTTTTCTCTAAGATAGTTAGAGATAATGCCCTCAACTTCTTGCACCTGATCAGAGCTCAAAGATGGAGATAAAGATTGAGCATTGATATTCCCAGTCTCAAAAGTGGCCCATACAAATATTAAGCCTACTAAAAATCTGATTAGTGATATCATATGCTTAAAACCATATTAATTTAATACATTGACATACTGACGATTCATGATCAGTGCTGCAATCTTAGAGTACTAATTTGGAAAAATTTACACTTAATAAAAATTGTTATCGATACAGAACCACATCACCAAATTCAGCTGCCACAGGTGAACTGGTCGAAGCTGATGTAAACCCCACAAACATAATACGCGTCCTAACCAAATTATCTTTGGGCCAGATCCGCCGGTACAATCTGCTTAAATCTATATTCTCGTTGAGCCAAGTTTTGCTATCATTCGAGCCCGCGCGTGCGATATAGTATGGATTCTTGTGTTTCATTTTGATAATACCCTTGGCATCTGAGCTTGTTCCCCAAACAATCGTGATGGTTCGATCATGTGGCGGGACCCTTGTTCCTAGGTACACGAGTGGTTGACTTCCCCAACTTCGGCTTTTGGGGTCTCCACCATAAAACCCGATGATTATACTAATGGGAACGGTTTGACCTAGTGAAGTAGTAACATTCCAAGACCAACCTAAAAATGGTGAAGCTAGCAGGTTTGCCTTTGTACGCCTCAAAAGAACAAAACTTCTTTTGGAGGAGATAAGGCGAAGTATTGGTGTGTCACCTATATCGTTTATGATTAGGTTTTGTGAAAAGAGTTCTTTATAATTGCTGCCTTCAATAACCCAATCGTTTGGAATATTTTCCTTGGAGAACCCATGAGACGGTCCGAACACCTCCAAATTTCCTTCCGGGCTAATACTTGCCTCTGAGAATGAGCACCCCGAAACTATGAGCAATATATGAGCACCAAGAATTTTGGATCTTAAAGTGATCAGCGTTTCCTTTCGATGTTTTGCGCGGCAATTATAATATCCTCTGCTCTGATCCAGCCAGGAGAGTGCTTGGGTAAATATTTTTTTGCTTTTTTTGCAAGTCTTATAGCATCCTTACTTAGACCTTTTAGCAAGGCGGATTCAGCCAGTGCTCTGGAACTCTTTCCTATCATATTGAGTCTGCCAAACGTAATACCGAGTTGTTTCCAAATAAAAGCTCTTTGTGGCTCTTTTTCTAAGGATATTTGAAAGTTAGTAATAGCCTTGGGTAAGAGTTTGAGGTCATTTAGCTCTAGCTGGACTCGACCCAAATCTGCCCTGAATAGAGAATTACTGGGTAATAATTCAACGGCTTTCTCGTATGATAATAGTGCTTTTTTTGCAAATCCATTCTCAAATAAAATTTGACCTTTTAACTCATGGAAGTAGGGATCGTTTGGCAATTCATCTAAAAGTCCGTCAATAAGCGATAGGGCAGCTTTTTGATCGGGGATACGGTGATTAGTAATCGCCCTCGCATATCTCGCATTAACCGATTCATCGGAAACTGGAAACTCTCTCAATGTTTGATGAGGTGGCTGTAAGAATGCTCTGATTTTTGCCTTTATACGACCGTGTATTTCTCGAAAATGTTTACTGCTGGGAACATTCGAATAGGGTGATTCTTTGATATAATTTTGGAGAAAATTAGTGCGTTGTTGGTGGGGTGGATGGGTTCTAATGTAGGGATTCTGATTGTCTAAGCTCAGCAATTCCTGATTTTCTAGAAGTTTCATGAAGTCTAACATGCCTTGAGCACTTTGCTTGGTAGCATTAAGGTATCGAATAGCCGCACGGTCCGCAGATAATTCCTGATTGCGGCTAAAACGAAGTAAGTTTCTTGTTCCGACATGATCGCCGCCCCTTACAATTGCAGATCCTACGGACGGGTTTCCAAGCAGAACGGAAGCCGCTCCGCCAAGGATTGTTCCGATCAGCGCTTCATTCGATGCTAGCTTCCGTGCTGCAGCTAATTTGGACAAATGACCACCAGAAATGTGGCCAATTTCATGAGCTAGAACACCAATTAATTGGGAAGGACTTTCACTTGTAGCCAGTAGTCCCGTGTGCAAAAATATATTTGGCCCACCTGCCACGAAAGCATTGAGCGTAGGATCGTTTACGATATAAATATTAACGCTGTCGTTTTCTAAGCCGGCCGATTGGAGAAGTGGTGTTATTAAAGAACGGATGCCTGATTCAGTCTCCGCGTCCCTTATAAAAGTAAGTTTTCTCGCTTGTGCTTCCTGGCAAGTTAATTGGAGCGAACCTTGGATGAATAAAAAAACGATTAATTTTATAAAAAAATTCACAGGGTATACCTCTATGCAATCAACTAAAACTAGGCTCTGGGGCTTGCGCCGTCAATTAACATACTTATTGGTTCTGGTATTTTTTAGCGCTTGCAGTGAAAATTATTTACCGGAGAGTTTTGAGGGGCACGTAAAAGAATTCTATGGAGGTGTAGCTGGTGATGAACCTCGATCTGTTCTTGAGGCGCGAAAAATATTATCGGCTGGTGGAACAGCTGCTGATGCAGCGACGGCGATGTATTTTGCTTTGGCCGTTACCCTGCCTTCATCAGCTAGTTTGGGCGGTGGAGGTTCGTGTTTAGTCTTTCGGCCAATGCTTAAAAGACCTGGGTGGGGGGAATCCATATTCACGCAGAAAATTGAAGCTTTAGAATTTTTTACCAGATCCCCTGGCGTTATTTTTTCAACTACATCTAGGCCTAGCGCTGTTCCTGGAAATGTTGCGGGTATGTTTGCACTCCATGCCAGATATGGTCGGATCTCGTGGAGTAAATTAGTCGTCGTGGGAGAAAAGTTGGCACGATTTGGTATCCAGGCGTCCCGAGCTCTGTTAAGTGATTTAGAGCCCGTTGAAGAAGCTTTAAATCAAGATCCTGCGAGCAATCTGATATTTCGTGGACCTAAGGGAAACTCAATAAAAGAAGGCGAAATTTTTCGGCAGATTGATCTTGCGAACACGCTGTCAAAAATTAGGATGAGTGGTCCATTAGATTTCTATCGTGGAAAGTCTGCTGAAATTTTTGTAGATAGAGTCAACGCGGCAGGGGGGGCACTTTCCCTTGAGGATTTGCAAAACTATCGGCCTCGATGGGTCAAACCCGTCTCCATGGAATACGGCACGAGTTATTTTAATAAAAACAGAGCGTATTTCGTTCCACCACCGGCTGCGGCGGGAATTGTAGAAGCCCAAATTCTGGGAATTTTGGGTCGTGAGGGAAGCCTAAATGATACATCCTCTAAAGCTCAATATCATTTCTTGGCAGAAGCATCTTTAATTGCTTATGTGCAACGTGGTCGTTGGATGCAAGAAAATCTCATGAGTAAATACCCAGAAAAAGACTTGGTGTCTAAATCGGCGCTTGATCGTTTGTTGGGTAAATTTAGTGATAAACACCATCATCCTTCGTTATCTTTCAAGCCCAATCCATCACCGACGCCAGAAAATACCTCCGCTACAAGTTTTGTGGTTATTGATAACCAGGGAATGGCAGTATCCTGTGCTTTTACAATGAATAATTTATTTGGTATCGGAAGGATTGCGCGTGACACTGGTATCATGATTGCAGCGACGCCAAAGGGCATAGGCCGTGGCTCTATCTCATTGGGTCCTATGATGATTATTAATCCTTTTAACGATCAGTTTGTGCTTGCGGCTTCGGCCTCTGGTGGCGTGACAGGTGCCAGCGCAATTTCGTCAGTCGTAGCTCGTTCATACTTAAGCAAACAATCACTGAAAGCAGCAATTGCTGCTCCTAGGGTTCATCACGGCGGTGCTCCGGATGTCACTTATTTTGAACCAAACTTAGATAAGGATGTCGTATCTTACCTCGTAGATCTTGGACACAATGTTGCTGCTACACCTAGGATAGGATTGGTAAATATAGCTTATTGTTCAGGCGGTTTGCCTGGTGGGCCGGAGACCTGCAGTATCCGGACCGATCCGCGAGGACACGGTCTAGCGTTAAACGCGGCTAATTTGGCTAACTAAAAACATGTTAAAGATTTCTAATCGGAGCTTGATCCCTCCCTTTATAGTGATGGATGTAATGAGAGCTGCTAACGAGAGAGCCGCCTCTGGCAGCGATGTGTTACATTTAGAAGTTGGACAACCCAGTAGCCCCGCGCCCAAAAAAGTTATAGAAACCGCCCAGTTTGTTTTAGCTAATGATAAATTGGGTTATACGGATGCTTTAGGAATATCTTTACTCCGAGAGAAAATTTCTGGACACTATCGGGATACTCATGGGGTTAACCTTGATCCAAAACGTATCGTTATTACCTCTGGTTCCTCTGCCGGATTGTTACTTTCCTTTTTGAGTTCATTTGATGTAGGTGATTGTGTTGGTATGGCCACCCCAGGCTATCCTGCCTACAAGAATATGCTCAAGTCTTTGGGCGTTAAAGTGGTAGAAGTTCCTGTTGATTCTAAGAGCCATTTCCAATTGAAGCGTGAGGTGTTGGATAAATTGTCGGAAAATCTTGACGGCCTGATAATTTCTAGTCCTTCAAATCCAACCGGGAGTATGATTTCTTCGTCTGGTATGCGTGATTTGGTTGATTGGTGCGATCATAAAGGGACCCGTTTAATTTCAGATGAAATATATCACGGTATTGTTTATGGAAAACAAGCCAGCACTGCATTGAGCTATGGCACTGATGTAATTATAATTAATAGTTTTTCAAAATACTTCTCTATGACTGGGTGGCGTCTGGGATGGATGGTAATACCAGAAAGCATGATACGTTCTATAGAGTGCCTCGCCCAAAATCTATATATATCACCTCCCTCTTTATCTCAGATGGCTGCAGTTGCAGTATTTGATTGTATGGATGAATTAAATGAAAACGTTGCCCGTTATCAAATAAATAGAGATATTCTTTTAGAGGAACTTCCCAATGCGGGATTGGAACGATTTGCGCCCGTTGATGGTGCATTTTACATTTACGCGAATGTCTCCCATCTGACTAATGATAGCAGCGAATTTTGTAAAAGGATGCTTTCCGAAATTGGGGTTGCTATGACGCCTGGTATTGATTTTGATGGAATCAATGGGAAGTCGTATGTACGTCTTTGTTTTGCAGGAGCTACTCAAGATATAAGTCAAGCTGCCGCTAGATTACGAAAATGGTTAATCTAGCGTTTAGTTTACTTAGTCTGCTAGCTTTTGCCACCAGCCCCGCTTAGTATCCTTGGTGTTTTTAACCTGATCATCAGTTCCAACTAAGGTGACATTGGAGTTGCCGTCAGGCCTTTTTGTGACTGGTGCATGCTTTTCTGGGTTAAGGTAATCGGTTTCGGTAGAATTGGTTTTAACATTATCGTTGGTTTTTGATAGGGCAGCGTCGTTCTCTGCCGCCACGGCGGGTGGGGTGCTTTCTAATTCAGAAGAGTTAACATTTTTTGTTTGATCCATGGCGGATTTTTTATGACGTACTCGATGCCGTTTTTTTGGTTTTTCGTTTTTCCTTTCGCTTGCTCTTGCTGAAGTTTTCTCGGACGAACCAGTCACTATGGTTTCTGCAATTTTGGTGCTAGGCGGATTACCATCAGCACCATTTACTCTTTTATTTCTGCGTCGAGGACGCCGACGTTTTCGTTTCTTAGTTTCATTAATAACTTCTTCTCGATTCTCCTTCAACTCAGTGCTGATTCGTTCAACGTTATCTGGTTTGTTAGGGATTAGTTTTCCGTCCTGTTCCAAAGTGAATCGAGGCGGAATGAGTGTGTTGTCTTCAGAAATAATAATCTTAAAACTATGTTTATTTTCGATCTCGGCTAATGCTTCGCGTTTGTAATTAAGCATATATAACGCGACGTCTGTCGGGACGTTAACTTCAATTTCAGATCCTTTATACTGGGTTCCATCTTCCTCAATACCGCGAAGCACATGTAAAGCAGTTGATTCAGTTGATCTTCTGATTCCTGAGCCACCACAGTTGGGACAGATATCCGTGGTTGTTTCGGTAATGCTTGGTCGCATACGTTGACGCGAAAGTTCCAAAAGCCCAAATGGACTAATACGCCCAATTTGAATTTTGGCTCTGTCTCTGTGCATGGCTTCCTTAAGCCGCCGTTCGACAGATGTCTGGTTCCGGTGAATTTCCATATCGATAAAATCAATTACAATCAGGCCGGCTAAATCGCGCAGGCGGATTTGGCGTGCCACTTCATTTGCTGCTTCCAAATTAGTTTTTAGCGCGGTTTCCTCTATATTACGTCCACGTGTTGCACGTCCTGAATTAACGTCAATAGCAACCAAAGCCTCAGTTGAGTCTATTACGATATAACCACCGGATTTTAATTTGACTTCTTGTCCTATCATGGACTCAAGCTGGGTCTCTATGTGATATCGACTAAACAACGGAACGGTGCTATCCTTGTAGGGCTGTACTTTTTTTGCATGGCTGGGGATTAGCATTTTCATAAGGTCTTTAGTTGCACGGTAACCTTGGTCCCCTTCTACAAGTACATCGGTAATATCCCGGGTATAAACATCTCTTAGTGATCGCTTTATGATGTTTGCTTCCTCTCGGATTAGGGCGGGAGCAGTTGATTCAAGTGTTAGTTCACGAATCTCATTCCAAAGCCGGATTAGATAATCATAATCCCGTTTGATTTCCGCTTTTCCCCTCTCGGCGCCGGCAGTTCGGACTATGACCGCCATACCTTCCAGAATTTCAAGGTTTGAAACGACTGATTTGAGTCTTTTTCGATCAATGTTGTTTACAATCTTTCTAGAAATACCTCCACCCTTTCCAGTATTAGGCATCAGCACACAATACCTTCCGGCAAGGGATAGATATGTTGTTAGGGCAGCACCTTTATTTCCTCTTTCCTCTTTTACAATCTGTACTAATAAGATTTGTCGGCGTTTAATAACTTCTTGTATTTTATAGTGCCGAATAGGCCTGTTACGTCGGCGATCTTCAACTTCATCTATGTCGTCGCCACCAATGGTTTCTATCGCTTTTGACGAAGGGTTAGTATCCTTAGAATCTAAGTTTTTCTCTTCCTCATCTTCATCGGATTCTGTAACGGCGGCTCTTGCCTCTTCATCTTCGGCAATAAGTTGTTCACGGTCGGAAACCGGTATTTGATAATAATCAGGATGTATGTCGCTAAAAGCTAAAAACCCATGCCTGTTACCACCATAATCAACGAAGGCAGCTTGCAATGATGGCTCGACCCGAGTGACTGTTGCGAGATAAATATTACCTTTCAACTGACGGCGGGCAGATGATTCTACATCTAGTTCTTCAAGCTGGTTTCCATTTAAAACTGCAACCCTGGTCTCTTCTGGGTGGGCAGCATCTATTAACATTCGTTTTTGTGTCATAAACCTTATTACTCCTGTTCCTAAACGATACTCTCCTTTCGAATTCGGAGAAATCACGGAACATAATTTTATTTGAGCCAGTGGCGCCAACGAACAGAAATTTCAAAGTTGTACCAATCGCCGCTAGTATTCTGCTGCGGTTTTTATCGATTTCATTTGTTCGGGCTGCTATCACGGGCACTGTTTATCCATTTGCTGGTATTCATTATTTCAGATAGTTAGGTGTCAAAATGAACCCTGGTCAAGACTTCTCTATCAACACCAAAAAACCACATAACCATTCAACTAATCAAAGCCGAAGGTAAAAATTATACTACCGGCGTTAACATAACGATAGCAATTTAATTCGACAATCACTATTCAACGTCTAATCGTCATTCGATGAAAAAACTAATCTAAATTTATCTACAAGTGTTAATTAAACTTAATATTTTGAATAATTTGATAATCCGTCTTAATGCAATGTATTTTCTTCGATGTATTTCTAAACGTTATTCTATTTGGTTAGGAATTTTACTTGTCGCCAAAGCAGTTGGCATTACGGCTGTTTGTGCTGAGCCAATTGTTTCTAACGTACGTATGTGGGAGCATCCTGATAAAACTCGGTTTGTAGTCGATTTGACAGACAAAATTGACTTCGAAATTGAAACTTTAACCAATCCATACAGACTGGTCATAAATTTGGCGACAGTGAACTGGCAAGTTTCTTCCACAGGTGTCCGCAAGAAAACCGGTGTTGTTCAAAATTGGCGTAATGGGCACTTTGATTACAAAAATTTTAATTACCGGATTGTTTTAGATTTGAGTGGTCCTGTAAAAGAAAAAGTTATGTTGTTGGCACCGGCTCAAGGTAATAGGTATAGATTGGTGGTTGATCTGATGCCGTCCACCAGCCGGGCTATGCGTTCCAAGCCCGCAATGGAACCAATAAGAAACCAAAGGAATACTTCGAGACCTTTCAAAACAATTAAATTTGCAGCGCCTGGGAGAAAACCGGAGTTTGTTGATGGTCCTCAAATTGTTGTCGTTATAGACCCAGGGCATGGAGGTATGGATCCTGGTGCGACTACGAATTCACGAATTTATGAAAAACACGTGGTTTTGGTAATTGCAAAGGCGTTTAAAAGACGCTTGGAACTAAATCCTAAATACAAGGTTTATCTGACCCGAAACAAAGATATTTATATCAGGCTTCGTAGACGCATTGCGATAGCCCGAAAAAATAAGGCTGTTCTATTCGTTTCTCTGCATGCTGATGCCATTAAAAGTAAAAATATTAGAGGGATGTCGTTTTACACTCTTTCTGAAAAAGCGTCCTCTAAAGAGGCGGCAGCCTTAGCGGAGAAAGAAAATAGATCAGACCTAGTTGCAGGTGTTAAGGGCACGGAGTCTGATGATGTCACCAAAATACTCATAGACCTAGCCCAAAATAGGTCGATGGGTGAATCGTCTAAATTTGCCCGGTATTTGATAAAAAGCTTTCGCTCTACGGCAAAAATTTTGCCTAATCCCCATAGGCAAGCAGGATTTGCCGTATTAAAATCACCTGATACTATATCCGTACTAATTGAGCTTGGTTTTTTGTCAAATCCAGCTGATGCGAGAGCTTTAACAGGTAAATCTTATCGCGAAAGATTATCTGAAGCTTTTGTTGATGCAGTAGTTAGTTATTGCAATCAACCTAATGCACCATGCTCCGCAGGATTAGAGGAACTTAATTGATTATGGAGGATTTAATTATAACAAGGCTCTGACACTTTGGCGGTGACATAAATACGCCACATTGGTTGACTAGGGAGAACAAGGCGGTCCTTAGTTAAGGTAAGCACAGAAAATTATTGCGTAAATATTGATATGTTGTAGGTAGCATTAGCTGGGAAGATGCTTAGAACATTCCTATTATTTTTTTCCTCTTTGATGATCATCTCAATAATTGTTGGGGTGGGGTGTTTCTATGTTATTTACACTTTTGGACGAGGGCTTCCTGACTATACCCAACTTGCTGATTATGAACCACCTGTGATGACCAGAGTGCAGGCTGGTGATGGGAGATTGCTGGTAGAGTACGCTATCCAACAGCGGGTATTTGTTCCAATCTCGGCAATGCCAAAAATGTTAGTAAAAGCCTTTTTATCGGCGGAAGATAAAAACTTTTACTACCATCCTGGTATAGACCCAGTTGGTATCATGCGCGCAGTTTTGATAAATGTTAAAAATTTCGCTCGAGGTAGGCGTTTGGTTGGCGCATCTACCATCACACAGCAGGTTGCAAAAAACTTTTTATTAACTTCAGATGTTACCTTGAAGCGCAAAATTAAGGAAGCTATTCTCGCTTTCAGGATAGAACGTGCGCTATCAAAAAAACGCATTCTTGAATTATATCTAAATGAGATTTACTTGGGCTTTGGTTCGTATGGTGTTGCAACAGCAGCATTAAACTACTTTAACAAGTCACTAGACAATCTCACTATTGCAGAGGCGGCATTCCTAGCCGCTCTTCCTAAAGCTCCTAATAATTATAACCCATTGAAGAATTCAAGCGGTGCTAGGGCTCGTCGAGATTGGGTGATTGGTCGAATGCTTGAGGACGAGGTGATCACATTTGAGGAGGCGCGGCAAGCAAAGGCAAAGCCACTTTATGTGCGCAGTCGGGACAATACTGAATATGTTCGGGCCAAATATTTTGCTGAAGAAGTGAGGCAGGAGCTAGTCAAGCATTATGGGGAGAAAAAGCTTTATAAGGGGGGGCTTTCCGTCAGAACGACACTTAATCCCGACTACCAGAGTATAGCATATAGGACTCTTCGTGACGGTCTGGAGGCGTATGATCGTCGTCACGGCTGGCGTGGACCACTTGCTCATGTTGAATTGAATCAGGACTGGCTGAGCCAATTGGTATTAATAAAACTCCCCACTGCGATAGGTGACTGGCATATCGCAGTTGTGCGCGAAATACTGGAGGAAAAAACTAAAATTGGTCTAGACGATGGCAGTGTGGGTGTGATTCCGTTTAAAGAACTTAAATGGGCCCGAAAATGGTTGAAAGGTGAGAACTTAGGTCCTCCCGTCAAGAAGCCTGGAGATGTTTTATCTGCAGGCGATATTATTCTTGTTGATAAGGTAACTGGTGAAAAGGAGGATAACGTAACCAAGGAAGTCAATTATAGTTTGCAACAAATCCCTGAGATAGAAGGGGCTTTATTGGCCATAGATCCTCATACCGGTCGCGTCTTGGCAATGGTCGGTGGTTATGACTACGAAAAAAGCCAATTTAACCGTTCTGTTCATGCTCGCCGGCAACCGGGTTCGGCATTTAAGCCATTTGTTTACTTGGTTGCCCTTGATAAAGGGTTTACCCCGTCAAGCCTTATCTTGGATGCACCCTTCGTGATTGACCAAGGCCCTGGTTTGCCAAAATGGCGTCCAGCTAATTATACAAAGAAATTTTATGGTCCTAGCACTATGCGCTTAGGAATAGAAAAATCTCGAAACCTGATGACTGTAAGATTAGCTCAAACGATAGGCATTGAGAGTATTGCCCAATACGCTCATAGATTTGGGATTGTGGATCAATTGCCAAGACAACTCTCCATGTCATTGGGTGCCGGTGAAACTACCCTTCTTCGCTTAACCGCAGCTTATGCCATGCTTGTTAATGGCGGTAAACGGATTAAGCCAACCCTTATAGACCGTATTCAGGATAGGCATGGTCGAACGGTATTTAAACATGACAATCGCTTTTGCCCAAGATGCCAATCGAGTTTTTGGACTAATCAACCCGTTCCTAATTTCCCCGAATCAAGGGAAAAATTAACCGACCCAGGTAGTGCTTTCCAAATGGTATCCATGCTTGAAGGAGTCATTGAACGAGGTACGGGTAGGCGTATTAGGGAAATCGGCAAACCACTTGCTGGGAAAACAGGTACAACAAACGGTTCATTGGATACCTGGTTTTTAGGTTTTTCTCCCGACCTCGTTGTTGGTGTATTCGCTGGGTTCGATACCCCACGGTCCTTGGGTAAGCGGGAGCAGGGAGCTAGTGTGGCTGCTCCGATTTTTAGGGCCTTTATGGCTGATGCCCTCTCCGATCAACCCGCAATACCATTCAGAATTCCGCCAAATATCCGTCTGGTTCGCGTAAATAGTACAAGCGGCCAACCAGCTCGACCTGGCGATCAAAGAGTTATACTAGAGGCATTTAAATCGGGTACCGTACCTCAGGGTAAGCAGGAGGTTCTTGATGGGACTAATTTAGCCAAGTCTGTGCCGCCTACCCCTTCTTTTGGCACAGAAGGGCTCTATTAGTCGATATTTTATTTGGTTTTGATATTAGTTTAGTATTAAGTCCAAACTTGCCCCGAGTAGGCAAATCAGATAGAACCGCGGCCGAAATACAGATACTTTACGAGAGTTCAAATGGGAGCAGAAGTTGAACAGCAAGTGGACGAGATCAAGCAGGCCTTAGTACTGCTGAGGAGGAGGCTTTGACTATCCTGCAGCGGTCCGTGAACTAGACGAACTTAACGCTCTCGCAGAAAATCCAAGCCTATGGAGTAATCCTGAATACGCCCAAACGGTAATGCGTACACGGACCCGCCTCGAAAGTGGAATTAAAACTGTCGACATAATTTCCCGCGAACTTGACGAAAATGTTGAACTCCTGGAACTGGGAGAGACCGAGGGCGCAGATGACGTGGTTGTCGAAGCTATTTCTGCGCTTAAGGAATTAGCAATTCGTGTTGAAAAGGCACGTGTTCATGCGCTCTTGTCAGGAGAGGTAGATGGCAATGACTGTTATCTAGAGATCCATGCGGGCGCAGGTGGCACGGAGGCTCAAGATTGGGCTCAAATGCTGCAACGTATGTATAGTCGTTGGTGCGAGAAGCGGCACTACCAACTGCAATTATTAGAAGAGAGCTTCGGAGAGGAAGCAGGAATCAAATCATGCGTATTTCTGGTAAAGGGTCTTGACGCTTATGGTTGGCTAAAAACTGAAAGTGGTGTGCATCGTCTTGTCCGTATTTCTCCCTATGATGCAAGTGCTAGACGTCATACAAGTTTTGCTTCTGTTTGGGTGTTTCCTGTAATCGATGATGGTATCGAGATTGAGATAGATGAAAAAGATTTACGGGTGGATACTTATAGGGCATCGGGTGCCGGAGGTCAGCATGTCAACAAGACAGATTCCGCAGTTCGGATTACCCATCTCCCCACCGGGATTTCAGTACAGTGCCAGAATGATCGTTCACAGCATCGAAACAGAGCGGCAGCATATGATATGTTGCGTGCTCGACTATACGAGGCAGAACTGCAGAAGCGAGAAGAGGCAGCCAAGGCCGAGCATGATGCAAAGACAGATATTGGCTGGGGTCACCAAATTAGGAGTTACGTTTTGCAACCCTACCAATTGGTCAAGGATTTGCGCACAGATATAGAAACATCCAATACCCAGGCGGTTCTTGATGGTGACTTAGACGATTTTATGGCCGCCGCACTTGCGTCGCTGATTGATGGGAAGTAAAGCGCTAGTATTAGTTTAAAATATTAGCGCAACTTAGAGAGGGGCTCGTAGTAGAACCGAGGAAATCCGTCTATGGTTCTAGCGTCAGTTGCAAAAGGTGGTTTTAAAAAACCGTTAAATTTAGATTTAACTAACAATTGGAATATTGAGTAAAATGGTTGGGAAGAAGTCCCGTGTGAGACAAAGTATGATGGGCCGAATAACTAGGACGGCTGTGCATTTGATCGGCATGCTCGTGGTTGGATCAGTCATTGCGGGTGGAGTTTTAGCTTGGCGATTGGCCTCTGGACCTATTTCATTAGCATTTTTAACACCCTATTTTGAGACGGCACTGAGCTCCGAAAGCGGAGCTTTTAAGACTGTTTTTAAAGACACAATCTTAACATGGGTGACCACTAAGAGAGCCATTGACATTCAGCTGGTAGAAACTCAGGTTTTGGGCCGTCAAGGCGAGCTTCTTGCTGAAATTCCCGAGTTATCTGTCTCTTTGAGTGCATCAGCTCTGATGCGTGGCCGGCTAGCTCCCAAAAGCCTGTCTATTGATGGACTAAGAATTTCGTTGATTAGAAGAGTCGACGGTACGTTTAGCTTGGACTTCTCCAAAGAAAAATCAACTGGCAAAGTTTTGATAGCAAATCTTCTGAATGGGATTTTTCAACCACCGGACACGGAAAACTCCCTTGGATCTTTAAAACGTCTAGATATCCTCAATGCATCTTTGACACTGAGTGATCAGAAATCGGATATTTTTTGGGATGCCCCTCTAGCTAATATTATTCTTAATCGAGATAAGGCTGGTTTAACGGTAGATGCAGAAATTAATCTGAAACTTGGTTCCAGCATTAGCAAATTAAGCGTTCGTGGTTTAGTTGACTCAGTCAAAAGAGACATTTCTTTAAAAGTCGGTTTTTCTGATCTTGTTGCTAGTTCAGTTCCAGACGTATTGACAGAATTATCTTTTCTTAAATCCATAAAAATTCCGGTCAACGGGACGATAGCTACCAAAATTTCTTCTAACGGTGCTGTTGGGCCTGTGCATTTTGATATTCAGTTAAATAAAGGAACTGTCGACGTTACTAAACCATTGGACCTTACTTTCTCCGTGGAAAAAGGCAGGCTAGTGGGTTCTTTCGATATGGCAAATTCACTATTCGCTATTGAGGCCTGTGAATTGAACCTTGGGCCGCAAGGAACAATCTACCTTCCAAACATAATTAACAAAAAACTACCGTTGAGGAGAATTTCAATTGTTGCCAATTACTTTGTTAATAAACAGAAATTGGAGTTTGAGAAAATACTCGCTGATTTGGTAGGCCCAACCCTACGTTTGCGTGGAGTATTCCAAGAGATTGCAGAACAGATTTCTTTCGAAATAGGTGCTGATATAAAAGATTTGAAAATAGGGACCATGGCGCAGTTTTGGCCCAATAATTTAGCACCACTAGCTCAAGCCTGGGTTACCAAGAATCTCTCAGTAGGGTCAATTTCTGCTGCTAGGGCAAAATTGAGTGGTCGTTGGTCTGAGGCAACGGGATCGCAGGTTGACTCCCTAATTGGTGACATGAATTTCAATAATCTAACGGTAGATTATTTTTCGCCTATGCTGAAGGCAACACGCGCAAGTGGGACCGCTAAGTTTGATAAGAGGATGTTGGAAATTGAACTTGATGATGCACAACGAGGTGACCTTAAGCTTAGTTATGGACGATTATTATTTACAGGCCTAGATGAAGTAGATCAGTATACAGATATTACTTTAAAGATTGACGGACCCCTTAAATCAGCTGTGAAACTTTTGGATGACAAACCGCTCGGGTTTGCCAAAAAAATGGGGATTAAGGCTGAAAATGTACAAGGTTTGGTTTCAACTGATATCAACCTTAAATTTATTGTTGAAGAGAAACTGACCCCAGACCAATTAGTATTCTCTGCGAAGGCTACATTAATCCGAGGGAACGTCCCCGATGTTGCATTTGAGAAGACGTTGACCAATGCAACTCTGATGTTAAATGCCAATAATAGCACCTTAAAGATTGAGGGTGAGGGGTTGTTGGACAATATTCCGGTCAAACTAAAATGGCTAGAGAACTTTGATGACAGCGCAGAATTCCGAAGTAGATACGATTTGTCAGGTCAGTTAAGCGCCAAAAATCTTCGTAATAGCCTAGATATAGATCCAGGATATTTTGACGAGCGTTATTTGTCGGGAAATCTAAAATTTGATTTGACAGCAGTTGTCAATTCCATCGGTAAAGGAAAAATGACAACAGTGGTTGATCTCAAAGAAACTCGAATTTCAATACCTGAAATTGGCTGGCATAAGTCAAAATTGGTTGAATCTAAAATAGAATTTTCCGCTATTATTTCTGAATCGGGAATTGAGAAAATCCAATCGTTGAGTGTTATGGCAGGCGGGGTGAAATTAAAAGGATCCGCGGAATTAGAGGACAAAAATTTTTTGAAGTTTAACCTTATTGATTTGAAATATGGAGATTTCTCTGCCTCTGGGGAAATTCTACATAAAATTAGCAGTGATGGAGAATTTAGAACTGAATTTGATGTTTCTGGTCAATTAAACTCTAAGAATCTCAGAGAAACCCGAAAAATAAATTTAAGCCTTCTTGATGAGCGGTTATTGCTGGGAATTCTTAAATTTGACTTGAAAGGTGTTATTAGTCCCGGGGCAAAGGAGGACGTATCCACCGTGATTGGCCTGAAGGAAGCTCGGATTTCTTTTCCTGTTGGGGGTGACTTAATGCTTATCGGAGATGCAGAATTAAAAGATAAAGTATTTCACAAGTTTACATTTAGGAATTTGAGTTTTGGGGAGACGGTTGTTGCCGGGGATGTCCTGCGTGATGGCAAAGGGTGGCAGATCGACCTCCGTGGACCAGAGTTGGATTTGACGGCATTGTTAGAAAAACAGCAAGCAAACGGCCGGAAATACGTGCGTGGTCCACCAGTGCGAATAGGTTTAAATATTGACCGAATAAAATTATCTGAGGGCAAGTATTTGCATCAAGTTTCCGGTCGCCTTTGGAATGATGGCCTCGTTTGGTCAAATATAAATCTAAATTCCATTTTTGACGAAAAGAATTCCAAAAAGCATATTTTAGCCCCCAAAGGCTCAAGAAAGAGTCTTGAAATAAATCTATCTCCTAAAGCCGGGAAGAGGGAACTACAGGTTAAATCTAGCGATGCGGGTTGGGTCCTCGATATTTTTGGTTTCTCTAAAGATATAATTGGTGGGAAGTTGGCACTTGAAGCGATATTCGAAGATATGAGTGTAGATAGTAAAGTTACGGGTACAGCCAAGATTCATAAGTTTCGTCTGGTTGACGCACCCGTTTTGGCGAGGCTATTAAGCATCGCATCTATAACTGGTATACTTGATGAACTTGATGGAGAAGGGCTCAAATTCGAAGAATTGGAGGCACCGTTTTTATTAGAAAATGGAATAATTTATTTAAAGAACGCCAAGGCCGGCGGCCTTAGTTTGGGTATAACGGCAAGCGGCGATCTTGATTGGGAGGCGGAAACATTGGACATAAAGGGATCTGTGGCGCCATTGGATAAGATCAACAGCCTTTTGGGGAGAGCATTAAGGGGAGTACCGTTATTTGGAGAAGTGTTCTCTGGAGGGGAAAAAGGTGGTAGTCTGTTTGCTGCAGAATATTCTATGGTTGGACCTATTGACGGTCCGGAAATCAATACAAATCCCTTAACAGCACTTACGCCAGGCATATTTAGAAAAATTTTCCAAATCTTACCGGGTAAAACTACCAATGGACATGCAACAGAATGGCGTGACCCTGACGATCCAAACTAGGAAGACAAGGTTTTGGGGAATTTAAACTGGCCGGATTAGCATATGCCGTTTTTTACCGGCTGATAATTTGATCACTCCATCGTTATTAATATCCTTAGTTTTGACGGTGTGAACCTCGTTTCCCACAACTTCATCATTTAAACGGCATCCACCACCTTTGATTAGTTTTCGAGCTTCGCCTCTGGATTTTGCCATTCCTGTTAAGTATAAAATTTCGAAAGCTTTGATACCTGATTCCAAGTCAGACAAGGCGAGTTTATATGTTTTGAGATTAAGGCTTGCACCACTCGCTTCGAAAGTTTGCTGGGCCGTTAAAGCCGCTTCATCCGCTGCTATTTTGCCATGACACATGGCGGTTACATTGGTCGCTAAAACTTTTTTTGCCTCGTTGAGATCTGCGCCTGCTAAGGTTTCTAGCTTAACAATTTCTTCGAGTGGTAATTCCGTGAACAGCCGTAGGAATCGCCCAACATCACGGTCTTCGATATTCCGCCAGTATTGCCAGAACTCATAAGCTGAAGTTTGAAAGTCTGAGTGAGATGAAGAATTATCTAGCCAAATTGCTCCGTCAACTGTTTTCCCCATTTTGGCGCCTGACGCGCTAGTAAGAAGGGGTGAAGTGAGACCAAAGAGGCTCGTTTGGTCGACACGTCTGCCCAACTCTACTCCATTGATAATATTACCCCATTGATCCGAGCCCCCCATTTGCATTTGGCAATTATAACGTCGCGACAATTCAAGAAAGTCATAGGCCTGCAAAATCATATAGTTGAATTCTAAAAATGAAAGGGGCTGTTCACGGTCCAGGCGTAGCTTTACGCTATCAAATTTTAGCATCCGATTGATAGTAAAGTGACGCCCGTAATTGCGCAGAAAATCGATATAATTAAGTTTGTCCAACCATTCAGCATTATTGACCATGATAGCATCTGTCGGAGCATCTCCGAATGTGAGATATTTTGAGAATATATTCCTAATTCCTAACATATTCTCATTGATATTTTCTAAGCTCAGCAGTTGTCGACCCCTGTCTTTGCCAGATGGGTCTCCCACCTTGGTCGTGCCGCCACCCATTAGGACGATTGGTTGATGGCCAGTCTTTTGTAACCACCTCAAAAGCATTATTGGCAGTAGGCTGCCGGCGTGCAAGCTTGGGGCCGTGCAGTCGAAGCCTATATAAGCGGTTAAAATTGTGCGGTTAGCTAATGTGTCGAGAGCATCAATATCGGAGCAATCTTGAACAAACCCACGTTCAAATACAGTTTTAACAAAATCGGATTTATAGCTCGGCATTTCAATCTGTTAGAAGTAGCAGTTCAAACCAGCTGTCACTTGCCTATACACCGGACATTTAGCACAATCGCTAAGAGGGTACAACGGTCAGGAAATTAATAAGATAAAATGGCGAAAAAAAAAGTTTTCAGAGCCGTTGGTTTGATGAGTGGGACATCGTTAGACGGTATTGATGTAGCCTATCTTGAAAGTAATGGCCTTTCCCTTTCCTTATTGGATGGGTGGGCAACTTATCCATATTCAAAAAGTTTTAGAAATCGACTAAGGCGTATTAATTCTGATCCTTCGAATCAAAACGCAATAGAAAGGGAGCTTACCGAACTGCATTATTGCGCTGTACAGGATTTTTTAAAAAGCAAGAAGTTAAATCCTGAAAAAATTGATCTAATAGGTTTTCATGGCCACACTATTGAACATAATCCGGAAAAGTCCCGCTCTGTTCAGATTGGGGATGGGGAGCTTTTAGCGCAAAAGCTAAAAATCACCGTATTTAATAATTTTCGTTCAAATGACATTCGTCATGGGGGGCAGGGTGCACCGTTGACACCTATTTTTCATTCCAGATTAGCTGCGCAGTTTGAGAGACCACTTGCTGTTCTAAACATTGGAGGTGTTGCAAATGTCACTTGGATTGGCGGCCACGAAGAAGAACTATGGGCGTTTGATACTGGACCCGGTAATGCCTTGATCGACGATTGGGTAATGCGACATGGTGCAGGGGAATATGATGTCGATGGCGCTATTGCGGCTAGGGGTTCCATTAATTTTGAAGCTCTAGAGGGACTACTAAATCACGAATATTTTAACCAAAACCCACCTAAATCTTTGGACCGGAACGAATTTTTTGTAGGTTTTCAGGAAGATTTCAGTTTAGAAGATGGTGCTGCAACACTCGGCAGATTTACAGCGGAAACTGTTAGGCTATCCCAAACGCATTTTCCTAGACCCGTTACCCAATGGATTGTCTGTGGTGGGGGGCAGCATAACAAATTCATTCTATCTCAGCTTCGCAATAATTTGGATCAACCGGTATTAGTTGCAGACGATGTCGGGTGGCATGGAGACGCAATTGAGGCCCAGGCATTTGCCTATTTAGCCATACGCAGTAGTCTTGGTTTGCCAATTAGCTTTCCGAATACAACAGGGGTGAGTAAACCACTCACGGGGGGGGTTCGACATGATCCATAGGTTATAAAAATTAGAATAAATTACGTGTTGTCAGGTGGAAGGGATTTGTCAAGATAACTAGCTACCTCTTTAGAGAGATTATCCATATTATCTTTATAAAAATGGTCGGCACCTCTAACTATACTTAGATTTACAGAAATATTTTTTTGCCCATCAAGCTTTTGAGATAATTTTTTGACTGCGTCTAAAGAGATATGGGCATCTTTGTCGCCGTGGATGATTAAACCCGAAGATGGACATGGTGCTAGGAAAGAAAAATCTTCCGTTCCTGCCGGCGGCGAGATGGAAACAAACCCTTCAATTTCAGGTCGTCGCATCATTAACTGCATAGAAATGAGTGCACCAAAAGAGTATCCGCCAATCCAACAAAATGGACTGTTACTGTTAAATTGCTGCATCCAGTCGAATGCGTAGGCGGCATCACTTAGTTCACCTACTCCATTGTCAAATGTGCCCTGGGAGCGTCCCACTCCCCTAAAATTAAAACGGAGAACCGAAAACCCGCGTTCCACGAAGTTATTGAACATTATAAATACAACACGGTTATTCATATTCCCCCCGTGAAGAGGATGAGGATGAAGAACGATAGCGATTGGGGCATCAGAGTTTTTACTTTGATGGTAGCGGCCTTCTAGGCGACCGTCTGGTCCGTTGAATATAACTTCAGCCATAATATTAGTTAGTTCCGTTCTCTGGTTCTAAAAAGGCCAGCACTATGATCTAATTATTCTATAAAATTGTGATAATGGACATCCATCATCTATCTAGAAAAATAGTTGACTAATATAGTCGGGTAAATTAGCTTTGCTTGGTAAGTATATAGTGTCTAAACGCGAAAAACCAAGTGTTATAGCGGCTAGTTTAGACCTTGTCCTCAAATTTATTGCGAAAATGGAGCGGTGACAATTAGTATTATTGGTAGATTAGTCGAGGATCTGGATTCGTTTATGGCCAGAGATCCCGCTGCCCGTTCTCGGATAGAGGTTATACTCTGTTATCCGGGTTATCACGCTATTCTATTTTATCGTTTGGCCAACGCGCTATGGAGGCGTCGTTTTAACCTGATGGGGCGGTTTATATCTAATGTCGGTAAATTCCTTACCGGTATTGAGATCCATCCTGGCGCAACTATTGGTCGTCGGTTATTTATTGATCATGGAAATGGTGTTGTTATAGGGGAAACGTCTGAGGTTGGTGATGATGTAACACTTTATCAGGGCGTTACACTCGGCGGTACAACTTTGGAAAAAGGTAAGCGTCATCCAACACTAGGGGAAAACGTTATAGTAGGTTCGGGTGCGCAAGTGCTGGGACCCATTAAGGTTGGGGATAAAGCGCGCATAGGCGCGAATGCCGTTGTTCTTAAAGATGTCCCGGTGGGTGCCACAATGGTCGGTATCCCTGCCAAAATTGTTATGGGTCAGAAGAAACAAAAGACTGGCGATTTCACTGCTTACGGTACGCCTACCGAGGATTTGCCGGATCCGATCTTCCAAAGTTTTGAAAACCTAAGGTCTCAGCTTAATACTTTAGCGGGTCGGGTGCACGAATTGGAAGATGAATTAAAAGGTGTTTATGCAGAAGAAAATGAAAAGAATAACGATATGGTCACTCCTGGATCCTCCTCTGGGACTTGAGTTTTATAAAATTTGAACAGATTACCCCGTAGTTAGAAGGAAGGAGTGCGGAGGTGAAACTTAGCACAAAAGGTAGATATGCAGTAATGGCAATGGTGGATTTAGCCCGTCAGGGAGCGAATGGACCGGTTTCACTCGCCGACATTGCTGAGAGACAGGATATTTCTCTTTCATACCTGGAGCAGTTGTTCGGGAAACTTCGTAAAGGGGCTCAGGTTAAGAGTGTCCGAGGGCCCGGTGGTGGGTATATGCTGACGCGCCATCCATCCGAGATGAGAATATCTGACATCATTGTGGCTGTTGATGAGCCTATCAAGGCGACGCGATGCGCACCTGGCTCGCCGGAAGGTTGTAGGACCGATAAGAGCCGTTGTTTAACACACGATCTGTGGGAGGAACTCGGTAACCATATATTTGCATTTCTGAGTTCGGTGTCGCTAGATGATGTTATCGAAGACCGCTTATTGGGTTTCGGAAACAGTTTCAATATCAATAGACAAACAATTCTGCCTGCCGACAAGATAGAGTTTAATCTTAGTAATAAAATACAAGCGGCTGAGTAAGGCGGTAGAAGTCGAAAATGGTCAGTACTTATCTCGATTATAACGCCACGGCACCCGTATGGCCCGAGGTTATCGAAGGCGTATCAGAGGCGATGAAAATCGGTGGGAATGCGTCCTCTGTGCATGAACTTGGCAGAAAAGCTAACAGTTTAGTCGAGGAAGCGCGCGAAAAGATTGCTACTTTAGTAAATGCTCATCCTAGCCAAGTTATCTTTACAAGTGGTGGAACGGAAGCAAATAATTTGGCGCTTAATCAGGGACGTGGTGGTTGCGTGATTTTGGCATCTATAGAGCATGATTCTATCTTAAACGCACACACGCAGGCTAAGCTTATTAATGTAGGTTCTGATGGTATTATATGCATTGATCACATGCAAAGCCTGCTCGCTGAAAGTTCCGCAGGAAGCATCATTTCAGTAATGCTGGCAAACAATGAAACAGGAGTTCTGCAACCCATTGAACACGTCAGCGCCATGGGGCGCGAGCGAGGCGCATTGGTTCATTGCGATGCCATCCAGGCTGTCGGTAAAATCGATGTAAATTGGCAGGCCCTAGACGTTGATATGATGAGCCTATCGGCCCATAAGCTGGGTGGTCCGCAGGGGATTGGTGCACTTATTGTAGCCGAGGAACTTGATTTCTTGCCGTGTTTGAAGGGCGGAGGGCAGGAGCGAAACCGTCGTGCCGGGACCGAGAATGTTCCAGGGATCGTTGGTTTCGGCATTGCAGCGGACTTGGTTCGTGAGAACAAGACCAATATGGATAACACAGTCCAATTGCGTGAG
This sequence comes from Rhodospirillales bacterium, assembly GCA_028345065.1. Lineage (GTDB taxonomy): Bacteria > Pseudomonadota > Alphaproteobacteria > Rhodospirillales > UBA2165. The sequence continues at coordinate 54,066 of JAOMCN010000007.1, forward strand.
ACTATGGAGAATAAGCTCCGGTCCATCATACCTGAAATCAATATTTACGGCTCATCAGTTGAGCGCCTGCCCAATACGAGTTGCTTCTCCATGCCCGGTGTCGAGGCAATAACCCAATTGGTGGCTTTAGATTTAGAAGGCGTAATGGTCAGCGCGGGTTCAGCGTGTTCCTCAGGAAAAGTGACGGCTTCCCATGTATTAAAAGCGATGGGCGTTTCTAACTCAGAAGCATCTTCGGCAATCAGAGTGAGCTTGGGCTGGGGAAGTAAACTAGAAGATGTGGAGGCCTTTTTGTCCACTTGGCAGAATTTATATTTTAGTACCCGAATTGACGACCAAATTAAGGCGACAGCAGCGTGATTACTGAAACTAAATTCGGCAGTAAACCAATTTATTTGGATAATCACTCCACGACGCCTGTTGATCCGCGGGTGGTTGATGTAATGATGCCATATTTTGGTGAGAAGTTTGGTAACCCCCACTCTTCCAGTCATTACTATGGATGGGAAGCGGCAGAAGCGGTTGAGATAGCGCGTGAACAGATAGCCGATCTGATTGGCGCGAAGGCGAATGAAATTTTTTTCACCTCTGGTGCTACAGAGTCTAATAACACAGCCATCAAAGGCGTTGCCCGTTTTTATAAAAGTCGTCGAAAACACCTTATCACCTGTGTAACTGAACATATGTGCGTTTTAGATTCGGCTTTCCAACTGGAGAGAGAAGGTTTTGACGTTACTTACTTACATGTTGGGGTGGATGGCCTAATTGATTTGGACGAATTGAAAAAGGCTATTACAGATCAAACCATCTTGGTATCAATTATGACTGTACAAAATGAGATTGGTGTTATTCAGCCAATGTCGGAAATTGGTGCCATCTGTCGAGAAAACAAGGTCTTTTTACACACTGATGCCGCTCAAGCTGTCGGTAAAATCTCCGTCAATGTAGACGATATGAAGGTCGATCTCCTTAGCCTTACTGCACATAAGATATATGGACCTATGGGTATTGGGGCGCTCTACGTGAGAAAAACCCCGCGTGTCCGTCTAGAGCCGATGTTCAACGGAGGAGGGCAGGAAAACGGCCTACGATCTGGCACCCTTCCACCGCCACTATGTGTTGGTCTGGGTCACGCCCTCAAAATTGCGAAGGTAGAGATGGCGGCTGAATCATTAAGGTTAAAAAACCAACGGGACAGGATCTGGGGAAACTTAAATCGTGAATTATCAGGTTTGCACTTAAATGGGACAATTAAACATCGGGTGCCCGGTAATCTGTGCATTAGTATTGAGGATGTAGACGCTGAAAGCGTAATGGCTGCTTTACCTGGATTGGCCCTATCTTCGGGTTCGGCGTGTACGTCTGCATCTGAGGAGTCCTCTCACGTATTGAAAGCCTTGGGGCTTTCCAACGAGATGGCTGAAGCCAGTCTCCGGATTGGGCTAGGCCGTTTTAACACTGATGAAGAATTAGATTTTGCTACCAATAGTTTAATCGAGGCGGTTGTTAAAGTCCGTCAAGGGCGAAAGATAATTGCTGCAGCCGAATGAACTATAATTCAATTAAAAAGGTATAAATAGTATGCCCGCCATAAATGAAACAGTTGACCAAGTAAAATCGGTTGAAAAGTATAAATATGGTTTTGTTACTGATATCGACTCTGAATTTGCACCTAAAGGCCTTAGCGAAGATATTGTCAGGTTTATTTCTGCCAAAAAAGAAGAACCAGCATGGCTTCTGGAGTGGCGTATTAAAGCATATCGTCACTGGCTTACAATGGATGAACCGGATTGGGCTAAAATTGGTTATCCTCCGATAGACTATAATGACGCCTATTATTATTCGGCACCCAAAAGTGGTGATGAAGGACCCGAAAGCCTTGATGAAGTTGATCCAGAGCTTTTGGCCACTTATGAAAAGCTGGGTATTCCACTCCATGAGCAGGAGGTTCTAGCCGGTGTTAAAAACGTAGCTGTTGACGCGGTTTTCGATAGCGTATCTGTAGCGACGACATTTAAAGAAACATTAGCTGAGCATGGCGTCATATTTTGTCCGATATCTGAAGCTGTAAAAAATCATCCAGAGTTGGTTCAGAAGTATATGGGTTCTGTTGTACCTACCGCAGACAACTACTTTGCCGCTTTGAACTCGGCCGTGTTTACGGATGGTTCCTTTGTATTCATTCCGAAAGGAGTGAGGTGTCCCATGGAACTGTCCACCTACTTTCGCATCAATGCAGCAAATACAGGCCAGTTCGAACGCACGTTGATCATTGCCGAAGAAGGGTCTTATGTGAGCTATTTAGAAGGTTGCACTGCACCAATGAGGGACGAAAACCAACTTCATGCAGCAGTAGTGGAGTTAGTTACCAAGGACGATGCAGAAATCAAATACTCTACGGTGCAGAATTGGTACCCGGGTGACGAAAATGGCGTTGGAGGCATCTATAATTTTGTCACAAAACGGGGTGCTTGCCGCGGTAAAAACTCGAAAATATCATGGACCCAGGTTGAAACTGGTTCCGCCATAACGTGGAAATATCCAAGTTGTATTCTACAAGGGGATAATTCTGTAGGAGAGTTTTATTCTGTTGCGATTACAAACAACTTCCAACAGGCCGATACGGGTACAAAGATGATCCATCTTGGAAGGAATACGTCATCTCGGATTATCGCTAAAGGTATCTCAGCCGGAAAATCCCAAAGTACTTATCGTGGTTTGGTAAAGATGATGCCCAAGGCAGATGGCGGTCGAAACTTTACCCAGTGCGATTCGCTTCTCATAGGCAAGGAATGTGGTGCCCATACTATACCCTACATCGAAAGTAAGAACCCCTCAGCGAGAGTGGAACACGAGGCTACGACCTCTAAAATAGCGGATGACCAGCTTTTTTATTGTCGCCAACGCGGGATAGCAGAAGAAGACGCCGTAGCTTTGATTGTGAATGGGTTTTGTCGGGAAGTTCTTCAAGAACTTCCTATGGAGTTTGCTGTGGAAGCCCAAAAACTGGTTGGCATTAGCCTTGAAGGCAGTGTTGGCTGATCTTAAATAACCATACGGAATTGAATATTTATAATGCTGAAGATTAAGAACCTGCACGCAACCGTGGATGGAAAAGAAATTTTGAAAGGCATAGATCTCGCTATGGGGTTTGGTGAGGTTCATGCGATCATGGGTCCTAACGGTTCTGGTAAGAGCACTCTATCTTATGTCCTTGCTGGCCGGAATGGATATGAGGTTACCAAGGGTGAGGTTTTGTATAATGATAAAAACCTATTGGAAATGAAACCAGAGGAAAGGGCCGGGGAAGGGGTGTTCCTTGCGTTTCAATATCCGGTGGAGCTTCCTGGCGTCTCATCAATGAACTTCCTAAAAGCTGCGGTTAATGCGGTGCGAAAATATCGGGGAGAGAACGAGCTGGATGCAATGGATTTTTTAAAATTCGTGCGCGAAACAACTAAGATGCTCAATATCACTGATGACATGCTAAAGCGTGCCGTCAATGTTGGTTTTTCGGGCGGCGAAAAAAAACGGAATGAAGTATTACAGATGGCGGTCCTTAAGCCGACACTTTCCGTTCTCGATGAAACTGACAGTGGCTTAGACGTTGACGCTCTGCGTATAGTCGGCGAGGGGGTAACGGCGTTGCGCTCGCCGCATCGTTCTATGCTTGTTATTACGCATTATCAAAGGCTTCTCGATCATATCGTTCCTGATGAAGTACATATTTTGGCTGATGGTAAGATTGTGAGGTCAGGCGGTAAGGAGCTTGCGGTGGAACTTGAGCAGGAGGGTTACTCAAGGTACACGGCAGACGCTGCCTAGGGAGTGGATCACTAAAAATGAACAAACTTTCTGCTACAAGCCAGTCATTTGTTGACGCATGCTCCATATCTGAAACGGAGTTGCCGTGGCTCTTGTCGTTGAAAAAGTGCGGTATAGAAGATTTTTCCAAAGTGGGTTTGCCCACTTTACGTAATGAGGCATGGAGATACACCAGCCTTAAGCAACTTGAACGCCTTGATTGGCAAAAAGTAGCAGAGGATTATGAAGTTGGTGAACTCTCGTGGCTGACGAGCGGTGACTCCTACAAGCTGGTAATAGTTAATGGCAAGTTTAATTATGATTTATCAGAAATGAGCGGTTTTCCAGAAGGTGCTTTCATAGGCTCTCTTTCGGAGGCATTAGTTTCTCATAGTGAGCTTTTGGAGACCCACCTTGGTAGGATAGCAACTTCCAAGGACGGCCCCCTTTTGGCACTCAATGCTTCCCATATGGCAGATGGCTATGTCATCCTGCTCAGCAAAGTACAACTAACTAAGCCTATTCAAATACTGAACGTTGGCCGGACTGACGGACAGGCTATCGCTTACCATCCACGGAACCTCATTTTATTGGACCAGCTGAGCCGGGCAACTATTATTGAACATTGTACAGGTCAGAACGCAGGCTCATATTTCGTAAATTCCGGAACAGAAATTTTCGTTGATCAAGGTTCCCACCTTCAACACCATCGCATATTTGCAGACGGACCTGAGGCAATAGGTGTTGCCAGCACTGGCGTCAGGGTTGGCTCGGACGCCAACTACACCAGTCTTGTACTCTCGGACGGCGGCAAGCTATTACGAAATGATGTTCGCATTCATTTATCAGCTAGTGGTGCCGAAACTAAACTTGGTGGAATATACATGGCCGATGATGGACAACATGTGGACCATACCGTACTGATCGAGCATGAAATGCCGCATACAAAAAGTGAACAATTGTTTAAAGGAGCTCTAGGCGGTAAGGCCCGCGGTGTTTTTCAAGGGAATATAAATGTTCATGAAGGTGCAGACGGTAGTGATGGGCAGCTTACCAACAAAACGCTACTGCTGTCTCCAGGTACAGAAGTAAATAGCAAACCTCAGCTCGAAATTTATGCCGATGATGTTAAATGTTCCCATGGTTCTGCAGTGGGGGAACTGGATGAGGAGGAATTGTTCTATTTGCGGTCAAGGGGGATACCCTATGCCCAGGCAAAATCTATTTTGGTGGAAAGCTTCTTATCGGAAGTCATTGACAAATTTGACTTGGGCGAACTCACCGATACATTCAGCCGGCGAATTTCCGACTGGATACAGGCAGATTAAGCAATGGATGCAACCCCTTCCAATATTGATCTGCAGCGTTCCAATTACGATGTAGATGCGATCAGAGCAGATTTTCCCATCTTGGCTTCGGAAATTAACGGCTATCCACTTGCATTCCTTGATAGTGGTGCAAGTGCCCAGAAGCCGGAGTGCGTTTTACGGTGTATGGATGACGTATATCGGCGGTCGTATGCGAATGTGCACCGTGGAGCATATACCCTGAGCCAAGCGGCAACCGATTACTACGAAGGGGCCCGTAAAACAGTTGCTAGGTATATCAATGCTAGGTCCGATGATGAAATTGTTTTTACCCACAATGTAACCGCGGCTATTAACTTAGTGGCTCATTCCTACGGTCGGAGATTCCTGCAGCGTGGGGACGAAGTCATTATAAGTCAAATGGAACACCATGCTAATATTGTCCCATGGCAATTGCTTCGTGACGAAATCGGTATTGAACTCAAGGTCGCGCCGATTGATGAAGCAGGTAACCTACTGTTAGATCAGTTAGCTGAAATGTTTGGCTACAAAACAAAGTTAGTGTCCCTTACTCACGTTTCAAACGTACTGGGCACTATCGTGCCCATTAAAAAGGTTATTGATCTAGCTCACGAGCGGGATGTCCCAGTTTTAATTGATGGTGCGCAGGGTATAGTTCATACCCGTGTAGATGTTCAGGATTTAGATGCGGAATTTTATGCCTTCACTGGTCATAAGCTATATGGTCCATCGGGCATTGGTGTCCTCTACGGAAAGAAGGATTTATTAAACACCATGCCGCCCTACGAGGGCGGCGGTGACATGATTGAACGAGTGACATTCGAAAAAACTACTTACCGCGACGCTCCTGCGAGATTTGAAGCTGGTACGCCACCCATTGTAGAGGCTGCTGGACTGGCTGCAGCTATTGACTATGTGGATGGAATCGGGGTCGAAAACATCTCTGCACATGAGCAGGAATTACTCGCCTATGCCACAGAACGACTCAACGAGGTTGATGGGATAACAATTTACGGCGAGGCGCAGCATAAGGCCGGAATTATCTCCTTTACCTTGGATAAGGTGCACCCTCATGACATAGGGACAATAATCGATAGTCGGGGTGTGTCGGTCCGGGCAGGGCACCATTGCGCCCAACCTCTGATGGATTGGCTTGGAATTGCTGCCACAACCCGGGCATCCTTTGGTATGTACAATAATAAGAACGATGTTGATGCGCTTGTGGAAGGTCTCAATTATGTAAAGGAAATATTCTCATAATGGATGACGATGTGAGAGAGCTTTACCAGGAAGTAATACTGGATCATGGAAAAAACCCGCGGAATTTTCGCCAACTCGAAGATGCCAATTGTGAGGCGCAAGGCAATAATCCCCTGTGTGGTGACCGCCTAACAGTGTATCTGAAGGTAGATGAAGATCGACTTATCCGCGACGCAGCTTTTGAGGGTAGAGGTTGCGCAATCTCGATGGCATCAGCCTCTATGATGACACAAATCGTGTCCGGCAAGACAGTTTCTCAGGTACAATATTTGTTCGACAAGTTTCATAAACTGTGTACAGGTGAGATAGAAGAGTTTCCGCAGGACGAGTTTGCCCACGACGTGGACAAACTTCGTGTTATGTCGGGTGTGCGCCAGTTTCCAATGAGGGTAAAGTGTGCGACGTTAAGCTGGCATACCATGAATGCGGCAGTGTCAGGTGATAGTGAAACGAGTACTGAATGATAGGAGCTTGAATGTGGGGCGCATTTAACATTTTTGGACGAAAAAAAAGTGAACCGGTAGAAGAGGATATTGTTGTGGTGAAGAGTGAGTCCGAACTCCTCAAGCAACCTCAGTCTTCAATGGAGACCCAGGATCCGGTTTATGCTCCAAGTCCATGGGACGAACACCAGGCCATGGACGGTGATGTTCCGGAAACCGGTGTGGTCGCGCGAGCTGGTAATCCGTTGCAGCCAGGAACAGAGTTAGCGTCAAAGGAAGAGATAGGAAATGCGCTGAAGACGGTGTACGACCCCGAGATACCGGTAGATATTTATGAGTTGGGTCTTATTTATGAAATTAATATCGAGATCAACGGAGATATTAAACTGGTAATGACACTTACTGCACCTGGGTGTCCAGTAGCTGGTATCCTACCTCAACAGGTAGCAGACGCCGCTGCATCCGTAGAAGGAACTGGAGAGATTGAAGTGACACTTGTCTGGGATCCAGCTTGGGACACAGAAAAAATGTCAGAAGACGCCAAATTAGCCTTAGGAATGTATTGAAAGTTTTGTAGTATGAACACAGCTTCTCCGCCCATTACTTTGACAGAATCTGCAATCCTTAGAGTAAAAACTCTTATGAAACGAGCCGACAAGTCAGTATTAGGACTTCGAATTGGAGTTACCAATACCGGGTGTTCCGGTCATATGTACCAGGTGGAATATGCTGAGGAAGTACGCCCACTTGAAGAGGTTATGGAACAAGAAGGTATCAAAATCTTCATTGATCCATTGGCTATGATGTTCGTTTTCGGATCAAATTTGGATTACGTTGAAAGTAAACTGCAGTCGGGATTTGTATTTGAGAATCCAAATGAAACCAGCCGTTGCGGTTGTGGTGAATCATTTGCTGTTTGAGGGGCGAATTTAGCAGCTGGAGAAGGGAATGAGGACTTTTACTAGCGCGGTTTTGTTAGCTTCTTACATCGATCACACTTTGTCTCTTCTTTAACGGCGGGTGTATTTTTGGTGACCCCGGTAATTATTATCTTCATACTTTTTAGGTTTGGTTCAGCGCCAGAGACGTCTGGATTCCTTGAATTAAGGGGTTAATCGGGCAATGCCTAATGTTATATTTGTTGAACAAAATGGCAAAAGAAAAGAAGTCAATGCCGAGGCGGGGGCAACACTTCTTCAGATTGCACACAATAATGCTATAGAAATTGAAGGTGCGTGTGAGGGCGTCATGGCATGCTCGACATGCCATCTTATCGTCGACACGGAATGGTATGACAAACTCAAGCCTGCCAGCGAAGAAGAGTATGATATGCTTGATTTAGCCTACGGTTTGACCCGAACTTCCCGCCTTGGATGCCAAATAATTTTGACAAAATATTTGGATGGGCTAGTGGTTAGGTTGCCGGTAGAGACCAGGAATATGATGTTCTGAAACATGGCATTATTCGAACGCCTAAAATCTGATAATCAGGATATATGGTCTCGTTATATTGGGCACCGATTTGTCCGAGAATTGGGAGTGGGAGACTTGCCTAAAAGGTGTTTCCAACATTACCTTGGCCAAGATTATCTTTTTTTGATCCATCTCGCACGCGCATATGCTTTAGCAGCGTATAAATCTGAAACACTTGCTGATGTCCGTCAGGCCTTCTTTGGTCTGTCTGCTATTCTGAATGTTGAGATGGATCTGCATGTTCAGTTTTGTACCAATTGGGGATTGAGTGAGGTTGATATGGAAGGGCTCCCCGAATCAAATGAAACTATGGCTTACACCCGATTTGTTTTAGAAAAGGGAGTGGCGGGTGATCTTTTAGATCTCCACGTTGCGCTTGCTCCCTGTATAATCGGGTACGCCGAGTTAGGCCGTAAACTTGCTCCCGCCGATAAATCAAATAAGTATTCTGCATGGATTGATATGTATGCGTCAGAAGATTACCAGAATATTGCGGCCGAAGAAATTGAGCAGTTAGAAAGATTATTCGTATTGAAAGCTGGGGAAGGTCGATTTAGGGCATTGTCCAAGACCTTTGGACAGGCTACTCAACTGGAGGTGGCTTTCTGGGAGATGGCTATGGAGGTTATTGTTTGATAATTGTATCAGAGGGAGCCGTTACCATAATGGTTTCAAGATGAACTCGCTTGGATTGAATAAAAAGCCCGAGGGTACTCGTGTCGTAGTAGCAATGTCAGGCGGCGTTGACAGCTCGGTGACGGCGGCGCTTCTGAAAGAAGAGGGTTACGATGTTATTGGTATTACCCTCCAGCTATATGATTACGGGACAGCCTTGGCCAGACCAGGCAGTTGTTGTGCCGGCCAGGATATTTACGACGCACGACGTGTAGCTTCAAAGCTTGGCTTTCCACACTATGTGCTTGATTATGAGGATCAGTTTCGTGAAGAGGTAATGGATGATTTTGCCGATAGTTATCTCCGTGGCGAGACGCCAGTCCCCTGCATAAAATGTAACCAAACTGTAAAGTTCCGTGATTTGCTGGCTCGGGCAAAGAATTTTCAAGCGGATGTCCTAGCCACTGGTCATTACATCCAGCGGATCCAAGGTCCAAATGGCGCAGAGTTACATCGTGGCGCAGTTGAAGGCAAGGATCAAAGCTATTACCTATTCACAACAACGAAGGAGCAGCTTCAATTTCTTCGCTTTCCCCTTGGTAGTATGACTAAAGATAAAACGCGAGCACAGGCCGAAAGACTTGAACTTACCGTGGCTAATAAACCGGACAGTCAGGATATTTGCTTTGTCCCCAATGGTAATTATGCGGATGTCGTCAAAAAATTAAGGCCTAATGGTGTGGAACCTGGGGACATCGTGCATTTGGATGGCAAGGTCCTAGGCCGCCATAAAGGTATCATTCATTACACAGTTGGCCAGCGTCGTGGGTTGGGTATAGGGGGGGGCGACCCCCTGTATGTAATTCGTCTGGAGGTTGCGAATAGAAAAGTAATTGTTGGCCCGTACGAGGCGTTGCTGGAAGACACAGTGTTGCTACGAGAGGTAAATTGGATAGGCGACACCCCCCTCACTGACAGTTTTGTCGAGCTGGATGTTAAGTTGCGGTCTTTGCAAACCCCAGTACCTGCGCGAATTTCTCGCCTTTCCGGGGGAGAGGTAAAAGTTGTTCTGCATGAACCTCAAGCCGGTATTTCACCAGGACAGGCATGCGTTTTTTATTTGGGTACGCGCGTGTTAGGTGGTGGCTGGATTAGCAAATGCTTAGACACTACCCATCTAGCCTGATTTAATTCAGATTAAACATTTGCCCTGAAATGGTTAACGATAGGAGACGTTATGAAAACAATCACCGTTACCCTTGAGGAAATGGAGAGCCGTGTCGCGCGCTTCAGTCAGATTACACCGCAGAGTAATAGTTATTCGGAAGAGGATGAAATCCCCAAAGAGGCTTACGAGATGTTGACGGCTAAAACACTTTATTTGTTGATGTCTCCCGAGTGTCAAGGAGGACCGATGGCTCATCAGCCGGCAGTCGTAACCAAGGATAAGATGAGTGTTATCATAGCCGAATGTCCGCCTGGGGATCGCCCCCTACTGCATGCCCACCATAGAACCAATGAGACGTTTTTTTGTCTTGATGGAAGGTTCCGTATCCGTTGGGGAGACGAAGGGGAGAACCAAACCTTCTTGGAACAATATGATATGATCGCCGTGCCGCCAGGTGTGGTTCGAGATTTTACCAACGTGTCAGATAAGACGGCACGTCTTTTAGTCTGGATTACCGGCGAAACCGAGGACGATTTCAACGATATAGAGATGCCACCAATTGAGGCGCAGAGGTTGGAAAAAAAATTTGGTAACGAAGTACTGAAAAAATTTAAAAATATTGGGGTCAGCTTTAACGCTGGGGTGGATGCTTGACACTTTCAGGGCTGAAAAATATATACCCATACTCTTTAGGGGTAGACGCGATAAAGATTTTTCAAAATATATGGATATTGAACTAAAGGGTAGATTTTTGGCGGAGTAGCTCAGCTGGTTTAGAGCAGCGGAATCATAATCCGCGTGTCGGGGGTTCAAGTCCCTCCTCCGCTACCAACCTTTTCAGTGGGTTAGATAAATCATGTCTAATCCAATTTCCTTTCGTGTTAACACATTGGGTAACAGAAATGATGTTTTTATCTGGTATTACCTCCCCCTTTGGTGGAAGAGGGTCTTTCGTATGGCGGCTGCGGGCTAGATCTCAAGCCCGAAAATTTTGCTATTTTGATAATGAGTGGTATTGGTGCCATCTAGACCATTCGGAGAATTATTGTGGATAAGAGCCGCCCCTCGGTACATCCAGAACTCGCCCGTCATCAGGATGCAATGAAGCCAGAGATTTATACGTTAAATGGTCATATACATTTCGCGTTTGGTTTTTCGGTTTCCAACTGCACACTAATAGAGGGGGATACCTCTTGTATCCTGGTCGATACGTTGACCAACATGGAAACTGCGGAGATTGTTGCAGCCGAGTTTAAAAATATTACAAAAAAGCCAATTAAAACAATAATTTATACTCATTTCCACGCTGATCATGTGAGTGGAACCAAGGCATTTGTCTCTGATGAGGAGTTAACTGCGGGTAGCGTCGAGGTTATTGCTCAAGAAGACCTCACAGAGCACGTCATTAGAGATGTGGGATTAATTGCCCCCATTCTTGGTCGCCGCGCCATCTACCAGTTTGGTATGCGCCTGCCGATCGGGGAAAACGGCACCGTTGGCGCTGGTCTCGGTCCACCCCAGCGTCCCGGCCGGCGAACATTTGTGGCTCCCACCAAAACCTTCCAAAAATTTTATGAAGGTGAAACCGGTGGCATAAAGTTTGAGATTCACGCTATTCCATCTGAAACAGAGGACCAATGCGCTGTTTGGCTGCCCAGCCAACAAACGTTGCTGTCGGCCGACGCAATCTACGAAAACTTTCCTAACATCTACGCTCTCCGTGGCACGAGGTTTCGGAATCCGATGACCTGGGCAAACGGCGTGGATCGTTTGCGGGACTTTAAAGCCGAGGTTCTAATTCCTCATCACGGTCACGCGGTTAAGGGAGCCAAAAAAATTGACCAGCTTATGATTGATTATCGCGATGCAGTACAATTTGTTCATGATCAAACTCTCCGCTATATGAACAAAGGTTACACTCCGGATGAAATTAAAGAGGTTGTCACCATGCCGGATAGGTTGCGAAACCATCCATGGCTGGGAGAATTTTATGGCTCCTACAAGCACGCCATTCCAGCAATTTTCGCGGGATATCTTGGGTGGTATCAGGGTGACCCTGTTTCTCTGGATCCGACACCTTGGACGGAAAAAGCCTCGCGCTATATCAAAATGATGGGTGGCCGAAACAAGCTGATCGCGGCCGCCCAAAGCGCACTTTCGGATGGTGATGCCCAGTGGGCTGCTGAATTATTAACTTGGCTCATACGCGTTGATCACAACGATACAGAGGCACGTGAATTGAAAGCGGAGGCTCTGCGTTGTTGGGCGTATGAACAGAAAAACGCTACCTGGCGCAATTGGGCGTTAAGTTCAGCAATGGAACTGGACGGAGATTTGGACCTCGGAAAGGCAGGTATGGTGGTAGGTTCACCGGACCAAGTTCAGGGATTTCCGTTAAGCGGCATACTCAAGGTGATGACGGTACGGTTGAAGCCGGAAGTATCGTGGGACACGCACATGTGCGTCGCGTTGGAAACCACTGACTCAAAAGAGTCGTGTGCACTAGAAATCCGTGGGGGTGTTTGCCAATTCTACGAGTTGCCACCTACAGTGTGTGACACGACTATAAAATTTGACAGAACCTTTTTACTTAAATGGATATTTGGTCAAATCACGTTCAGAGAAGCTCTTGAAGCCGGGAGCATTGTGGCCGACGGAGATAATTCCCGCGTTGCCGATTTTTTTGATAAGTTCGAACCATTTAACCAGGTGGATGATGTTAGAATCGCTGTGCGCTGAGATGTTGTTCCGATATTCTGACAGCATACCGTTCTGATAATTGGTGCCATTTTGATCATCTATGCTCCATGATAATCGGCAACTAGATCAAGTTCTAGATCTCACGGAAGAACTCTCACCCACAAACTAACTTTAATTTTTTCCACTTCATGTAATCATTACAAAATTATTCTATCACTATCGAAAATTCTCAGCCTGACACCAGTCGTCAGACCCGAGCCCCGCAGTCCCGTCATTATTCGCCGTCAGAAGTTCCTCAGATTGGGGGCTACTTGAAAAGTTTTTAATTTTCAAAACTACTGTAACTAGAAAAGGCTCGATCTCCCAAAATAACCTCGCCTTATTGCCGAGGAACGATCCATTGGCCTATGATAAAGCCATGAGAGCCATGGTTCTAGAACGACCCGGGATGCCACTTCGACTCCTAGAAAAACAGGATCCGATACCTGGCCCTGGCAAGGTTCTGGTAAGGGTCACCGCCTGTGGTGTTTGTCGTACCGATTTACACGTTGTTGACGGCGATCTTACAGAACCAAAGTTGCCAATTATCCCGGGCCATCAAATCGTCGGTACCGTGATCGGAATTGCCCGGGGTGTCGACAACTTCAAAGAGGGTGACAGGATCGGCATTCCATGGCTAGGTCGTACCTGTGGACATTGCTCCTATTGTGTTTCTGGAGATGAAAATCTATGCGACGAACCGGGTTTCACTGGCTACCAGATCGACGGAGGCTATGCAGATATGGCTGTCGCCGAGGCACATTTTTGCTTCCCTATCTCAAATTAATATTCAGATGTTGAAGCAGCCCCTTTATTGTGCGCCGGTTTAATTGGATATAGATCTCTGTCCATGGTCGGGGAGGGTGCGGAAAGCATTGGAATTTTTGGATTTGGAGCGGCAGCACATATCGTTACTCAGCTGGCCCTACATAAGCGATGCGACGTATACGCGTTTACACGTTCCGGTGATAAGGCTGCTCAACAATTTGCGTTGAATCTAGGGGCCATATGGGCCGGAAGCTCTGACCACGCTCCTCCAAAAGAGCTTGATGCGGCAATCATTTTCGCTCCCGTTGGCGCTTTGGTGCCCACTGCATTGCGGTCAGTTCGTAAGGGGGGGGTGTTGTTTGTGGTGGGATTCACATGTCGGATATCCCAAATTTTCCGTATGAGGTTCTCTGGGGAGAACGCAGTCTCCGCTCAGTAGCAAACTTAACGCGTCAGGACGCGGCAGCATTTTTGGAGTTGGCACCAAAGATTCCGGTAAAAACTACGGTTGAAAAATTTCCACTTGATGAAGCAAACGCGGCGTTGGAAGCTCTCCGCACCGGACGCCTGACGGGTGCCGCTGTTCTTATACCTTAGTACTTATATCGTCGTCCATCCCTATAATTTCAATTAGTTAGAGGGTCTTTCCTTATCGCCGCTAGACATATTTCTGACGCTCAAATTTTTAGAATTCATCGCTTTTTCTTGGCTCTTAATCAGCGGGTCCGGGTTTTAAACCCCCGATTGCACCCCAATCTTTCATAAGTTTCCGAGATTGATTTTTCAAAACACCGTTATAACGGCAAGGTTCAGAAAATATTATTGGTTGAGCGTCATTTCGACCCACGCGGCGTTGGCTAGAAATGCTGATATTTCGCTCTGGGGCGACACCATTTGAATGCCGAGTGGGAGAGAATTCATATGTTTCGTGGTCGGTAGGGCTAGGCAAGGCCAGCCCAGTGCAGTCCAAATCTTGTTGAATAATGGATCACCGGTGAATTCGAGCCCTTCGGGCGCCGGACCGCTAGCAGGTGGAGTTAAAATTAGGTCAGTGTTTTCGAATAGCGATGTCACACTCTTGCGGGCCATGGCCACGGCAGTCCGGGCGTCAGTAATTTCGCCTTCGGTAATGGATGCCCCGCGGGCAATATTATCCCGATAATAATCATCCAAACTATCTGGAAAGTTCTCGAGTTCGTAATATAGTGCTCGGCCAATTTCCCCAATCATAATGGTTTCATGGGCGGCAGCAATGTCATCGAAGGTAGATTCAAACTGAACCTCTGTGACGATGGCACCCGCAGCGGATAGACGACGAGCGGCATCTTCAATTGCTTTGGCTCCCGCTTCCTCCAGCCGGTCAGAAAAAGGGACGAAAACAGCTAGTTTAGGTGGACCGGATACCAGTTCGTGCCTAACGCCGGTCAAAGCTGTGTCGAATAACGCAATATCACTGACTGATCGTGCGAACAGTCCGACCGTGTCGAGGCTGGGTGAGAGTTGCTTTACTCCTTCTATGGGATAGCGACCGTAGGTTGGCTTGAATCCTACAACGCCGCAAAAAGCTGCAGGTCGAATGACGGATCCCGCTGTCTGAGTGCCGAGAGCAAGGGCGACCTGAAAATCGGCTACCGCGGCAGCAGAACCGCTTGAAGAGCCACCAGGAGTATGCCGCGGGTTATGAGGATTTCGGGTTTGGTTCGCGTGTCGCCAAGCGAACTCCGTTGTAACAGTCTTACCCATAACAATACCGCCTCCTGCCTTGATGCTAGCAACACAGGAAGCATCGGCATCCGGCTGATGACCGGCATAAATCTTTGATCCATATTCGGTCGGCATGTTATTGGTTTCGATGATATCTTTTACCCCCACTGGAATGCCAAAAAGGGGACCAGGAGGTAATGATTTGACGGTCGCCGAAATTTGACCCCGATCAAAATGAGCCCAGGCGCGAACATCATCATCACGGTTGGTGATCCGATTGATGCAAGATACGGCGATCATCTGGGGTGTTAAATCACCCGCTTTCAGACGAAGTACCATTTCGGTAGCTGAGAGTTGACAAGGTTCGGTCATCGCGTTGTAATCTTCTGGCTCATGTACCCCGGAGTCAACAGTCAGTTGATCTAACCGGCACAAAAAAATAAGCTGAGAGTTATAATGTAAGGAAAAATGTGCCAATTATGAGTAGAGAAAACCATTTTTCCGAGGAACAAACTATAACTCTCGAGCAAGCCTTGGTCATCGCCGTTCATCACCATACTGTGGGTGACTTGTCGAAGGCTGGGACCATTTATGAACAGATACTAGAAACCAACCCCAATCATGCTGACGCTCTTCATCTGCTTGGTGTGATTGCTCACCAAGTAGGAGATAACGAGCGTGCTGTTGGTCTCATAAAGAAGGCTATTGATCTCAAGCCCAATTTTGCAGAGGCCCACAGCAATCTGGGGAACGCGCTCAAAGGTCTGGGAAAGCTGGATGAGGCCGTTACAAGTTACCACAGGGCTCTCTCCATAAAATCTGATTACGCAGAGGCTCACAACAACCTTGGCGCAACATTCAGAGAACTGGGGTTGCTGGATAAATCGGTGGCATGCTACCACAAGGCTATCGTTATCAAGGCTGATTATGCAGAGGCGCATAACAATCTAGGAGTTGCACTCCAAGAACTAGGACAGCTGAATGACGCAGTCACT
>JAOMCN010000070.1 GCA_028345065.1 Rhodospirillales bacterium
TGTGAGCACTCTGGAAAGTGGCACGGCAGTATGCCCACCGAAGGGGAAAACCGCAGCCTCTGCATGGCAACGTTACGGTATGCTGAAGTAGATCAGGGATTTTTTAAACCCAGATAATGCGGCTAATCTCTCAGGTTCAGCGACAGAGGGGTCTGGTATCGGTAGCGGTACCGGCGCGATGTTGTGGATCTTGAGAGGCTCGAAACCTGTTGGAAACCTTAAAAACCCCGCTTTACGACTTTCATATCGACAACGGTGGTCGCATGGTGGCTTTTGCCGGCTGGGACATGCCGGTGCAGTATACTTCTGGCATTAAAGCGGAACATATTGCAACACGCCGAAGCTGCGGCCTATTTGATGTCTCGCACATGGCGCAAATTACCCTAGAGGGAGCCGGAGCCGAAGCGCTGCTCGAAAAACTCACACCAACCGATGTTGGCGCAATTACCGAAGGGCGGGTCCGTTACTCTTTGTTTTTAAATGCTGACGGCGGGATACTGGACGATTTGATGATCGCCCGCATTAATAATTCCCTCCAACTGGTGGTCAACGCTGGCAGGGCAAAACACGATACTGCGCACCTACGTGGATACCTCGACACCAACACCGTGATGTTCGTGCTTGAAAATCAGGCGTTACTTGCCTTGCAGGGGCCGGCATCCTCGACCGTACTGGAAAACCTTGGCCTGAATCTAAATGGCTTTACGTTCATGCAAATCCGGCAGTTTGAGCTGCTTGGCTCGGCGGTAACTATCACCCGCTCCGGATATACCGGTGAGGATGGCTTTGAAATTTCTGTACCGGCAGTCGACGCTGTGAGGTTTGCCGAGGCCTTACTTTCGGACGACAATGTAGTGTTAGCAGGGCTTGGTGCCCGCGACACTCTCCGCATGGAGGCCGGTCTTCCTTTATGGGGGCACGAACTTGACGAGAGTACCACGCCGGTCGAGGCCGGTCTTCGGTTTGCACTCTCTAAACGGCGCTGTGATAAAGCTGATTTTCCGGGTGCCAGCCGAATTATCAATGAACTGACAAATATGCCGAAACGCCAGCTTGTTGGTCTGCTTCCGGAAGGTGGACGCCCTGTGCGTGAAGGTACCGAGCTTCTGCATAACGGTCAGCGTGTCGGGCATATCTCTTCCGGCGGCTTTTCCCCCAGCCTAAATCGACCGGCTGCACTTGGATTTGTTGCAGTACCGCTGGCCGCTGCAGGTACCATGCTGGCTGCAGACAACAGAGGAAAACAGACCCCCATTGCCGTCGCCGCCCTGCCGCTTGTGCCACACCGGTATTTTCGGGGAAAAAAAACCTAAACTAAACCGCATAGGTATCAGACAAGCATATATGGAGAAAAAATGCTGAGATATACGGAAGACCATGAATGGATAAAACTTGAAGGTGACACTGGAACCGTTGGCATTTCACCACATGCCGTCGAGCAACTTGGAGATATAGTTTTTATCGAGCTTCCTGAAGTTGGTGCGTCTGTCAATAAAGGCGCAGCAGCAGCTGTTTTTGAATCGGTAAAGGCTGCCTCTGAAATCTACAGCCCGGCAAGCGGAAAAATCACCGACGTGAATTCTGGAATGCTCGAAGACCTCACAGCCATTACCGCTGAGAATGCGATGGATAACTGGATTTTCAAGATCAAGATCAATGATGAAACAGACCTCGATGGCCTGATGGATGAGGAAAAATACAATGCCATGATTAGTTAACCCCCCCTTAACCGCCAAAAAAGAGAACATTGTTATTTATGCGCTTGGTTGTTTTTTTACGCCGTAACCGAAACAGGCTACCGAGACGGAGAAAATATAATGGCCCCTTCCACCGCACCGCAAGCCGCTTTTGAAACCCGTCACATTGGGCTGAATGATGCTGCAACAGACAGCATGCTAAAAACTGTTGGAGCTAGTTCGCTAGAACAATTTTTGGAGACGGTATTACCAGCTAATATCCGCCGCCACGATGAAATGCAACTGAAGCCGGCGTTATCCGAACATCAAGCTCTAGCCGAATTACAACGCCTGGCCGACAAGAATGACGTCAAGACATCACTCATCGGTATGGGATATTACAACTGCTACACACCGCCGGTTGTCCAGCGAAATGTTTTAGAAAACCCTTCCTGGTACACCGCTTACACTCCCTATCAACCGGAAATTTCACAGGGCCGTTTAGAAGCCCTCCTGAATTTTCAGACATTGGTCACGGACCTTACTGCGATGGATGTTGCCAACGGTTCGCTGCTTGACGAGGCTACAGCCGCAGCCGAAGCCATGGGATTAGCATTCCGGGTGCACAAAGGCAAAGGAAGGCGCTTCATAGTCGATCCCGACACCCATCCACAGACCATTTCGGTATTACAGACCCGGGCAACACCACTTGGTATTACTGTTGAGATGGACGTTTTTAACGCCCAGCCACCCGCGGATTGTTTCGGAGCCCTGATAAGCTATCCCGGCAGTTGTGGAAAGGTCACCGACATCAGCGGTAAGATTGACGCGGTGCATGCAGTAGGGGGGCTGGTTGTCGTATGCACTGACTTGTTGGCACTGACCCTACTCACTCCACCCGGCGAAATGGGCGCCGATATGGTGGTTGGCAGCGCCCAGCGTTTCGGCGTGCCGTTCGGTTTCGGTGGACCGCATGCGGCATTCTTTAGTTGCCGAACAGCACTGCAAAGATCAATCCCGGGACGCCTCGTCGGAGTTTCACAAGACACCAAGGGTCGGCCAGCCTACCGATTATCCCTACAAACCCGAGAGCAACATATCCGACGTGAAAAAGCTACTTCCAACATCTGCACGGCGCAGGTACTTCTGGCTATAATGTCAGGATTTTATGCCCTTTGGCATGGACCAGAGGGCCTTACTCGGATCGCCAATCACGTGCATCAGCTGGCAAACCGCTTCGCCACAGGCATGCAGAATGCCGGGCGACAAATTCGGCATGCCAGCTTTTTTGACACTGTAGTGATTGAAGCCGCCGACGACTGTGACCAGTTAATGGCCTCAGCGCTGGAGGCCGGCTTCAACCTACGGCCACTCGAGGGGGCGATAGCCGTCAGCTTCGACGAGACCAGCGATGAAAACTTATTAACCCAACTGTTGGCGGGGCTTGGTGGCGTCACCAGTAATAATGATCCGGATGTTGATCCTGACAGGACATTGCCGGATCACCTCCGTCGAAACAGTACCTACCTGCGCCATCCAGTATTCCACAGATATCGAACCGAAACCGAAATGTTGCGTTACATGCGGCAGTTGTCGGACCGTGATCTAGCCCTAGACCGGTGTATGATCCCACTAGGTTCCTGCACCATGAAACTAAATTCAACCGCCGAAATGATGCCGGTGACGTGGCCCAATTTTTCCGCCATCCACCCCTATGCGCCCGAAGTGCAAACCACAGGTTACATTGAAATGATTACCGAACTGGAGAAAATGTTAGCAACGGCTACCGGCTATGCTGCTGTTTCTGTGCAACCTAATGCGGGGTCGCAAGGTGAATTTGCCGGGCTATTAGCAATCTCCCGTTATCATCAGTCAAGAGACGACGGGCATCGTAATATTTGTCTTATACCCTCATCAGCTCATGGCACAAACCCGGCCTCTGCAGTGATGGCCGGAATGACCGTGGTGGTCATAAAATGCGATGAAAATGGTAATGTCGATGTTGCTGACCTCAAAGCCAAGGCTGATCTTCACAAGAAAACTCTTTCCGCATTGATGGTCACATACCCGTCGACCCACGGTGTATTTGAAGAGGCAATAGTTGACATCTGTGATATTATCCACTCCGCTGGTGGGTTGGTCTATGTCGACGGGGCTAATTTAAATGCCCTCGTTGGCTATTGTTCACTGCCCGAAATTGGTGCCGATGTCAGCCATCTCAATCTACATAAGACCTTCTGCATCCCCCATGGCGGCGGCGGTCCCGGGGTAGGCCCTATAGGGGTTGCGGCACATCTGGCGCCATTCCTTCCCGGATCACCATTGGATGGTACATATGCAGTTAGCGCCGCTCCTTATGGCTCGGCTGGCATTCTTCCCATTACTTACGCCTACATACTCATGATGGGTCCCGACGGGCTGAAGAGAGCCACAGCGAACGCAATTCTCTCGGCCAATTATATCGCGGCCCGCTTGAAAAATCGGTTTCCGGTTCTCTACAGCGGGAGGAACGGCCGGGTGGCGCATGAATGTGTTATCGATATCCGCGGTATTCAGGAGGAACACGGCGTGACCAACGAGGATATTGCAAAACGTTTAATAGACTTTGGCTTCCATGCACCAACAATGTCGTTTCCTGTGGCTGGGACATTAATGATTGAGCCTACTGAATCTGAATCTCTTACCGAAATAGACCGCTTTTGTGATGCGATGCTGGCTATAGCTGAGGAGATAGACATGGTTGCAAATGGCATTTGGCCGGCTGACAATAACCCTCTAGTAAATTCCCCACATACCGCCAATGATATTCTCTCGGACGACTGGGACTACCCCTATAGCCGAAAACAGGCCGCCGACCCTGCTGGCAACCGACAGGACAATAAATATTGGCCACCAGTAGCCCGTGTAGACAATGCCTTCGGCGACCGGAATCTAATGTGCACTTGCCCACCGCCCGAAGCATGGGATCAAGCTGCTGAATAGGACCAAGAGGAGAGAGAAGTTTCAAAAAGTTAGAAAAGATGCGCTGAAGATACCCGGCTTTGTTTGTTTACCACTTACCTAACCTCTAAACTAAAAATACATTGAGACTTCGCTGTAAAGTTTTTATTTTCAGAGGCTTGCATTCTCAATTTACTATTTGAAATCTCTCAACCCCTTAAGCACTGCATCAAACGGTAATAGAATTGCTCCGTGGCGAGGTTTTGCATCTTTGGCCGGTTGCAACGCATTTAATGCCTTCCAATGCCCCTTCGGAGGTGCACCGTTATCCAAAAGCATCGCCTCCAATTGATCTCTTACATTCTGTATATCGTCGGCATTCTTACCTATAACATTAATAGCCAATACTGATGCCGACGCCTGACCGAGGGCGCAGGCTTTAATTGTATGGCTATAATCAGAAACCCTTCCCCTTTCAATTTGAAGGTCCACATCGATGGTGGAGCCACATAATGGGCTCCGTAAAGACGCCTGGGCATCCGGCAACTTCAAAGGGTCGGTCCGGCTAATGTTGGCCGCTAGACGTAAAACGTCCTTATTGTAAATATGATCGATCATAGGGTAGCTAAGATAGTCCTCACCATGTTTGCCCGCAAACATCGGATGATGTAGGTCTTCCCGATAATGAAGGTCTCAGACTTTGATTTCGACATACCCAGGAATTTGATCGCGCAAAAACCTGCTAATCCACGAGATTCTGCACGGCTCCTGCATGTGGACGCAACACCCAAGGATACGGCAATAACGGACCTGCCCAACATTCTGGAACCCGGGGATGTCCTAGTCTTTAACGACACAAAAGTGATACCATCCCGGCTAATTGGGAAAAAAGTGAATACTAAGATTGAAGTGACACTCCATAAAGAAGTTTCTGGCAGTAGCTGGTGGGCATTTGCAAGACCCGGCCGTAAGTTGAAGGAAGGCGATATTGTTGAATTTGCCCGGAATTTTTCAGCTGAAATCGCTGAAAAAAGAGACAATGGAGAAGTACTTCTTTTATTCAGATGCGGGCAACAAAATCTTTTGGACGTCCTCCACAAGTATGGGATCATGCCTCTTCCTCCCTACATCAA
>JAOMCN010000071.1 GCA_028345065.1 Rhodospirillales bacterium
TTAATTTTGGTAATGCCACTGACATGCTGGTTCGAAACATGGAACAGGGTCGTGATCTGACTGTTGCATTGGAAGATAACACTTGTCTGCTAATGAGGGGTCACGGCGCAGTAATAGCCGGGAAAACGCTCAAGGAAGCTGTGGTCACGTCAATTTATCTTATGATCAACGCAAGAATTCAAACAGTTGCAATGGCTATGGGCAACCCCGTATATCTATCAGCTGGTGAAATTGAAAATATGACAAACGTACAGTTCTCGCCACTAGCCATGGATCGAATGTGGGAGGCGTTTTGTCTTAGAGCGGGTGTAAAACCGGTATGAATTTCTTCCTTCGTTAACGCATTTACGCAAATAACGGTTTTTGCTAGTATAGAACCAATGAAACCAGAGACCACCGCCCATACAAACCACTCGGCAATTCCCATCATTGACATCGGGCCATTTTTAAATGGCGCTCCTCAAGCTGCAGATAAAACCGCCGATAGACTGAGATGGGTACAGGAAGAGATTGGCTTCTATTACCTGATTAATCACGGTATTTCCGCAAACCTCATTCAAAACGCTCTAGAACAAGTAAAACTGTTCCACAACCTACCTATAGAAAAAAAACTTGATCTCAAGGTCGACGACAAGTCGACTGGATACGTGCCTATTAGATCCACTGTGTATGTCTCCTCAAATGTCAATAAGAATACAAAAAAGGATCTGAACGCAAATTTTCGCATTGTCCGTGAGCGGACAATCAATCATCCGTCAATCACAGCAGGCCGCCGGTTCACTGGACCCAACAAGTGGCCCGACCCTTCAATTTTGCCTGATTTCAAGGATGTAATGCTCGAATATTTTTGCTCTTGTTCTTTGCTATTTCGTGGTTGCAAGCTCCAGCAGAAGAAAGTCACTCCCTGGGAGCTGTAAGGGCCAACATTGTTTCCCAGCCGCCTGGTAGGCGCTTTTTATACTTGGCATTTGGTGCCCATATTTTGGGGACAGTGCTCAATATCGCGGGACTAAGCCTTCTCACTTCAATTGTTGAAAAACAAGAAAACATGCTGTTGAAGCGCAGGCTATCAGTTGCTCTCATGCAAGGATTTACGTCCGCGTCGTGTTGGTCCCCTTTTTATATTGGTATGATCGTCGTTTTAGTGGCGCTTCCAAGTTTGACGTGGACTGACGTCGCACCAGCCGGTGCACTAATAGCTTTGTGTATAGTATTATCCGGATGGGGTTTCGACAGAATTGCGCTGAGAGGTTCACGGGTTACCAGTACAAAGATCAATCTACAAGCAATAGGGCTCCGCGATGCTGGGAGGGCTATATTTATTTTGATCTCTCTTGTCGGTTTAGCCATGGTGACAGTGGAATTGATAGATACTGCCATTCCGGTGGCTTTGGCTCTAATTGCTCCATCCTATGCATTAATTTGGTATGGATCACAAAACAAGCGGGATGAGAAAAGGGCGCATCGATATAGTAAACTCGCTAGGCATGTCATTCGCAACTTACCCAAGTTTAGAAACGAAAGTCTTGTCTTTGTTGCTGCCAATATGTTTGGTGTCGGTATAGCCGCGGTACTTCCCTCGGAGGACCTCAGTGCGACTTTGAATGTCCTCGTACCTTCGGCAGACGCTAAGTTGCTGTTATTGATTGCGACATTTCTTGTTTGCAGTGCTGTCGGCCTTCATCCCATTATCGTTGTGATTTCGGTAAGCGCAATATTCCCTCCTTCAGCATTGGGTTTAAGCGATTGGATTGTTGCTTTGACATTTCTTGGTAGTTGGGGAATTAGCACAATGGTGTCCCCATTCTCTGGTACCACGTTATTTATGTCCAGAGTGGCGGGCGTTCAGGGGCATGTCATTGGATGGTATTGGACCCCACCTACGGTTTTGTTTGGCGCAATCGTCGTGGGGGGAGTAGTCATTCTATTACGCCACCTTGTTATATAACGGACGTTGCTAGCCAGCTGGTCATATGGACATCAGGTTTTTAAATTCTTACCACGCAGTCCAGCCACCATCCACTTTCAAACTATCACCTGTAATCATGGCGGACTTGGAAGATGCAAGGAATACCACTGCAGAGGCAACATCTTCCAGTGTTCCCAGATGACCCATAGCAATATTATTAAGTACCGTCTGCTTGAACTCTTTGTTTTCAAACATAGGTCGGGTCATGGGGGTGTCAATAAATGTAGGTGCGACGGAATTAACCCGGATGCCTTTTGGGGCTAGTTCAACAGCTAGCGCTTTGGTCAGACCTTCTACAGCATGTTTTGTGGTGCAATAGAGGGTTCGATTTGGAGCACCAATATGGCCCATCTGAGAGGACATAAATACGATTGAACCGAATTCATTTTTGAGCATGGCGCGAGCTGCACTTTGGGCACCGCGAAAAATTGCTCGTACGTTGAGGTCCAGCAGCCAGTTGATATCTGAAAGGGAGAGTTCGGTGATGGGTAAAGGCTTGTTAGAGCCGGCACATGCCACAAATATATCAAGTTTGTCCAAAGCTTCTATTCGTTGATAGAGACCGTCTTCCAATACATCCTCCTTCCAGTATTCAACGCGTTCGGGATAGTATGCCTGGAGTTCCTTAAGGTCGTTTTCTGTCCGGGCAACGGCAATTACCTTAGCACCAGCTTCGGCCAGAGCTAGAGCAGACGCCCGGCCTAAGCCCTTGCCCGCGCCAGTCACTAAGGCAACTTGGCCCGAAAAATCAGATGCTGCTGTAACTTGTCTTACATTTACCTCTTCGGTCATCACGCCAACCTTTCTTTATCTTCTAATTCCTACAAACATTGCCTAGCATTCAACGCAAATCCTGTAAACAATTGGGAGACATCAAGTTTATGCTCGTCTATGACACCGCGGGCAAACTTCTCGACCCAATTGACTTGATGAATGCTTTGGCCCCGGCCATGGCAGAATAATACCGGGGTGATGTCTTACTTTAGCTGTTGATGGCGGTGATGGTAGAGAAACATAAAGGAATTTGGCAAATTCGGATCATAAATTCTTGACGATTATCGCTATTGGTTTATCGGTTCATTGTCTTCCCTCATCAATTTGGCTAACTATCTTGTGAGGGTATAATAATCACTGAAGAAATTTACAGGATTTATTTCGAGTCAAAATTTGGAGGAAAATAATGGCGCGCTGGCTAAAAGAGGGCTTATCTGAGGAAGCAAAAGATACGGCGGACGCTAAAGTTCGCAAAACTGTTGAAACTATTTTGGACGACATTAAGGCCAGGGGAGACGGCGCCCTTTCCGAATATTCCGACAAGTTCGATAACTGGTCACCTATCAAATTCCGATTAACCAGGGAAGAGATTGATGCGTGTTATGAGCAGGTAACAGAGCAAAACATTGAAGACATTAAGTTCGCTCAAGCGCAGATCCGGAAATTTGCCGAAATACAAAAGTCCGCGTTAACGGATGTGGAGGAGGAAACCTTTCCTGGCGTGATCCTCGGTCATAAGAATATCCCCGTTAATTCTGTGGGTTGCTATGTACCAGGTGGTAAGTATCCGATGGTGGCTTCAGCACATATGAGTGTAGTGACGGCTAAAGTCGCTGGCGTAAAAAGGATTATTTCCTGTGCGCCACCCTACAACGGTGAGCCGAGTGCTGCCATCATTGTTGCCCAGGATATGGCAGGGGCCGATGAAATTTATTGTCTAGGCGGTGTGCAGGCCATGGGCGCCATGGCATTGGGTACGGAAGAAATCAGACCAGTGGATATGTTGGTCGGTCCTGGAAACGCATATGTAGCAGAAGCCAAACGACAACTGTTCGGTCGGGTTGGCATTGATTTACTTGCAGGTCCTACGGAGACCCTGATCATTGCAGATGACACGGTAGACGGGGAACTGTGCGCCGCTGATTTACTGGGACAGGCGGAGCATGGCCCTACTAGTCCGGCAATCCTTTTGACAAATTCCGAAGATTTAGCAAACGAGACCATTACTGAAATTGAACGCCAACTGACCAGTTTGCCGACCGCTGAGATTGCTGGCGAGGCGTGGAAGGACCACGGCCAAGTTATCGTCTGCGATGATTACAAAGAAATGCTACAAGTTGCAGATTTTATAGCTTCTGAACACGTCCAGGTGATGACGAGGGATCCCGATTATTTTCTGGCTAATATGACTAATTATGGTGCCTTATTCCTGGGTCCTGAGACCAACGTCTCGTATGGAGACAAGGTAATTGGGACTAACCACACATTGCCAACTAAAACCGCGGGCCGATACACTGGGGGTTTATGGGTTGGGAAATTCATTAAAACGCATACCTATCAGAAAATTACCAAGGAGGCGTCCGTTGCGATCGGAAAATACTGTTCACGCCTTTGTGCCTTGGAGGGCTTCGCCGGTCACAAAGAGCAGGCGGATATTCGGCTTCGCCGGTATGCGGGAATTAATGAAGGTTAAAAAAAGTATAGGGTTACTTTTCTGATCACACCTGTTCTATTAAATTGAAATCGAAGAGGGAGCGTCCTAATTAAGATTTCCCGGTTTACCCGAAGCTAATTGGGTACAAAGGACGCATTAAATGCTCAATCAAATTACTTCCGCACAGGGGAAGTAATTGTGCCTCAAACGCCAATTGAAGACTGTCTATGTGAGCTCACCGACCTCGCAAGGAGAGGCTCCGGGAGATTACAAGGCCTGTAGCTCTGACTGAAGACAGAACAAGGTCGCCCAACGGGGGATTAGGCGGTTTGACCTCGTTCCACTTCAAGAGTCTTAATGAAATTAACGGCTTCGTTTGCTGTCCAATGGGTAGAGAGTATTTGGTTGGTGCGCGTGTGCACAACAACCCACAGCCCCATGGCTGGGTTCCATCGATAGTCAAATATCATGCTAGGCTCCTGGGTGTTAGCCTGTATGTTCGAGTGATATCAATGTATCGGTGAGTCGTTAATAATTTCTGAGTCGGAACAATGATTTAGTGGTAAATATCTTTATTTTTTTAAAGTACCAACTTCCTCCAACTGTTGTCGAAGCTCCGTCTTCAACACTTTGCCGTAATTGTTTTTGGGCAAGGCTTTAATAAAGTAATATTTCTTGGGGCGTTTAAAGCGAGCAATGTTTTTTAGGCATAGCCTGTCAAGTTCCTTTTCTTCCGGTGAGCTGCCCTCATCTGGTACGATGAACGCAACTACCTCTTCACCCCAATCTGGATGGGATCGTCCGATGACCGAAACCTCTGTAACCGCCTTATGGCGGAGTAAAATCTCCTCCACCTCGCGCGGATAAATATTAGAGCCTCCGGAGATTATTACGTCCTTTGAACGGTCTTTCAGAGTTAAGTAACCGTGTTCATCAAGTGAGCCCATATCCCCAGTATGGAGCCAGCCTCCACGTAAGGTTTCGGCTGTTGCTTCCGGATTTTTCCAATAACCCTTCATGACGACGTCCCCGCGGACCAGGACCTCACCCACGTTACCGATATCTAGTGGCCGATCTTCAGCATCTGCAACTTGAATTTCTACATCCGTTCGCGACTTTCCAACGGAAG
>JAOMCN010000072.1 GCA_028345065.1 Rhodospirillales bacterium
CTTTCGGCATGTATTTAGCGGGAGGGTGGTATTTTCTTCGTTTTAAGGGTGATTTAGTTTCCAATAATACGATCAAGGATAATTTGGACGTTAGTATCCTTAGCGACAAAATTCTGTCGCCCGTATTGGGAATAGGTGACCCCAGAACAGACCCCCGTATAGGGTTTGTTGGAGGAATTCGGGGTTTGGGTGAACTCGAAAGACAGGTAGACTCAGGTGATTGGGAAGTTGCTTTTGCACTATTTCCCATCACCGTTAGCCAGATCATGACGTTGGCAGATGCTCAGAAAACAATGCCACCCAAGACTACCTGGTTCGAACCTAAATTAGCCGATGGCCTGGTATCCCTTGTCTTAGATTGAACAAATCATTCTCGATCCACACCTATTGATATGATATTTAATTCCTGAGTTCTTACGCTTTAAAGGCGGGGTGTAGTTAGCAACTTTTATTGTTGTTAACCATTGAGTGATCAAGCCACCTTCTTCGCTTTCTGAATAGCCCCCCATATTCGATCGGACGAGGCTGGCATATCCAGGTGATCGACGCCTACTTGTGAAAGGGCATTCATGATCGCGTTCATCAGGGCTGGCATGGCGCCTACAGTACCTGCCTCCCCCCCTCCTTTGACGCCTAAGGGGTTAAGAGTGGTTGGAACAATATTACTTTTAATATTTATGAATCCCATTGTATCAGCTCGAGGCATAGCGTAGTCCATAAATGAACCGGAAAGAAGTTGCCCGCTCTCAGGTTCGTACGCCACTTGCTCCATCAAGATCTGCCCCACGCCCTGAGCAACGCCTCCGTGTATTTGCCCTTTAAGGGTCATCGGATTTATAATGTTTCCGACGTCATCGACCATCGAATAATTAACGATGTCTACGTGGCCGGTTTCTGGATCAATTTCGACTTCGGCCACGTGGCAACCGTTGGGGAAGGTATCCTTTTCTGGGGAAAATGATCCCGTTTCGTATAGGCCGGGTTCAAGGCCAGAAGGTATTTTAGCTGGCAAGAAAGACGCTTTGGCTACTTCTTTAAGAGAGATTGATTTATCCGTTCCAAGGATAGTGAAACAGCCGTCTTGAAATTCTAGATCGTCTTCACCGGCTTCCAGTAAATGTGCCGCCAACTTTTTCCCTTTTGTGATAATTTTATTGGCAGCTATGTAAAGGGCGGATCCCCCGATCACCATAGAGCGGGAGCCCATTGTCCCCATCCCAAAAGCCACTTGGTCTGTATCCCCATCAACAACTCGGATATCATCAGAGTCTAACCCTAAGCTTTCTCCTGCAATTTGCTTATACATAGTCTCATGCCCCTGGCCTTGGTTTTTTGTTCCCATTAAGATGGTGGTTGTCCCATCTGTACTAAATCGAATCTCAGCGAAGTCTGGGCCGGGAGAGGCTGCCCGTTCGATGGCATTGGCAATACCAATACCGCGTAGTTTACCTCGTGAGTCGGATTTAGAGCGTCGTTCAGTAAACTTGTGATAATTGGAAATTTCGAGGGCCGTATTCATGTTTTTGTCAAACTCTCCACAGTCATATGTAAACATAAGTGCAGTTTTATAAGGCGTTTGAGTAGAGGTAACGATATTGCGTTGCCTGAGCTCAGCGGCATCTATACCAAACTCCTTCGCTGCCTCGTCGATAAGGCGTTCGATGACGTAACTAGCTTCAGGGCGTCCCGCACCACGATAGGGGGCAGTGGGATTAGTATTCGAAAGTACGCATAAAACTTTAGAGTGAGCGGCTTGGAAACGATAAACACCAACCAAAGTTCCAACATTCGCAAAGGTCGACAAGAGGTTTCTAATGGACGAAATGTAAGCGCCGACATTTGCCAGCGTTGAAACCCTAAGGGCTAAAAAATTATTGTCGGCATCTAGGGCAAGTTCTGCGTCTGTCACATTATCGCGCCCATGTTCGTCTGCGAGAATGCTTTCGCTTCTCTCACAGGTCCATTTGACTGGCCGGCCTATTTTTTTGGACGCCCAAAGTACTAGTCGATGTTCAACGTATTGCCATCCCTTGGCTCCAAAACCACCGCCCACATCTGCGGCGACGACACGAATACTCTGCTCCGGTATCCTAAATATCTTTTCTGCGAGCACTTGGCGGACTCGATGGGGATATTGGACGTCAGCGTAGAGTGTATAACGGTTGTTCCTTTCATTATATTCGCCAAGCGCTCCACGGGGTTCTATGAACTGAGCGTGAACCCTGGTGATCACAAATCGCCGCTTAACAATTTTTGAAGCACTTTGAATTAAATTTTCAGTGGTCTCGGCATCTCCTATTTCAAATACATTGGAAATATTGTCCGGGCATTGTTCCCAAACCGGCGGGCTATCGGGTTCGATAGTATCAGCTGTGTCAGTTACGGACGCTAGCGTATCAAACTTGATCTCAATTAGTTCGGCAGCATTTTTGGCTTGATCCAGAGTCTCAGCGATTACCATGGCTATGGGGTCACCGACATATCTTACTCGTCCCAAAGCTAGAGGTGTTTGGGGCGGTGCCCACATGTCTGAACCATCCGGCCGTTTACGTTTTGCAACCATACCAGGGGTTCCGAGGTTATCAGCCGCGACATCATCCCCAATAAAAATATCAACAACGCCCGGAGCATTCGCTGCTATTGAGGTATTTATATGATTGATTTCGGCATGGGCGTGAGGAGAACGAAAAATATAACAATGAGTTTGGAGGGGTAGGTTTACGTCATTCACGTAGTTACCACGACCCTGCAAAAGCCTTGGATCTTCCTCTCTTCGAACGGACTGCCCGATGCCAAACTGTCCCATACATCGCTCCTATAGAAATTATTGAGGAAATTAAAGCCCTATGAGGATTATCTTCAAAACATTTGAGGATTAATGTGCGCTGTATAACGTTAAGATAACATTGGGGGTTACGCAAAGATAAATTTCGGTTAATATTTTTTCACAAACGAGTAGGAAATGAGTTATGGCCGCGTTTACTAATACCGGGCATGGGCGGAAGACAAAAGCACGTGAGATACCATTCAGGGGAATTCATCACCTAGCGCTCACTACCGATGATATGAAAATGACGACCGAATTCTACGTCAATGTCCTTGGTATGCCGCTGGTTCACGCAATGAAGATTCCGGAAGGCGTAGGCATAAAGGAGAATCGGGGTAACCCACCTTATGAATGTATCCGGCATTATTTTTTCGACATGGGAAATGATAGTCTTTGGGCATTTTTCGAAATTCCCAAGGGTGAGAAACCCAAAACCGATCGGGATGCGCTCGGTGGTATGCAGCATGTAGCATTTGCTGTGACAAAGGATCAGTTTGATGCCATTCAACACCGCCTTACGAATCAAAACCTGGAATTTGATGGACCCATCGAAATCCTACCTGGTATATTTTCCATCTACTTTTATGACCCTAACGACATCCGTTTGGAGGCCTGTTGCAAACTATCTGAAAGGGGACATCAGGATGTTGTTGAAAGCGTCACTCAAAACAAAGCTGAAGCGATTCGAGAGCTTCGTACTCTCAGCACCGATGATAACTGGCTTGATAGCGTCACCGAGAATCTCGAATAACCACTCGTTTTACAAGTTCAAGTTATTGTCGTGGTAAGGATCCATTTTCAACCTCAAGCTATCAGGACGTTAGGTTTGTTACTAATTAATCTGTTGTTAACGGGGTATTTATGCACAGCTTATCCAATTAGAGCTATCAAAAATTTTGTGTTCCAATGTTCCTCCATGGACCGACAGTAGGATATTGTATTTTGAGCGCCACCAAGATCCTGCCGCGCTTGCTGATTATTGCTGGTCCTACGGCCAGCGGTAAATCTAAGTTAGCCCTTGACGTGGCTGATCGGTTAAATGGTATCGTGATCAATTCTGATTCGATGCAGGTTTATAGGGAAATGCGAATCCTCACAGCCCGTCCCAGCCCAGAAGATGAAGACCGTGTTTCCCATCGGCTCTATGGTGTCTTATCTGTAACGGAGCGTTGTTCGGTAGGTCTTTGGCGAGAAATGGCAATTCGGGAAATCGAGAAAGCTTGGAATGACCTCAAGTTGCCGGTTGTTGTTGGTGGAACGGGTTTTTACCTAAAAGTGCTTCTTGGAGGCATCAGTAAAATTCCGGAAGTGAAACCTGAAATTCGAAATAAAGTAATGTTGTTTCGTGATCAAATAGGGCCCAAGGCATTTCATGCTGAGTTGGCAAAAGTAGATTTCGAGGCCGCGGAGCGCTTACACGAGGCTGACACCCAACGCCTAACGCGGGCATATGAAGTGTACCTTGCCACTGGGATCCCTCTTAGTACCTGGCATCAATATGCCAATACAACCCAGTCAATAAATGCCGATGTACAGACCTTGGTGCTACAGCCTCCAAGGGAAGGGCTTTACAACACCTGCGACGAGCGTTTTGAAACTATGCTGGAAGGGGGGGCATTGGATGAGGTGCGAGGACTGATGAAGCTACAATTGGATCCGTCCATGCCTGTCATGAAGGCTCTGGGTGTGCTGGAACTCTTGTCCTATATCAAAGGTGAAATTTCGCTTGAACAAGCAAAAGACGACGCAAAACGGGCTACCCGTAATTACGCCAAACGCCAAATGACCTGGTTTCGTAATCAAAATGAAAAGGCAAATTACATATTTGCGCAATATTCGGAAAGAAAATCAGATCAAATCTTTTCAAAAATTCGTTTTTAGGTATTGACGACAATATCATTAACTTATAATTTCCGCCAACTCGCGCCAAGGGGGGCTCCCGGGAGTCATCCTTTGTGGCGCGGTATTTTTGTTTGGAATACGCTTGGGCACTGTAAGGATGTTAGCAATCAGGATGTGGAGTGTCTAACTGGGTGACGTCAATTAGGGGATAGAATGTCGAAAAACTTGTATACCGGTGGTGAGATCATCCTTAAAGCCTTAGGTGATCAGGACGTTGATGTCATATTCGGATATCCTGGCGGCGTTACC
>JAOMCN010000073.1 GCA_028345065.1 Rhodospirillales bacterium
CTGCCCGTTTTGAACTCAAAACCGGAGTGTTTAATAAAATTGGATATAAGAAAGATATAAAATGGCTTCGGAAGAACATTACCGTATCTGATTTGCCGGCAAGTGTTCGCCAGACTTGGGCTGAGAAGCTTGCCCATTGGCCGCAGAAGCATGCCGATATGTTGGAGAAAGAAGGTCTTCCAGCAGTCAAAATATTGAATTGGACACTCGATGCTGCTGAAAAAGAAGGCTACAAGTGGCCCGTACGTTACGTTGTTAAATAAAAACAACGGTCACTTAACGAAACTGTTATAATGTTTACCGGCTGGCATCCTGTTTACGGGATCCAGCCGGTAATTTATCATCTATTTGAGAATTAGGGATACAGTCTCCGATACTGTGTTTCTGTTTTTTTTTTGATAACCGATGGCTTTTTTAGATCAAGCATCTTGTATAGATTTTGATGGAAAATTCCCATGAACCTCATCATCACATTTAGTGATCGTCTTTCCAAAGTCTTAATGGTTATAGCCGCGGTGTACGCTTTTGGTCTCACCTTTTTAATTCTTTTGAATATTATAGACCGAGCTCTATTCGACGGTGTTGCCGAAATTGTTACCACATCAATCGTAATTATTGTCTTTTTGCAGGCCGGGTATGCCATTAGGAGCCGCTCAATGTTAAGAGCAGACTTTCTGGTTTCTCGGTTTTCAGGAACGTTTCAAAAAATGCTCTTAGTATTCGGTTATTTCCTGGGAGCGGCGTTCTTTCTGATGGTTATTTGGGGCGGATGGGAAGAAAGCGTGAGAGCCTGGGTAGATATGAATTATGAGGGCGAAGGGGCGCTTCATGTATATACATGGCCTGCCCGCTGGGCAGTCATGTTTGGCAGTTTAATTGCTCTCCTGAATTATTTGGTCCTGGCCTACGTCGATGTCTTCAGGCCGGATCTCTTGGACGCAGAGTTGAATTAGCATGTGCGTCAGCATAACGAAAAACAGAAAATGAATAAGGTGCCGTAGCGTGTTTGAAGCTAATATTGCCATTGTTCTTGTCATTTGCTTGGTGGCTTTGGTCGCAATGGGTGTGCATATAGCGATTGCGCTAGGGATGACGAGCGCCTTCGGTATATTTTGGATTATGGGTTTCGACGAGAATGCCTTCAGGACCGTTCGAGTTATGCTGGCTGCAAAGGCTTATGAGGGCATCAGGGATTACGTTTTTGCTGTTATCCCATTGTTTATGCTGATGGGGGAATTTATAGGTAAATCTGGTGCAATAACTGACGTCTACCGAGGTTTAAATTCTATGTTAAGGAGGCTTCCTGGGCGTCTAGCAATTGCCACTGTTGTGGGTAATGCCCTCTTTTCCTTTGTGACAGGTGTAAGTATAGCTTCCGCAGCTGCGTTCTCAAGGATCGCTTATCCGGAAATGAAGCGCCACGGCTACCATAAAGGCTTTGCCCTTGGAACTGTGGCAGGTTCCAGTGTCCTCGGTATGCTCATCCCGCCGAGTGTTCTAATGATCGTTTGGGGTATTTTAACAGAGGTTTCAATTGGCAAAATTTTTCTCGCGGGCGTTCTCCCGGGATTAATGTTAACGGCTATGTTCATTCTCTACGTCTTGGGTATGGCTCTCATTAAACCCAGCTTAGTTGGCAGCGGTTCCGACACTAAAGCCGAAGATATCGAAGAGGTTCCGGCAGGCCAGTTCTTTACGAGTTTGGTGGGAATTATCGTCGTGATTGTTTCAGTGCTCGGTGGAATTTGGTTTGGGCTTTTTAGTCCAACCGAGGGAGCGGGAGTTGGCGCGTTACTTGGCCTTGTTTTGGCCTTGATCAAGGGTATGCGTTATAAGGGTTTTATCGATGCTATACTCTCCGTTGGACGTACATCTGGGCCGATTTTATTGCTGTTGGTTACTGCAGCTCTTTATTCAAATACGTTAGCCATGACAGGCCTTGCCAACGCAATAGAAGAGTTGTTTTTGGGGTCGGGCATGCCCCAGTGGATGATTATAGGTGTTATGGTTTTGATTTGGTTTGTCCTTGGGATGATCATCGATTCCATCTCGATTATGTTACTAACTGCCGCGATCTTTGCGCCAATTGCGGTAAAGATGGGTTATGATCCAATAGCATTTGCAATCATTGCGATCATAGCAATCGAAGCTGGAATCCTTACCCCGCCATTCGGGTTATTGGTCTTTACAGTGAAATCAGCAATTCAAGGAATAGAACCAGACATAAATGTGATGACTATTTTTAAAAGCTCAACCCCCTATTGGATTATCATGCTAATTGGTATGATTTTGATAATTAATTTTCAGGAAATAGCGACCTACTTGCCAAAAATTCTTTTTTAGCAAATTTACTGACCTACAGTGGTTGATAGGCGCTGGTTATGAGTTCTATCAAAATTTAGTTTTCTAATCTCATGGGAATTGCCCGGAAAATTGCATAGACTCTCTATATGCCATAGGCCGTCATTCACCATCAATTTGTTGCCACGTATGGTCTGGGTTTAATAAGGAGATTCCACGATGGGTATGCTGATAGATGGTAAGTGGACAGAGGATGAAGTCACCCAAAACCAGGGTGGTAAGTTTTCGAGGCCTGATAGTATTTTCCGCAATTGGGTGACGACTGATGGCTTCTCCGGCCCATCCGGTCGCGGCGGTTTCAAGGCCGAACCAAGCCGTTACCATTTGTATTTATCACACAATTGTCCTTGGGCTTACCGGACTTTATTGTTTCGAAAGTTGAAAGGATTGGAAAATCAGGTGTCCATTGCAATTTCTGCTTCGTCCTGCAAAGACGAGGGTTGGACCTATAAAAAAGAAGCCGGCTGTATTCCTGATGCGGTGAATAACATTACATACTTGCATGAGATTTATACCAAAGCAGATGCTGAGTATACTGGTCGCGTAACAGTGCCCACTCTTTGGGATAAAAAAAACCAGACTATAGTAAGTAACGAGTCATCTGAAATTATCCGTATGTTTAACAGCGCATTTGAAGGAGTTGGTAGCGTTGGTCCTGACTATTATCCGGAAAAGTTGCGCGGTGACATTGATGCCATAAACGAAGTTGTTTATTCAAACGTCAATAATGGTGTTTACCGGTGTGGATTTGCTTCCACGCAGGAGGCCTATGAGGAGGCCTTCGATAGGTTATTTAACACACTGGACGATTTGGAGAACACGCTCAACTCCCAAAGATATCTGGCTGGTGGAACCCTGACTGAGGCTGACTGGCGTTTATTTTCGACCTTACTAAGATTTGACATTGTTTATTATGGACTTTTTAAATGCAATAAACGACACATATATGAATATCCGAACCTATGGAACTTTACATTAGAGCTTTATCAGTATCCCGGTGTTGCGGAAGTTACCGAACTGGAACACATAAAGCAGGGCTACTACGCCAATATGCAACGTCTGGATGTTAAAGGATTTGTCCCTAGGGGCCCAAATCTTGACTTTATGGGGCGGCATGACAGGGATCGCCTGCCCAAACACTAACAGGAATATACGAGGACCAGTTATATAGAGTGAGTGACGTGATCGAATTTAGAAAAGAAGGTGATGTTGGTGTTATCACTATCAATAACCCACCCGCCAATGCTTTGAGTTTTGCCGTAGTTAAGGGTATCAGCGAAGCGGTGACTTCCTGTAAGGAAGATGACGGTATTGTGGCCGTAGTTATAACGGGGGCGGGTCGCATGTTCGTGGCGGGTGCTGATATAAGAGAATTTAATATGACCCGTCCGGTTGATGTTCCTGAATTTCACGTACTTATTAAAGAATTAGAGGACAGTCCCAAACCTATTGTCGCCGCTATAAACGGAATTGCCTTCGGCGGTGGTTTAGAGCTTGCTATGGGTTGTCACTACCGACTGATTGCACCTGGTGCTCTTGTGGGACAGCCAGAGGTAAAACTTGGGATTATACCGGGTGCTGGTGGAACTCAGCGCCTCCCACGTTTAGTCGGGATTCAAATTGCGTTGGAAATGATTGTGGGGGGTGACCCCATCAATGCAGAGAGAGCCCTCAAAATAGGCGTCGTGGATGAGCTTTTGGAAGATAATCTTTTGGGACAGGCTATTTCTTATGCAAAAAAAACAGTGCCGGATGGACCTCGTCCTACCTGCGGCATTAACAATCGTTTGAAGAATTTCAAATCTGAGATATTTGATGATTTCCGTGCAAAAATTACACCCAAGTCTCGCGGTCTAGATGCGCCATATGAGTGCATTAATGCAGTTGAAGTGGCTTCCAATAAGCCCTTTGAGGAAGGCATGAGGTTTGAAAGAGAAACATTCCTTCGCCTTCGTGATGGTAGTAAGTCGAAGGCAATGCGTTACATGTTTTTTGCCGAGAGGGAGGTTGCAAAAATACCCGACATTTCCAAAGAGACTAGTGTACTGGCCATTGATGGCGCAGCTGTCATCGGTTCTGGTACCATGGGCGGTGGTATTGCCATGAATTTTGCCAATGTCGGGATACCTGTATTTTTGGTGGATGTCTCAAAAGAGGCCCTAGATGCGGGACTCGATAAGGTAAGGCAAAATTATGCTCGTTCTGTTTCATCTGGACGTTTTAGCCAAGACATTATGGATGAAAGGATGGCGCTTATTACAGGTACAACCGACTACGAGGACGTGGCTGGAGCGGATATAATTATCGAAGCAGTTTTTGAAGATATGGTACTCAAGAAAAAGATCTTCCGTGAGCTTGATCAAATTTGCAAGCCAGAGGCTATCTTGGCCAGCAATACCTCATCATTGGATATAAATGAAATTGCCGCATCGACCTCCAGGCCGGAAAAGGTTTGTGGAA
>JAOMCN010000074.1 GCA_028345065.1 Rhodospirillales bacterium
TTTCTTGTATGAGCGTGAAGTAGGGCATAAAGGTGTTACCGAATTGATCAAGGTTGATACCATGCACGTCAGAAAAGAAACGATGTATAATCGTGCGGACGGTTTTGTTATCTTGCCTGGTGGCTTAGGTACTCTTGAAGAATGCTTCGAAGTGATAGCTTGGAAACAATTACGATTGCACAAAAAACCAATCGTGCTACTCAACATTGATGATTGCTGGAAGAATTTAGCTACATTAGTGAAAGATGTTGTTCAAGCTGGCTTTGCACATGATAATATTGATGATTTATTCACAATTGTGAATAACGTTGACGATGTCTTTACCGTCCTGGATGAAGCTCCAGACCCAAATTAGTCGCTACTAAAAGACGATCTAAAATTGAAATGTTTCAATACGTAGCCCCTTGCATTGGACAAGGTCGAAACATATTGTCCTGACCGCATATACTATAAAATATATCAGGGGCAAACTTCAAAAGGTGTTTTATGAATAACCATCGATTTATTAAATAGTGATAATTAAGTGGGTGTTCACACCATTCCGCACATTACATTTCTCAAACCCATGTTTCTGCCAAACCACAATCCAAAAAAAAATGGATGCTAAGAGTGGCAAGACACTATAACAACCAAAACCGAACAGATCTTTCTATCATTGCAGGAGTTAGAAGTTATTAAACATGACCAGCGATAGTTCTAACGCACGACCAGATATAATTTATACCAAAGTTGACGAAGCACCTGAACTCGCAAGTGGATCGTTGCTTCCAATTATACGAGCTTTTACGGAACCCGCTAATATTATTATTGGTACCAAGGATATTTCGCTGGGAGGTCGAATATTGGCGCACTTTCCCAAATATCTAACCGAAGACCAAATACAATCCGATGATCTGAATGAGCTTGGCGATATTGTTAAAAGACCTGACGCGAACGTTATAAAGCTTCCCAATATTAGTGCATCAGTTCCACAGTTGAACGCTGCGATAAACGAACTGCAAAATCAAGGCTATGAAATCCCTGATTATGTTGAGCATCCTCAAAACCAGCAACAAGAAGAAATAAAATCGACCTATAGAAATATACTTGGTAGCGCAGTAAATCCGGTTTTACGGGAAGGTAATTCAGATCGTCGAGCACCAAAAGCTGTTAAGGAGTATGCAAAAAAAAATCCCCATAGCATGGGCATTTGGACTTCTGAGTCTAAAACTCACGTGGCTACTATGGGTGGCAATGATTTTTTTGCAAATGAGAGATCTAAAACAATTTCAAAAAATTCGATTGGAGCTGCACGCATCGAGTTTGTTGGCGTTAATGGAGATAGAACAATATTAAAGGCAGATATTTCACTCGGAGAGGGTGATGTAATTGACGCAACTATGATGAGCAAAAAGGCCTTGCGTGATTTTCTTGAAGTTCAAATTAAAGACGCAAAGGACCAAGATGTACTATTTTCGGTGCATTTAAAGGCGACAATGATGAAAGTATCAGATCCAATTATTTTTGGTCATGTTGTTTCGGTGTTTTTTAAAAAGATTGTTGATAAACATGGCAAAACATTAAAAGAAACAGGAATAGACCTAAATAACGGAATGGGACAACTCTCAGAAAAACTAGAATTATTACCGTCAGACAAGAAAAAGGAAATTGCAGAAGACATCGAAGACTGCATTAAAGAACAGCCAGACTTATATATGGTGAACTCGGATAGGGGCATCACAAATTTAGATGTGCCAAGCGATGTAATAATTGATGCATCTTTGCCTGCTCTAATCCGTGCTGGTGGCAAAGCGTGGGGTCCGGACGGCCAGTTAGCTGACACCAAGTGCGTCATTCCTGACAGTAGCTATGCTGCAATTTATGATGAAACTATTAAATTTTGTAAGGAGCATGGTGCCTTTGATCCCGCGGAGATGGGCAGTGTTCCCAATGTTGGTTTAATGGCACAAAAAGCTGAGGAGTACGGCTCCCATCCGCAGACTTTTGAGGTACCTGATCAAGGAAGTATCCAGATTGTTGATACCGCAGGAGAGATACTACTTTTTAATAAAGTAGAAGAGGGCGATATCTGGCGTATGTGCATTACTCGTGATCAAGCAATCAGAAATTGGTTTAAGCTTGCAGTGCAACGTGCAAGTGCGACCAATGCACCCACCATATTCTGGCTAGACATCGACCGTTCGCATGACGCTGAATTGATAAAGAAAGTTAGAAGATATATCTCGTCTCACAATACCGATGGCCTAGACATTAAAACGATGTCACCTAGGGACGCTACCCGATTTACACTGGAGCGTATCAAAAGAGGTGCGGATACAATTTCGGTTACCGGGAATGTCTTGCGCGATTATCTTACCGATTTGTTTCCCATATTAGAGGTAGGTACAAGTGCTAAGATGCTCTCGATCGTTCCTCTCATGAATGGCGGTGGTTTGTTTGAGACAGGAGCAGGAGGATCAGCACCTAAGCATGTTAAGCAGATGATCGAAGAGGGCCATTTGCGCTGGGACTCGCTAGGAGAATTTTGCGCGCTGGTGGCGTCATTGGAACACCATAGCGAGAGGACAGGCAATGAGATGGGAATGGTCTTGGCTTTCACCCTGGATCGAGCAATTGGAAGATTACTAGAAGAAAACAAATCCCCGCGGCGTGAGGTGGGAGATATTGACAATAGAGGTAGTCACTTTTATCTCGCCAAGTATTGGGCCGAAGAATTAAAAACACAGGATAAAGATGAAAAACTAAAGCAGCATTTCGCACCAATCTCTGAAAAGCTTAGTGAAAACGAGTCAATAATCATGTCGGAACTAAGCGCAGCCCAGGGTCAAAAAGTAAATTTAGGCGGCTATTACCATCCGCCCACCGAAAGAATTATTAGTGCGATGCGTCCGAGTTCAACATTCAATGCAATAATTGGTTAAAACTTATTACTGTCAGTCCATCACTGTAGGAATTAAAACTATTAACTTTTGTATCGTGACGATATCACTTATCGAGGTATTTATAAGGGTTGTGTGGTGTCACGAGGACATTGTATGATCGGTAGATTGCTCTCTTTGGTAATCTCTCTTGACTGAGGGTTGAGAGAACCTTAAAACCCTTCGCTCACAGGATTTGCAGGGAAAGAGGCCATTTTGGGCCTGTTTTATTGTTAGGTAAGGATATTAGTTATGGCGCGAAGATGTGATGTTACAGGTAAAGGTGTTATGTCGGGTAACAATGTTAGCCACGCCCATAATAAAACTCGCAGACGGTTCTTGCCTAATGTGCAGAAAATGACCTTATTTAGCGAAACTTTGGGATCGGTGCGCTTAAAAATGGCGGTGTCTACCTTAAGGTCCATAGAGCGGAGTGGCGGCCTTGACCCTTACTTGCTTGGAAGATCTGCGATAAAACTTACCGGTGAAGCATTAAAACTACGCAAGCGAATAATAAAGGCTCAGGGAAGAACAACTTCTTGAGGCTCTTGCAGGCGCCTAAAAACGTGGTTGGTCGCTGAAAACAAACATGTAAAAAAGTTCTGTTGAGAGTCAATTTTCCTAGTTGACCAAGGGTGAATTACGCCTACCATCGTGCTCGTCAAAAAGCTCGGACAAATTTTGCATCATCGTACCGCCCAATTCTTCCGCGTCATTGATGGTGACTGCCCGTTGGTAATATCTGGTTACATCATGACCTATTCCAATCGCTGTCACTTCGATGGGAGTTCGATTTTCAATGAACTGGATGACATCGCGTAGATGTCGTTCAAGGTAATTGCCGGGATTAACGGAAAGAGTAGCGTCGTCTACTGGGGCTCCATCTGAGATGACCATTAATATTCTGCGTTGTTCTGGTCGCGCAATAAGGCGATTGTACGCCCACATTAGAGCTTCGCCATCAATATTTTCCTTGAGTAACCCTTCCCGCAGCATAAGGCCAAGGTTGCGTCGAGCTCTTCTCCAAGGCGCGTCCGCAGACTTATAAATAATATGTCTAAGGTCGTTAAGTCGACCTGGATTTGCAGTTTTTCCCTTTGCCACCCATTCATCTCTTGCGTGACCCCCTTTCCACGCTCGTGTTGTAAAGCCGAGCACTTCAACTTTCACAGCACATCGTTCGAGAGTTCGAGCAATTATGTCTCCGGACATGGCGGCGACTGAGATTGGCCTGCCCCGCATAGATCCTGAGTTGTCGATCAGAAGGGTCACAATTGTGTCCCTAAAATTGTGTTCCTTTTCAATTTTGTAGGAGAGTGGGTGAAGCGGGTTCACGACCACGCGCGCGAGCCTCCCGGCGTCGAGAAACCCTTCATCTAGATCAAACTCCCACCAACGTTGTTGTTGTGCCATTAATCGGCGTTGTAGTCGGTTTGCAAGACGGGAAACAATGCCCTGCATATTAGATAATTGTTGGTCAAGCTGTGCCCTAAGACGTCCTAACTCCTCTGGTTCGCAAAGCATTTCTGCCTCTACAATTTCATCATGTTCTTGTGTGAACGCTCGATATGCCTCAATATTTTTATCAGGAAAATCAGGATGCTGAGGTTGGCCGCGCATTGTTGCATCTGGGTCTTCTTCGGCATCCTCAGTTTCTACCATATCCTCGACGTCGTCTAGGGCATCAGGATCCATGAAATCCATATCCATCTCTTGGTCGTCACTTTCACTGGGTTCTGAGTTAGGGTCTAGATCTGCGTCTTCCTGATTTTCTTGCCCCTCGGTATCGTCCTGACC
>JAOMCN010000075.1 GCA_028345065.1 Rhodospirillales bacterium
AAGGATAGAAATTGCAGAGATAAGTAACGACCAGGTAAAAATATTTGTTAACCCGTCAGTGCGACCTCGCTGGGCCAACCAGATGGCACCTAACATTGCACCCAAGCCCGTCGCTGCGAGAAGAATGGAGAGACCCTCAGCACCCAAATCAAAAATTTGCGCCGAAACACCGGGCAATAAATCAATGTAGGGTCGTATAAAAAGAGCGGTAACG
The DNA here is from genome assembly GCA_028345065.1 of Rhodospirillales bacterium. Taxonomy (GTDB): domain Bacteria; phylum Pseudomonadota; class Alphaproteobacteria; order Rhodospirillales; family UBA2165. Next base: position 215 of record JAOMCN010000075.1, read on the forward strand.
GATAGGGAAATGAGTAAAAATGAAATCCCCGGATGACTAAATGAATATTGAAAACCATCAATCAGGTCTCTAACCATGCCAGTAGTTTTGGCCTTTTCATTTTTGAGTTCAGGTGGATTTAGAAAAAATAACACTCCATAAAAAATTGCAAAAGTCCCGGCCGAAAACGCAATAACAAACGGAATGCTGACCCAAATAATAAGTCCGCCAGCAATAGTCGGCCCCAAAAACCGTGCAAAATTATAGGTGGCCGAATTCACGGCGATTGCTGCCGCCAGATCCTCCTTTGGAACCAGTTGATGTACAATTGAAATCCGGGCTGGCTGCGTTGTCGCTTCAGATGTTCCAATGACCAATGTGACTAAGACGATGGAAATGATCTCCAAAGCGTCGGTAAATGCCAGGACGGTAATCAGAATGCCGGCTAAAACCATAACGGTCTGTCCCACGCGCATAATGAAAAGGTAACCAACCCTGTCGGCCCAAACACCCGCCACGATAGACATTATAACCAATGGAAAGGTATCGGCGAAAGCCACTATTCCAAGCCACACGGTCGATTCAGTCAATTCCCAGGTCAACCATCCGATTGCAACCTTATACATCCAACGACCGGTTGTAATTGTGCCGTGGCCCCACCAAAGTAGAAAAAATTGGCGATGCGATAGAGCCCTACCAATACCTCCAAAGAGTGGAGTGGAAGTCATAGGGATCGTGTACTGGGTTGTATCAAGTAACGGAGACCGTCATCTCACAACCCGGTCCCCACTGACTTTTCTTCCGGCTTGATATCGAGTCCTGCATTAGCAGCTTCTTGAACCAGGAGCGCCGCAAAATCGCAATCTATATGGCCATTGCCGATGATGCTCTGGACGCATTCCCTAGCTGCCGCTGCGACGGGCATGGGAACACCGAGTTCCCGAGCGGCCGCTAAACCCAAGTCCATATCTTTCCTCAAAAGAACCGGAGTAAATGTAGGCGTCATATCCAGATTGACATAGGCTGGCGTTTTATATGCGGAAAAAGTTGATCTCATGACACTTTTGTTAATAAAGTCAAGGAAGGCGTGGCGTGACACACCACCCTTTTCAGCAAGTACAGTTATTTCTGCCATTGTCTGTGCCACAATACCCAGCATTACGTTATGACAAATTTTAACCATACGGGCTAGTTCACCCTCACCTACATAGCTAACACCCTGACCAAGGGCATCCAGAAAAGGCCTTGCCTTTTCAAAGGCGCCGGCATCGCCGGACGCCACAATACTGAGTTTTCCCGCTACTACGACTTTCGCATTACCGCTTACCGGGGCGTCAATCATGGGGGTGCCGACCCCATTTGCATATTCACGGACCTGTCTTGAGGCTTCCTCAGAAATCGATGTGCAATCGATCAACATCCCTGGCGCTCTCCCCCCCTGGGAGAGAACACCGTTCTCTCCGGTTGTCACTTCGATGAAGTCGTTTGGTCCTCCTACCATGGTGAAAACCACATCCCGGTCAGCAAGTTCTGCCGGCGAGCTAACAATCTTGGCGCCTTTTTTCGTAAGTGGTTCAGCCTTCTCCCGGGTCCGGTTCCAAACCGTCACATCAGCACCTACGGCGAGCAAACGCTCAGCCATGGCATAGCCCATACGACCTGTGCCGATCCAACCGATTGTTAGGTTCGTTATGGTTTGTACAGCCATTTGGTTATGCTCCTCCACAAAAATTGATTTAAATCAACAGGCTCTTCCCTTCTAGCGACCTTTCGACTAGGATCACGGACAGTTGTGCAAACGTTTGCAGCCCATTCGCAACTATAGCACCAAACGGATTTAGATAAAGAGGCAATAATAACAAGCGTGCAAACTCACAAACCCCGCATTACGTTGAAGGATATTGCACGGAATGTTGGTGTACACCCCTCAACTGTGTCCCGGGTTCTCAACCCTGACACGCGCAAAATGGTAACCAAGAGAATTGCGGATCGGGTGATACACGCGTCTGAGCAGCTCGGGTACCGACCAAATACTTTTGCACAAAGTCTTAGGACTAACCGTTCATATACGGTTGGTGTCATGGTTCCAGACCTTACCAATCCCGCCTTCGGCCCAATCATAAAGGGTATAGATAATGTGTTAGAACAGTCTGGATACAGCGTGATTGTCACCAACACTGACAATGTGCTTGAAAAGGAGAAACGTAGTGTCGATAAATTCCACGAACGCCAAGTTGATGGTCTAATTATTGCTACTGCACGCCGGCTAGACGACGTGGTTACAACCTGCCTCGAAGAGGGTACACCATTTGTCCTTGCTGTTCGGTCTACGATAGAAAAAGGCGTTAACTCTGTTGTTTCAGATGAGATTGTCGGTGGTCAAATGATAGTTTCCCATCTCGCACAATTGGGCCATAAGAAAATCGCCTATGTGGCTGGACCACAATTTCTCTCCACCGGGTTTGAGCGTTATCAGGGCTATCTCCAGGGATTGAAGAATGCGGGTCTAAAATTGGATGAAGACTTGGTCGCCATTGGTGATGCGTTCACAGAAGAAGAGGGTCGCCAGGCGGCAATTATGATAAACGCTAATCAAAAGCCATTTACAGCAATTGTTGCCGCAAATGATCTTATGGCGCTGGGTTGCTACGACGAATTGATAACAAAGGGTCTTAAGTGCCCGGATGATGTTTCGGTGGTCGGATATGATGACATGCCTTTCACCCGCCACTTCAATCCACCGCTAACCACAGTCCATACCCCACTTCTCGATGTAGGCATGCAAGCTGCACGTATATTGCTGGAACGAATTTGGAAACCTGAACAACCTGCCCGTGCACTTAAACTTCAGCCGCACCTTATTGTTCGGGGCTCGACAGGTATTCCTTCTTCTTACTCTGAGACCGGCACTAAAGTAACCAACTAAAATCAACTCTAAGGCAGTGCGGCTTCCCAGTTCTTGGTTTCGATAATCTCTTTAACTTTCCGCAGGAAGGCCGCTGAATACGCACCATCAATGGCCCGGTGATCAAAGGCCTGTGTTACAATTCCAACGGGGCGGATTACCAGATGATCTTCACCGTCTTGTTCAACTACCACGGGCCGTTTGGTGATGCTGTCAGTCGATAAAATAGCTACTTGGGGCTGATTAATAATAGGCGTGGTAAAAAGTGTCCCAAAAGAGCCGTTATTCGAGATAGTGTAAGTGGCTCCTAAATGATCGTCCGGCGTCAACTGGTTGGCACGAGCTCTGGCGGCCAAATCAGCAATCGACCGGGCTATTTCTACAGCTGTCATGGATGATGCATTTTTGATCACTGGCGCAACCAGCCCTTCAAAATTTAAATCCACGGCGATAGCAAGGTTCACCTGGTCATAGACAACGAGGCTGTTTTCTTCCACATGAGCGTTAACGTGAGGAAATTCAACAATCGCATCACAGACGGCACGTGCAACGAATGGCAGATAGTTAAGGGAAAACCCTTCCCGCGCCCTCCATGCGACACCCTTATCACTGCGCACACGATCGACACGGGAAAAATCAACCTCAACACCTTGGTGAACGTGGGGGCTCGTCGACTTGGAACGGACCATATGTTCCGCTGTTACTCGACGAATTAGATTGAAAGCGATAACTTTTTTACCATCTACCGATGGCGAACTAGCTGAAGAACCGGAGGCCTGATCAGATGTAGTTGGGGCGTTCCTCTGCAACAGGGCAAGCACATCTGATTTCTTGATGCGGCCATCCCGACCACTACCATCAATATTATCAGGATTGAGATTATGCTCCGCCACAAGTTTACGCACCACCGGCGATAACCGGCGCTTAGGATCGTGATTTGGGGTGACTACAGTAGTGGCTACCTCCGGCGGAGAATGTGTCAAGTGTTGAGAATTGTTTTCTATAGAAGGTGCGGGTTCAGTTGCAGTTGGCTCAATCGACCCATCAGTTGCATCATCAAGAATAGCGAGAATAGCACCCACTTCTACAGTCTCTCCTTCCTTAACTTTCTCTCCGTGGTCAGCAACTTCCACCAGATCCGATTTTGTAACGATCAATCGATCCGCGATTGCTGCCTGTTTAACGCATTCTGGGAACCTCCCTAAGGAGCTAACACCGTTGATTACGTCCACTGTCGTAACCACCCCATCCAGTGAATAGTGGTTCATTACCATGGGGTTGGTAAAAATTATTTGAAGTACCGGGGCTGGATCTGCAATTCCTGTGGTTTCAATCACCACTCTATCAAAATAAGGGATGGTTCCTGCATTCCTTTGGATGTAGAGATCACGGAATGTATCGATCAAATCGCCTTTTACTGAACAGCAAAGGCAACCGTTAGCTAGTTGAACTATGTTTTCATCACTACGCTCTACCAGGTCATAATCAATCCCAATTTCCCCAAATTCGTTTACTATGACGGCGGCCTGGCTCATCTCAGGGTGTTTCAGAAGCGTATTCAAAAGTGTGGTTT
>JAOMCN010000076.1 GCA_028345065.1 Rhodospirillales bacterium
CGGCGATGGGGGAGACTGAAGACCGAATTGGTGGCCTTGAGGTTGGGGGTGACGATTATATGATAAAGCCTTTCGAGCCACGTGAACTTCTTCTTCGCATCAAAAGTATTTTGAGGAGGGTACCTAGGGAAGATAATTTAGCGTTGAAGAAAGCTAACCTGGGTGCCATGGTTTTTGATTCAGCCAGGCAGGAGTTGAGCCAAGGAGATAAAATCGTGGGACTTACCTCAGGTGAATCAAACTTGTTAAAAATATTAGCCGAACGGCCAGGTGTAGTGTTTAGTAGGGAAGATTTGAGCAATTATTTGGCTCTGGATAGTGGGGAAAGAGCAATAGATGTTCAAGTAAACCGGTTGCGACAAAAGATTGAATTAGACCCTAAATCTCCGAGATATCTGCAAACCGTGCGCGGTCGTGGTTATATTCTCCGTCCAGATTAAAGCGCTGAAATAGTTTATAGCTATGATAAAAAAAATTCTGCCAAAAAGCCTTCTCGGAAGAACCCTTTTAATAATTGTAACACCGCTTGTTCTTTTACAACTTGTTTCGGCGACAGTGTTTTACGAATCTCATTGGAGAAAGGTGAGCCGGAGTATGGCTCGTAGCCTAGCGGGAGATATTTCTGCACTTATTGAGCTTTTACATCAGGATCATTCACCGCAAGGTATTACAGCTATTCGTGAACTGGCGGCTAATAATATGGGTCTTGTTGTAACACTTGAAAAAAACAAAATACTTGCAAACGTTCCTGAAAAGAAAACCGTAAGTATTGTAGATAAAATGTTTGTTCGTTCTCTAAAGAAATCTGTTCAACGACCTTTTAAGATAGACAATAAGAGCTTGGATAATCACTTGATTGTTTCAATCCAGCTCCAGGAAGGAGTATTTGAAGTAATCCTGAATCGAAAACGCTTATTTAGTTCCACTACATATATTTTTGTTCTTTGGATGGTTGGAACGTCTATGATCCTATTTGGGGTTGCCACCATTTTTATGCGCAACCAAGTAAAACCTATTCGACGCTTGGCCGCGGCGGCAGATGAGCTTGGTAAAGGGCGAGATGCTCCAAATTTAAAACCAGAAGGTGCACGAGAAATAAGGCAGGCGTCGGCAGCATTTATTGCTATGCGTGACCGAATTCAGCGTCAAATTACCCAACGAACTGATATGCTGGCTGGAGTGTCCCATGATCTCCGTACACCACTCACTCGTATGAAACTACAATTGGAGATGGTGAAAGACAGTTCAGACACGGCGGCTCTCAAAGATGACGTTGCCGAAATGGAGCACATGGTAGAGGGCTATTTGGCTTTTGCGCGAGGGGAAGGATTTGAAACTCCTAAGCCAACCAACATTGCCCATATACTTGGAGATATGGTGGTTTCGGCTAAACGTAGAGGTGCGGCAGTTGATTTCCATACAGAAGATCAATTTGTGGTGCGGGTCCGCCAAAACGCTTTTAAACGCTGTATCAACAATTTATTGGATAACGCTGACCGTCATGCAACACACGTGTCCATAAGAACCGGTAAGCGTGGAGATGCCATTGAGATCATAGTGGATGATGATGGCCCAGGAATACCCAAACATTTGAGAGACGAAGCTTTCAAACCCTTTTTTCGGCTTGACGAATCTCGAAACCCAGAGACTGGTGGAGTAGGTTTGGGATTAACAATAGCCAGAGACATAATCAGGGGACATGGTGGTGATATTATTCTTAGTGACTCTCCGTCAGGCGGGTTACGAGCACGCCTAACTCTACCAATCTAATTTAAAAAAGCTTACCACCATTAGGAACTTTTTGGTCCGTAGTTATCAGCGTAACCTCACCCGATCTATCCGGAAAGCCTAAGATTAAACAGTCAGACATGAAGGGTCCAACTTGTTTTGGAGGGAAATTTATCACCGCGGCTAGTTGTTTGCCAACAAGACTACTCGGACTGTAGTTTTTGGTGACTTGTGCCGAAGTTTTTAACTCTCCGAATTCCGGACCAAAATCTAACCAAAGTTTAAAGGCAGGTTTTCGAGCTTCGGGAAATTCTTCTGCTCTTATGACAGTGCCCACGCGGATATCCACTTTTTCAAAATCATCATAGTTAATAGTGTAACTGGGGCCCATTTAAATTAGTTCCGCTCCTAAATATTGTTCCTACGTTTGTTTATTTAATTTTGAATTATCTATTTTAAAATTCTTAAAAGGTAAACTGTTTAAAAAGGTTTCAGCGCGAGCTAAATTTTTGTCTAAGTCAGCCATAGTCTTAGTAAGGTCGGGAGTATCGTCTTTTAGCCAAGTGCAAATCGTATTCAGATAAACCACGAGCAAACCGTTCACCTTTAACTGACCAAGAGGGGTCTTTGTTGAAATACCTGCAGCCTCCATAATAATTCTCATTGATACTTGTGAGTTTTTTAGGCCTATAAAGCTCGCGATAGGGTCCCGGCTAATGGTGCAGTATATAATTCTCGTTATTGCTTCCTTTTCGCGAGTAAGTGCGTCGAACCTGAGCATGAGAAGCTCGAATAATTGGTCTCGTATAGTTCCATTTGACGAAACAGTCGCCGCATTCGCCAGTACCTCAGTGTCCATTTGTTGGTTTAACGCTTTCAAAACAGCGTTTTTCGAGTGGAATAATTTGCGCACCTCAATTAATGGTATATTTGCGGATTTTGCAATTTCGCCTAGGTTAACTTCATTCCAATTCCTTTCCAGCGCTAATTTTAGAGTTGCTGAAATTACTCTTTTCTGAGGGTCTTTAGAATGAATGGAGCTATCTTCTTTTGTGCGTTTGGCCATATAAGGGACCTCAACTATGTTATGAAAAACGCAATTACTTTAACTTCAGTTAAAACTTATTAAAAGGACGTTACGGTAAATTAAAGATTATAACCTTCGCGCTCTAAAAAATTAATTGCAATTAATCAAAAATTCTTATGGGTAATCAGAAAACCTGTTCTATGATAGGGAGGAAAGAAATTTAAGAGTATGGCTGATAATAGCGTAGTGAAAGGTATTTTGTTGAAAACAAACCCCATTCTCGGAAAAGAAGAGGAGAGGGCCTTGGCACGTCGTGCAATTGAAGGTGACGAAACGGCCGAGGAGCAACTCATCAATAGTCACTTAGGGTTTGTCATGAAAGTGGCCAAAGGCTACAAACGATCGGGGGTTCCTATGAGTGACCTCATTCAGGAAGGCATAGTAGGCCTTATTAAAGCGGTCAGGCGGTTCAATCCTGATTTTGATACTCGTCTTTCAACATATGCTAAATGGTGGATTAGGGCATCAATACAAGATCATATTGTAAGATCTTGGTCATTGGTGCGCCTCAGTACGACGAGCGCACAAAAGTCCTTGTTCTTAAATCTCAGGCGAAAAACATCTGAGCTAATGGAGGGGGCAGACGCTCTGAGCGAAAATATTGTTACCCAGCTCGCTGAACGTTTTGAAACCACGGCAGTTGACGTCCGGAATTTGGCTCGTCGGGTTACACTGCGGGATCAGTCACTTGATGCACCAATATCTGATGAACATGGCGAGACCTGGCTAGACCGATTGAAAAGCGATGCCGAGACACCTGAAGAATGTATCGTGCAAGAGAGCGAAAAGACAATACTTAGTGAGTTGATGGAACGGGCCCTTCAAAAATTGCCTGCGAGAGAACAGTTCATCATTAAGAACCGATATTTTGTTGAGGCAAAGCAGACATTTGCTTCAATTGGACGGGAATTGAACCTATCCAAGGATCGGGTTAGGCAGCTGGAAAACCGCGCTTTGCAGACACTTAAAGAACTTACAGAACCCGGCCTTATCGACAGCCAAATCATAATAAAATAATATTCATATTGAGGTTTTAATGGGCAAGCTCTTTAGAACGCTGAAACGCTTTTTGTATCGCATCGTATAATAATGTCTCAAGGCGGCCATTGCTCATAAGTATTGAAAGGGCTGCTTCGGTAGTGCCACCCGAGCTGGTTACATTTTGACGGAGGGTTTCAACATCTTCTGTAGATTGGTGCAGAAGTTCACCCGAACCGGAAATAGTTACACGTCCCAATCGTTCTGCCAGAATTTTTGAAAGACCAAGCTTTACACCGGCCTCAGCTAAACACTCAGACAGCAAGAATACATAAGCGGGACCACTACCAGAAACGGCAGTAACTGCATCAATCTGACTTTCACTCTCTAACCAGTGAAACTCGCCTACAGCCTCTATGAGTTCATTACATATTTCCCGCTGAGTACGACTGACATTATTGTTAGCAAATGCACATGAAATACCTCGACCTACAGCTGCTGGAGTATTTGGCATTACCCGCACGATGGCTGCGTCAATACCTAAGATGGTTTCTAGGTACTCAATAGTCCTGCCGGCAGCTATTGAGGCGAACATGGTGTTGCCCGCAAATCTTGCGTAAAAGGGTACAACTTCATCCATAACTTGAGGTTTCACAGCAAATATGATTGCGTTGGGTGTGTCGTCAGGGGGTAGTTGATCCGGGGTCAAATAAACCCTCACACCCTTGGAAATTAATTCATGGGCTGATCTTTTATTCGGTTCTACAACCCATATACCAGCGGGATCACGGCCTTGGT
>JAOMCN010000077.1 GCA_028345065.1 Rhodospirillales bacterium
AACCCGAATGGTTTTGCCGTATTTCAAGGCACAGAAACGAGGAGATATAGTGTATATCGGTTCCGAAGCCGCACTGGACGGGGGGAAAAAAGGCAGTCTGTATTGTGCAGCAAAGTTTGGCCTTAGAGGATTTTCTCAGGCCCTCCGGGAAGAATGTGCTAGCACCAATGTACGGGTAAGTATTATTAATCCGGGAATGGTGCGAACTCAATTTTTTGAAAACCTCGATTTCCGCCCTGGGGACGAAGCCGTTAACGCAATTGAACCAGACGATGTTGCACTTGCTGCACTTTCTGTATTTTCTGCTCGGCAGGGCACAGTCATTGATGAGATCAACCTGACGCCATTGAAAAAAGCCATTAGTTTTGATTAACGAAAGAGGTAGCGCTTCAATGTTTGAAGAGACCCCGCAAATGTATGTCATACCAAAGTATTGGGTCCAGACCTAATTCCGATTAAGATGATCATCTTCAATGTTACTAGACAGGACCATAGATATTTTTTATAAGCGTCAATCTTCCTTTCTAGTTGCTAAATAATTGACGTGTTTTGTTTGCCCAGGTAGCTCAGTCGGTAGAGCAGCGGACTGAAAATCCGCGTGTCGGTGGTTCGAATCCGCCCCTGGGCACCACTAAAACCCCCGGAAAACTTGGGTTTCCGGGGGTTTTTATCTCTTTGGAAAAACTACATACTTGAGTTAGACACTATATTGTCTATATGCCACAAACCAATCGTTCCTCGTTATTAGCAGGGTTGATCTCTACGTTTGAATAGTATCGGTTGAGTTTTTAACGTAAAAGCTAGAACGTTAGTCACAACGGTTAGGGGTTAACAACCAGTATTTTCCTCACCCCAGGGCATCTTAGTTTTACAGAGGATGGCGCCTTTAATCTTGGCATCTTTTAACTCGGCAGTGGAGAGGTCTGCCCCAGTAAGGTCTGCCCCAGTAAGGTCTGCCCCACGCAAACTGGCCTTACTCAGATCGGCTTTACTCAACTTAGCATTTCGCAGGTTGGTCTGGTTCAAGTTGGTCATCACCAATTTTGCATAACTCAAGTCGGAATCGCTCAGGTTGGCCTTGCTCAAATTTGTTCCACTCAAGTTGATCCCAATTAAGTTAGCGTCGTTCAATTTGGCCCCACTCAAGTCTGGTGCACTTGAGGTCAATTCGGCTGAGGGACTAAAGTTGGCCCCACTCAAATCACATTTCTCACATTGTTTGAGCGCCTTGAATTTTGCTAAATGCGTTGTATCGAATGCAGTAGCTTGGGCAGCTACCAATGTCGTTGCTACTGCCAACATCCATGCCTTCATCTTTTCCTCCTAGATACATTTTGAAGCATTACTGAATTCATTTTTAATCTAATATTGCAATGCAGTCGATTAGCACATCTGCATCACGATTTTCTATTATCTTTGAGAATTTTTCATAAACTGACATTGGAACCTCGGCGGACCAATTAAACATGCTGCTGCTCCTAGTTAATTCATAAAACCAAAGGACAATAATTGATCTGATCTTTAATAGGAAGCATCGGGGGTGTCACTAAGGTTTTTTTATGAACCTAAAGCAACGAAATCTCTTATCTCGTAAAAAATTTCGAACGTTGGTCGTAGCTCAGTGGTTCAGTTAACAAAAATACGTACTGCAATTTCTGAAATCGACGATCGGAACCTCAGAATCGGCCTTGATGGCAATTGGAAACAGTTCCCATCGCGCCATTGCCTCCGAGCATCGAGATCTCAGTTTATCAAGTTTGCTTCCCGCAAGCCTTCTATCATCGAAGATTTCATAAGGAAAGATTTACACTTTACAGGATTTTCTGTAATGGCGCGCATTTCGGCCAACGTCTTACGCCGTTTCGTGGGATTTTTCTCTGTCATGCGTTTACGGTTCTGATCAGCCTGTTTGATAATTTGCCGTTCGGCAATGGGTTTGCGTTGTCTGGAATACAGATCAAGTAAAGAAAGATCATCACCGTTCCAAATTTTATTTAGCTTTTCAGTCAAATTATTTGCATCATGAAGGCCGCCGTTCATTCCCATGCCACCAGACGGACTATTGAGATGCGCCGCATCGCCCGCTAATAAAATACGCCCGTGATTGTATTTGTCCACAATGCGTTGGTGCACCCGATAAACCCTTTTGTCATAGATTTTAAATCGTTCAGTTGAAGGGCAAATGTCCTGCAACTGCTGTTCAATTTGATCTTCGGATAAAGCTTCTTCGGGGCTTAACTCTTCTGGAAAATAAAGGCTGGCGCGCCATCGATTGGGAAGTTGTAGAAGACTGAAGTTTCCATTTTTCTGCCAGCAATATGTAACACTTGAAAGCCCTTCTATGTATTTATGAAAAGGAAATGGTGTTGTTACGAGTACAGTGCGTTCCGGATAAGTGGATCCCTCAAAAGGAATGCGAAGCTGACTACGAATGGTACTGGTCCCACCGTCTGCGGCAATCAGAAATCGACCTCGCAATTCTTCCTCACGTTTCTTGTGAACGACCTTGATATTGACCCCGTTTTTATCTTGTATAGCCGACAATAACTCCGTGCTGTAGCGGATATCCGCCAAAGGCTGGTGCTTCAGAAGCCGATTCATGATTTCGCAAAGTTTGCTTTGTTCACACTGTACGCGGTATGGAAATTCAGTTTCATCCGCGATATGTTTCAAATCGAAAATAACATTTTCACCTGTGACATGATTTCTAATTTGCCATTGCGAAACTTTTAACCCGTTGTTGAAGACCTCATCGTTAATGCCATAGGGCGCCATCATTTCCAAAGACGGTGGATGGATTGTCGAGGCCCGGATGTTTTGACTCACGGTGGAGTTCTTTTCCACCAGCGTCACGGGGATTCCGAAGCCAGTCAATCGAATTGCTGCGAACAGGCCAACCGGGCCACCGCCCGTAATCAGTATTCTATTTTCTTCGCGAGATTTAGACGTGCTCAGCATATTTTCGATTTGTTCTGATTCATGTTATGAGATGAAATAACCAATATTTTGTACAGACTGGAGATATACTCTGGTCATTATAATTCTATAACTCAACGTTCAAGGTCAAATTACTAATGTCTGAGCTGGAATACTCAAAACGGGGATTAATAGGTGTCTTGACCCCCCAAGCTAATACTACCGTGGAGCCTGAATTTTCTATCATGTGGCCCAGGGGAGTGAGTATGGTCAACGCACGACTTATCAGCTCCGAAGTGACGATTGAACAACGCTTAATTGATTATACAGATCAAGTTGAAGCCTCACTGGATCAATTTGCCAACGCACCTATTCAAGCGGTTGCTTTCGCTTGCACCGGCGCGTCCTATCTAATGGGCCAGGGCAAAGAAGCAAAACTTTGCGAGCGCATCCATAAAAACCGCGGATATCCGTTTGTTACGGCAGCACGCTCCGTGACCGAATATTTGCAGACCTTATTCGCGAAAAGAATTGGCCTGGTTTCGCCTTATCCGGCTTCTCTTACCGAAGAAAGCTTTGGGTATTGGGAAAGCGTTGGATTTATGGTCGCTGAAGTAGCAGCTGCTGTCGATGAATCCAGAGATTTTCACCCAATCTACAGCTTGCGTGCAGGAAGTATCATGGATGCGGTGAGTTCTCTAAAGGACAAGGATATTGATGCGATAGTAATGTTAGGAACTGGTATGCCCACTCTTAAGGCGATCCTCAATTGTGCCGATTGGAATGGTCCGCCTGTAACATCCTGCATGTTAAGCCTAGCATGGCGAACAATGTTGCATATCGACAAGAAAGAAGCTAATGCGGATGATGTGCTGGCCTGGAGCAGAGGCGAGGATTGGGGTCAACGAATGCTAGTACATTGTCTTTAAGATTTGCGGGGTAGTAGAAATTCTTTTACGTCTCCCCCTAGTATGCCTCTATCTGAGCAGTTTTTCTTAAGCGTAAGTCCGTGGAACCACTTAACTTTTGTGTACGAGATCTGCGGAAGCTAATCCAGCTATCCGCCCAAGAGAGATTGCACTCAATAAACCATTGCCGGACAAATAACCCCAGTCTGCCGGTCCTGAAATACCCGCAGCTGCACCACCCGATGCAAATAAATTTGG
>JAOMCN010000079.1 GCA_028345065.1 Rhodospirillales bacterium
AAAATGATAGAAATGTTATGGGAAGTAGCTTTCTCTGATGGTAAAGAAGATGCTTTTGAAAAAAATCTTATTCAGCGGGTAGCCGGATTAATATTTGTTTCTGATAAAGATCGTGGGCTCGCAAGGAAGAGGGTTATGGCTAGACTTGGCATCGGCGGTTGACAGGTGTATGAAAGATGCCATGTATGAAGAAGAAAAATTTACCAAAAGTGATCAACGGAGTAAAATATGACTTACATCGTCACCGAAAATTGCATTAAGTGCAAATTTATGGATTGTGTCGAAGTATGCCCCGTGGACTGCTTCTACGAGGGTGAAAATATGTTGGTCATCCACCCAGATGAATGTATTGATTGCGGTGTCTGCGAACCGGAATGCCCAGCGGAAGCGATCCTGCCTGATACGGAAGACGGTTTGGAAGAATGGCTTGAGATAAACGTAAAGTATTCCACAGACTGGCCCAATATAACAACGAAGGGCGAAAGTCCCGCTGATGCTGAAGATTGGAAGGATAAGCCTGGTAAAAAGGCTGAATTCAGTTCGTCCCCGGGAATGGGGGGGTAAACGCTAAAAATTTGCATCTTTGTCTCAACCCAATGATGTATTGGAAAAGATGTGTGCATCAATATATCGAAGCGGTTGATTATCGAATTTTTAGGGTTTTTTATATAGGAGTGACTGCCTATTTTTTAACGAAAATTTGTGTTACGTGTTCTTTATCGTGGTGGTAATTGTCTTAGTCTCCCGTTTTGCTTGCTTTGCATAAACATAGGCCAATTTAGATGTAGGTTTAGGCTTTGGATCAATGCTGAGGTTTTGGCTACCTTGGCCTTAAACTGGATGACTTTGGTAAACTGTCCGAATGACCGTTACTGCCTATAAAAAAGGAGGACGTTCTCGGTAGTTTAAATCTAGTTTAGCAAAAAAAAGATTTTATCGGAGTAATGTACAAGAAATGGTTCAAAATAAAACAAAACCCCTCTCCAAATCAGCCAAGAAAAGAATCAGTAAATTAAAATCCAAGGTTTCAGGGGAACGGGTTGTTGGTCCGAAGACTGATGCTGACAAAAAGGTGAAAGCTCGGGGTCGCGTTAAAGCTCTCCAAACAAAGAAAGTTAAACAAACGGCGCGGAAATCAAAAACACCCAAAATTAAGTTTAAACCCGGAGACCATGTTGTCTATCCCACTCATGGTGTTGGTTCGGTTCAAGGTATTGAAAGAGAAACAATAGGTGGAAATGATCTCCATTTAGTGGTTATTATTTTCGACAATGAACGGATGACTTTGAGAATACCCACAAATAAGTTGGAAGCTTCGGGTTTGCGCGCAATAAGCAGCCAAAAGGTGATAGACGATGCGATGACGACACTTAAAGGCCGCGCACGGGTAAAACGCACTATGTGGAGCCGTCGTGCTCAAGAGTATGAGTTGAAAATTAATTCAGGAGAACCAGGGTCTATAGCCCAGGTAGTGAGGGATCTGCACCGCAATGTAGGTCAGCCCGATCAATCATTCTCTGAACGGCAAATTTATGAAATGGCACTAGAACGCCTTGCGGGCGAAGTAGCCGCGCTAGATGGCACAAACCTCGGTGAGGCAATAGAAAAATTGGAGCAGATACTAAGGGAAGAATGAGTAGTAAGCCTTTCATTCGATTTGAATGGGTATCTGGCCGATAAATGGAAGGTTATTCCTAAGGCAGTAAATATCCTAACCTACAGTGCACGGTTAAATAACTTTACAATGTTTGGCGGACTAGTTAGCCACGATTTTTATTAGTTGTCCCGTGCGAAGATTTTCATTGGGGCCGAGGTCATTGAGGACCCGGAAAGTTTGTTCTCTGAATCTGGTTAGGGCCATTTGTTGGATAATTGACTCAATGGTTTCGTCCGCATTCACAGCTTTTACCCTAATGGTAGCTGGTGTAATGGCCGATGCTTCTCGGTTACTGAGGGTACGCAGAGAAAAAGTTGTACGACGTAGTTCAGAAGAAAGTTGACGAGTTTTCAGCCGAGGTGTAACGAATAATAAACGGAAAATTTTGTTGTTTTTATTTCTAACAGCGACAAACCGGAGGTTAAAAACTCCACCACGGCGTTGAATTGTGGTGGCGCCGGCCGCCCCATCCATTCCGTTGACCATTATACTTTCAACGTCGTTTAGTCTGGCTTTGGAGGCCCACACATTTTTTAAATAACGTGTCATAGGACCATTATAGGTTTTTGATCCCATGTCGAACTGGATAGAGGATCCTTCTAAATTCGTTGCAACAACTGAATTCTGATTATTAATTAACCTAAAACCTTCCGGTACAGTAAAACGGAATTTTAGCAAGGGGTGGATAAAATCACGCCCGCTGATTATACCCTGTTCCAAGTCATCTCCATAAACAACTCCGTGGAGCATCGCCATATAGTCGACCCGCCCAATCCTGCTTCCAGATCTTAGTTTGGCGGCTGTTTTAATAGCGCGTTCTATGCGCTTTAGCGTACGAGGATGAGATGCAAATATCGATAGCCTATCCATGGTATCTTCTGGTCGCCCAAGCCGTCTATTTTCCAATTTAGAAAAGGCGCGCATCTTAGTTAAAAAGCTTCCCATAGCCCTAGTGTCGTAACCTATTCGGGATAAATATCTTACGCCCAGGGAATCTGCTTCTAATTCCTGGCTCTGAGAGTATTGTTGGACACCTGCTCGACCGATGTAGCTTCCCAACTCGGAACCGGCTCGGCCAAGTAGTATGCCTGCGGCTAGTGTCCCTAATCCCGCCACTTTTCCGGTAGCTTGGCGAGTACTGGAGTGAAGAGCTGTCACATGTCCAATCTCATGGGCAATGACCCCAGCTAGTTCGGCCTCATTGCTCGCTAGGGTAAGAAGACCCCGGGTGACATATATAAAACCACCGGGAATGGCAAAGGCATTAATTTCACGAGAATTTAAAACGGTGAATTTCCAGCCGATGCCCGGGAGTTCTGAGATAGTGGCCAGTTTTTGCCCTAGGTCGGAGACGTAATTTTTGACTTTGGGTAAATTATATTCACCACCAAATTGTTTAACAATCTTGGGGTGTTCACGTTGACCAATACGTTTTTCTTCAGCTAGGGTGTTGAAGGAAATAACTTTTTCCCCTGTGGCAGGGCTGGTAGCGCAGGCATTGATTGTAAAAATTGAACACAATAAAACTCCCGTTAGGTATAAGGAGTTTTGCCGTACGCGATTAAACCTTGTAAACGTCAATTCATAACACCTCAATTTACTCTGATCAGGATAGTGTCATCATAGGAACGTTAATCAGTTTGAACCACCCACGAACCATGACACCAAGTTTGAACATTTTATTGTAGGAATATTAAATTGCTGGGCGAGTATAAGCGTTGATAGGTTCGATAAAAGATAACCCATTTCAAAATCGAGACGACATAGACCTAAATTAATGGACACCATTTCACCACCATATAAACTTTACCCTGAAGTTGAGCCACATGCCTCGGGTCTAATTGATCTCGATGGTCAACACAAGATGTACTGGGAAGTTTCTGGGAACCCTAGGGGCTTTCCCGTAGTCTTTCTCCACGGTGGGCCGGGGGCAGGCGCGTCACCGTCACACAGGCGTTTTTTTGACCCAGATCACTACCGCATTATAGTTTTTGATCAGCGAGGAAGTGGACGATCCCGCCCATTCGCTGAAATTGAAAATAATACCACCCAACATTTGATAGCCGATTTGGAAAGGCTTCGTAAACATCTTGAAGTTAACCAGTGGCTGTTACTTGGCGGGTCTT
>JAOMCN010000078.1 GCA_028345065.1 Rhodospirillales bacterium
TTAGTAATATTTGCGATTTTAATCGTATTATTATTTGCCCGCCTGCCCGTAGGATTTGCCATGGCTGGAGTTGGTATAGCCGGTTTTGCTTATTATGTCGGGTGGCCGGGAACTTTTGCAATGATCGGGCGGATTGCTTTTGATACGCCCCAAAGAGCAGAATTTGCCGTTCTTCCTCTATTTGTTCTCATGGGTAATTTTATTACCCGCGCTGGGTTGGCGGATGAGTTATATGCAGCCGCCTATGCGTGGATAGGGCATCGTCGCGGGGGTCTAGCGATGGCCACCATAGTTTCCTGTGGTGGTTTTAGCGCTGTCTGTGGTTCGTCAGTCGCGACTGCAGCAACCATGGCAAAGGTCGCAATGCCCCCAATGCGGCGATTTAAGTATGAGGATTCATTGGCGACAGGTGCTATCGCCGCTGGCGGCACTCTCGGCATCCTTATTCCCCCCAGTGTCGTATTAGTAATTTATGGGATTATGACATCAACCGATATAGGCGCATTATTCATCGCCGGTATTATTCCAGGTATTTTGGGAATTATTGGCTATAACATTGCTATTTCAATTGTTACTCGGCTAAACCCGGAGATTGGCCCCCCTGGGGAGATTGCTTCATGGCCGGACCGTATTAAGGCTCTTGGTCAAGTGTGGGGCGTATTGCTCTTATTCATCATTGTTATCGGGGGCATTTATGTGGGCTTTTTTACGCCGAGCGAGGCTGCAGGTATTGGAGCATGTGGCGCCTTCTTTTTTGCTTTGATGCGTGGAACCTTAACATGGAAGACCTTCCTGCATCTTCTATCCGATTCTGTCCAGACAACGGCTATGCTGTTCTTTATTTTGATTGGTGCTCTAATTTTCTCCAATTGTATAAATGAATCGGGTATGCCGGAGGCTCTGCTGGAATGGGTTAAAAGTTTTAATGCGCATCCCTTAGCTGTCGTATTTGCTATTATGCTGGTTTACGTTGTTTTAGGAGCGGTCCTCGATAGCATGGCTATGCTGCTATTGACCATTCCTCTCTTTTTTGATCCCGTAGTTAATGGACTAAATTTAGATCCCGTTTGGTTTGGTATTATTGTGGTTGTTGTGACTGAGATAAGCCTTATTACTCCGCCAGTTGGTATGAACATCTTTGTCCTTAATACGGTTCTTCCCGATGTCACTACGGGGACTATTTTCAGGGGAGTTACACCATTCTGGATGGTAGATTTGGTGCGTTTAACAATTCTAGTGTTATTTCCATCTATTACGTTATTTTTGTCTACATTGATAGGATGAGACACCTCTAGTGCCTGACGATAAACTTATTTGGCCAGCTCGCTTACATCATCTCAATCTAACATCTGAAGACCCAGAAGCATTAGTTGATTGGTATTCTAGGGCGCTTATGATGGAACCCAGAGGCATCGCAAAAGGAGAGACTTGGCTCAGAGGAAAAAACCGGCATTTTATAATTTCGCACGGCCCCAGGGGTGGGCTCAAATATGCCGCCTATACTCTTGAGAATGAAGCACAATTAATACGTCTTCGAAATCATATTTGTGAAAAAGATATAGCGGTCTATCCTTCACCCTCGCCTCTGATGGAAGATAGCGCTTTTATGATTGCAGATCCTGATGGAAATCAATTTGTATTAGGAATTTGCCGAGAAGCGGCTGTAACGCCTCAAATGTTGCCTGGACGATTACAGCATGTAGTGTTCCGAACGACAGATATATCACGTTTAGTAGCGTTCCATTCATCAATTTTGGGATTTAGGGTTTCAGATGTTGTGAAAGAAGAAAACGGAGAGGTCACGGCGACCTTTATGCGGTCGGACCCCGAACATCACAGCTTAGGCATATTCCGGGCTTCTGAAACTGGGTTGGATCATTTTTGTTCTGAAAGCACGTCCTGGAACGACATTAGAGATTGGGGAGATCACTTTGCTGGGTGCCAAATTCCTATTACGTGGGGTGCTGGACGCCACGGCGCTGGAAACAATCTGTTTATATTTGTGGCCGATCAGGATGGCAATAACGTAGAGATCTCTGCGGAAATTGAACATTGGACATTTGAACAACAACCTCGAGAATGGCTTCACGAACAGAGAACACTCAACCTTTGGGGTTCTGCTTGGTTGAGGAGTTAATACGTGGTGTCTGTAAAGGGTAAAGCCATTTCAAGAATCATAAAAACATATATTAAAAAACGAATATACTAGGAGAGTCATTTTATGAAAATCAACCGGTTAGCTGATTTAGAAGAATACGAAGCCAAAGGGCATTTTGACATGAAGGGCTTCCGTATGCAGGGATTTGATGCAAGCGACACGGAAAACTTTTGGGTGGGGTTATCCTATTTTTTACCAGGAGGTGGGACGACCCACTCAGCCACACCAATTGAAAAAGTCTATGTGGGGATTGAAGGAGAGCTTACCGTCATTACGGATGATGGTGAGGATAACCTTAGACCAATGGACTCTTGTTATTTGGCGCCGAATGAAGGACGTTCGATTATTAATCGCACTAACAAAATTGCTACTATTTTGGTCATTATGCCCTATCCACCAAAAGATTAGTGATAGCGTTTATAATGGAATTGAAAGTCCAGTAAATTGAGCGTCTCCATAGATCAAAGGAGGTCCGGGTCTAAAATTAATCCCCACGATACGGCCTATAAATATTGAGTGTGTGCCAACTGTCATACTTTCTGCAACTTGGCAATCAAAACTAGCTAGAGCGCCTTCTAAAATAGGGGCTCCCGTGGCAATTTTGGTCCATACGCCAAGGCTATACCGATCTATTCGATCGGCTCCGTCGATGCCCGCAAAACGTTTTGCAATATCCTCCTGATCCCTAGCCAAAACATTGACACCAAAAACCCCTTCTTCCTGAATGAGGTCATGAGCGCCAGCCTCTTTGTTAACACAGACTAGAAGTTGCGGAGGTTCGGCCGAAACTGCACAAGTAGCAGTCGCTGTTAATCCGTCCTTTTTACCATTGTGGGCGACTGTGATGACAGTGACGCTAGCAGCTAGGTGGCGCATTCCTTCTTTAAAATCACTGCCAGAAACATCTCTGTAGACAACTTTATCGGGCATGGTAGCTCCCAGGACTGTTTTGGTTATAGATACAAACAATAGGAAATATCGCATTTGCCAGGTTCATAAAAGACCTAGTGCATTCGGATAAGGCGTTCAAATTAAAGCTTCATCAATATTTCTATTCGGATTTAATTATTTTTTTAGGTTGTGGATTGATGGCTCTTACATAAGATTTAGTCCTTTCAGGACCTTCATCAAATATGATAGGAAAGGTGTGATGATCGTGGAGTGAAGTTCCATATCGGAGCGACCGCGGTCTAGATTTAAATTTATCCTAGGGAGGGATATCAATGAGTTTTATCTCAAAATCAATTTTGGGCCTCGCCGCTGTCGGTTTGGTAACCGTTGGGTTGCTTGCAACGAGTAACCAGGCAGATGCCAAAACCATAGTTGTTCGGATTGGCTCCGGGCATCCTCCGACGGTCGTTTACGCTGGTTTGATGAAAACCTTTTACCAGACGGAACTCAAGAAAGCGATTGAAGCTAAGACCAGCCATAAGGTTAAGTTTATTGAAGGCTATAGTGGATCAGTCGTTAAAGTATTCGACGTCTTTGAAGGCGTGCAAAACGGCATCCTCGACCTTGGCGGATTTTGTTTTTGCTTTGAAGCGTCAAAGCTGAAGATGCATGCATTCCAGATCATGTTGCCATTCGGAACTATGGACCCAGTCCAGAGTGTTGCGATTGCTTCGAGTGTATACAAGCAGTTTCCAAGCCTTGAGAAACGGTTTCAGGATTTCAACCAAACCATACTCGCGCGCATCGGTGAC
>JAOMCN010000008.1 GCA_028345065.1 Rhodospirillales bacterium
AGAGTGACGATCTTCTAGCCCTTCCCGGCCACAAAAGGGCCCCATTAGGCGTAGGATACATGCCCGAGGAACGTCGTCTAATTGGTTCTCTCTCAGTACAAGACAATATCATGATGCCGGCGTGGGCTTGCAAAATGGATGGAGCCGATAAGCGGCTAGAATACATTTACAAATTGATGCCAGAAATTTCACCCTTTATAAGCCGCCGTGCATCAATGCTGAGTGGTGGACAACAGAAGATGGTTGCGCTGGCTCGAGCTCTAATGAGCGGAAACAAAATTTTGTTATTGGACGAACCTTTTGAAGGTCTCGCCCCAGCTTTACGTGAAAAGTTCGGAGAGACAATACAACGTCTCAAAGGAGAGGGTTTGACAATATTATTGGCTGAATCCGATACAACGAGTATAGGTTTCGTCGAAAAAACCTATACGATAGAACGTGGTCAAAACGTCGATAATGTAGAGACCTGATCTAGTCTTACACCCTTGGGCAAAACTAGACCGTCGTAGTTATACCCAACAGTGCAAATGACACGATAGAAATTATCTGATATCATTGCCAGCGCAACCTAGGAGACACAAAGGATGCCGCGATTCAAAAACTTTGAACCTCGAGGTGTAATCCCGGCAACGCTTTTGGCGTTCAATGAGGATTTCTCGATTGATGAGAAATCTACGCGTAAACACCTTCGGGATGTAGGTAACGTGGATGGTATTGCAGCAATTGCTACCAATGCCCATGCTTCAGAGGTACATGCATGCTCGGTCGATGAGCAACGCCGCATATTGGACATTACATTGGAAGAAATTGGCAACGAATTACCCGTCGTTAACGGAATATATGCTGATGGAAGCCAACAAGCAGCTGAACTTGCCCGTATGGCGGAAGCAAATCATGCCTCGTGTTTACTGGTATTGCCGCCACATTCTATCGGTATGTTCGGTGGGCAGTTGCGCCCGGAAATGGCTCTCACACATTTTCGGATGATCGCGGAGGCTACCGATTTACCAATTATAGTCTTTCAATATCCCGGGACCTACGCCTATCCTCTTCCAACTCTTTTGCGTATGGCAGATGAGATTCCCACAATTCGGGCCATAAAAGACTGGTCGCCACCGGCGCAACAGGAAGAGCATATCCGCGCGCTACAGAGTTTGTCGCGCCCAGTACACGTACTTAGTACTAATTCGGCATGGCTTATGGCTTCTTTAACAATGGGCTGTAACGGTTTGTTATCCGGCTCCGGCAGCGTGATCGCAGATCTTCAGGTAGCGTTATTTCAAGCTGTTCAAAGAGGTGATCTAAATTCAGCCAAAGAAATCAACGATCGCATCTATCCGACTGCAAAGTGCTTCTACACTGAGCCGTTTGGTGACATGCATAATCGTATGAAGGAGGCGCTCGTGTTGTTGGGCCGTCTTCCCCGCGCCGTCGTGCGGCCACCATTGATGAAGCTAAGCAAAAAAGAAATTAGTGATATCGAAATAGCATTAAATGAGGCTGGGATAAAGCGGGATGGCGCCTTGCCGAAGGCGGCCTAAAAAAGTTTGAATTAATAATAATTAGGCAGCCTCTACCAATACTTATACCAAACCCAATTCAGAAATTTATTTAAAACACCTCCTACTTACGCCAGAAGATAACCAATCGTTAGAGTGCCCTAACCAGATTTCAAGTGATCGTCTCGACGTTCGTATAGGTCGTCATCTGCGTAACCCATAGTTTCTGGTTTTCCACGACCAAGCATTACCTGGAACCAAACTGGTTCAAGACTATTATTATCGTAGCCGTGGATAACACCAGGCGGGCAGGTTATACAATCCCATTTACCAAGATGCGTTGTCAGTCTATTGCCTTCCTCGTCTTCAATAAATGCGTCGAGGTAGCCTTGTAAAACGAAAAACGTTTCTTCAACTTCGTGAGTATGGGGTGCGTTACCTTGACCTGGCTGTACATACATTACACTAAGTGTATGTGCACGCGGGGGGATTGCTTTGGGATCTGTATGTTTACCTGACCCACCACCTCCGATAAATCGGTGCTGTGCCCGCTTGTATCCTTCAATTTTGGCATCTTCGAAGGCCTCCCAGTCGGGGTCGCGTTCACTAAATCGCGCAACGTGTGTCTTCATAATTTTCTCAATAGAGATACCTTCTAATTCAGGGGGTCGGGGATGCCGCGCTATACTCATTTTTTTATTCCTTCTAAAATGGTATATGAAGATAACTTGCAATCGCGTGTAACGCAGCAAAATTGTTTGGAAAATTGCCAAATTTAGGGTGTTATATACTCAATAAACTTTGGGGTTATAGGGAAACAGAAAATACATTATGAAACCCGCTCCTTTTAATTATATTGTTCCAACAAGCATTGATGAAGCTCTGGCGTTGCTTGAAGAACATGCCCCCGACGCCCGTTTGCTTGCAGGTGGTCAAAGCCTTGTCCCGATGATGAATTTCCGGCTAAGTCGGCCGTCTCATTTAATCGATCTAAATTGTATTCCCGACCTCGCCTTCATTCAAGATAACAAAGACCATATCTCAATTGGCGCAATGACCCGTGAACGAACTATAGAGGAAAGTAGTTTGGTACGGAGCTCTATACCCTTGCTCTATGAGGCAACCCGACATATTGCTCATTTACCCATACGAAGCCGCGGAACAATTGGAGGGAGCATCTCCAACGCCGACCCTGCCGCCGAATATCCGGCGGCATTATTGACCTTAGATGGCGAAATGGTTGTACGCAGCAAACAAGGCAAACGACAGATTAAGGCCTCAGATTTCTTCAAAGGGATCATGGAAACGGCTATAGAACCTAATGAACTACTTGTTGAAATTATCGTACCCAAGGTACCACCGGGTACTGGTTTTGCGTTTGTAGAAATTTCCCGTCGGCATGGGGATTACGCGCTTGCCGGTATTGCTGCACAGATGACTTTGTCCGGCAAAACGGTAACGAATGTGCGGCTCGCGGCGTGTGGGGTGGGTCCATGCCCAATTAGACTTAATGATGCCGAAAAACAAATTATTGACGATGGCTTAACTGAAAAATCGATACAGTCAGCAGCCAAAGCTGCAGCGCTTGAAGTCGATCCTGAAACCGATCTTCATGCAACGGCAGATTATAGAAGACGGTTGACGGCGGTCCTGACCCAACAAGCGCTATTAAAAGCAAAAGAACGAGCACAGGAAAATAATTAATGGATGAACAAAGTATTTCGCTCACCGTCAATGGTACGGAGCAAAATGGAGAAGCGGAACCCCGCATGTCACTCGCAGATTTCCTACGGGAACGCCTAGGGTTAACCGGAACCCATATAGGATGTGAACACGGAGTTTGTGGTGTATGTACCGTTATTTGTGATGGCATGGCAGTCCGTTCCTGCCTGATGTTTGCAGTACAAGCTGATAAAAAAGAAATTAGAACAATTGAAGGTCTCGCGGATGGTGACACCATGCATCCGCTGCAAACACTCTTTTCAGAACAACGGGCGCTGCAGTGCGGATTTTGTACTCCAGGAATGTTGATGACGGCAGTCGATCTCGTGGATAACAATCCATCAATAACACCTCCAGAAATTAAGGCCGGCATGTCTGCAGTACTTTGCCGATGTACCGGATATGAAGGCATCCTCAAAGCCGTTGAAGCCTATGCAAAGCAGATTAAGGGGGTATGAAACATGCCTGACACTATCCCGGGTTATATTGGCCAATCAGTACCCCGTCGCGAAGATAAACGGCTGTTGCGAGGTGAAGGCTTGTTCGTTGCCGATATACAACTCCCTAACATGCTTCACGTAGCCATAGCTCGAAGCCAATTTCCTCATGCGCGCATTAAAGACATAGATTTAAGCAAGGCACTTAGTGCGGAAGGAGTGGAACTTGCCATTAGCGGTGAAGATATCCTTGAACAACTGCCACCCATAAGTGGAATGCAGTTAGCGACACCACCAGGCTATCAAGAACGCGTAGACACTGACATTCAAATACCCGATCAACCGCTGATACCGCACGAAAAAGTCAGGTTCGTTGGTGAACCATATGCCTTGGTAGTGGCCAGGAACCGTTACCTGGCAGAAGATGCCTTAGAACTTATTTCTACAGATTTTGATCCCTTGCCCCCGGTAGCAACGACGGATAAGGCGTTAGACGAAAACGCTCCTCTTTTGCATGAAAAACTCGGCCGAAACGTCGCAGCTATTCTTCATACGAAAAAGGGGCAGGGTGCCGAAGCGCTGAAGACGGCTCCACACCGCCTGAAACGTCGGTTTTATCATCACCGTTACGCTGCAATGCCTATGGAGTGTCGGGGTGTGGTTGCAGACTACGATGCCCGAACCGATACCCTTACCATTTGGTCTTCAACACAGGTAGTCCATTGGGTTAGTCGTGAGGTTGCAAACAGCCTTGGAATGCCGGAAGAAAATGTCAGATGTATTGCACCTGACGTCGGAGGGGGATTTGGAGGTAAAGGACACGTTTACCCAGAAGACATTTTAGTTGCTTATTTAGCCCGGCGTCTTCAACGACCAGTCAAATGGATTGAAGACCGTCATGAACACATTCTAAATTCAACGCATTCACGTGATAATATCTATGACGTTGAAATTGGATTTGACAATGACGGCCGCATCGAAACCGTAGTAAGCGATTTTGTAGTCGACTCTGGTGCATATTCACCCATAGGTGCTGGTATCGCAGGAAATTCAATCGCCCATATGCTGGGTCCGTATGATATCCCTAACTATGAAGCCAGCAGTAAGATTGTCCTCACCAATCGAACGCCAAACGCACCTTACCGAGGAGCAGGCCGACCTGAAGTAGGGTTCGCTATGGAAAGGGCGGTGGACCTCGTAGCGAATGAATTAGAACTTGATCCGGCAGAAGTCCGATTTCGGAATATGATCAAAGCGGATCAAATGCCATATTCAGTCGGCCTGACTTACCGTGATGGCGTTCCTATCGTTTACGATAGTGGGGATTATCCCAAAGCACTTGAGCGAGCGCTAGAGGAGCTTGGTGGCTTAAAATCAATCCGTAAACGTCAAAAAGATGCTCTGCGTCAGGGCCGTTACATCGGCCTCGGTCTTGGTTGCTATGTGGAAGGAACCGGTGTGGGTCCATTCGAAGGTGCAACGGTAAAAATAGATGCGACTGGTAAGATTGTTGTTGCGACCGGTGCATGCCCTCAAGGACAAGGTCATGAAACAGTATTTGCGCAAGTAACCGCAGATTTGTGGAAAGTACCAATCGAAGATGTTTATGTAACAGTTGCCGATACAGCTCATGTCACTATGGGGTACGGCACCCTTGCTAGTCGAAGCACTGTTACCGCTTCAGGCGCAATACAGTTAGCTAGTGATCAAATTAAAGAAAAGGCGTTTGCAATCGCGAGTGGTATTTTAGAAGCCGGAGAGAAAGACCTGGAATTAAGAGATAGTGGTGTCGGCGTTAAAGGCGTGCCAGGAATGCATATATCCTTCCGCGACATCGCAACCGCTGCACGGCCGGGATGGGGTCACAAACGACCCGAGGGTATTGATGCTGGCCTCGAGGCAACTTCTTATTACGAACCACCAACTGTCACATGGGCCTACGCTTCAAATGCCGCGATCGTTGAAGTAAACCCCGGCACCGGGCAAGTATTGATAGAAAATTATGTTGAAGTTCACGATGCTGGTGTTTTAGTTAACCCAGCAATTGCGGATGGACAAGTCAAGGGAGGTTTGGTCCAGGGACTAGGTGGAGGATTGATGGAGGAAATTACCTATGATGAAAACGGTCAACTCCTAACCGGTAGTTTTATGGACTATCTTCTACCGTCAGCTTCGGATGTACCGCCGATAACCGTTATTCACCAAGAAACGCCCTCACCTTTGAATTCACTTGGGGTCAAAGGTCTAGGTGAAGGCGGCGCCATTGCACCCCCCGTCGTAATTGCAAATGCCGTCTGTGATGCATTACGTCCGTTCAAAGCTGAAATAAATAGTACACCCGTAAGGTGGGGAGAAGTCGCAGCAATTTTCGGCGATGACCCGTTTAAAGCGACCTCCACGACCACTACACCTGAAATGGAGAAGTAAGTGGGTGGATCAAAGCGGATCGGCTTTATTGGGTTAGGCAATATGGGCGGCCCTCTCGCAAATCGGTTTGCGCAATCTACACCTTTGGTCGTATTTGATCTGGATCAAAGCAGAATAAATTCGATCGTTGCGTTAGGGGCAAAAGCTGCCGATAGCGTAGCAGACCTTGCCGAAAAAACTGATTTGGTATTCATTTCTTTACCAAACTCTGAAACTGTTAAAGAAGTTGTTCTGGGTGACGGGGGTTTATCGAGTAAACTCTCAAAGGGTAGCTTGATAGTCGACATGACGACGGGCGATCCAAATATGACCCGCGAAATTGCAAAAATTCTTTTACAAAAGAAAATTGAGTTTATCGACGCACCAGTTAGTGGCGGTCCCCGCGGAGCTCAAGAGGGAAATATAGCCATAATGGTTGGTGGATCGTTAGAGCAGTTCAATAGAATTTCACCAATTTTAAAAATAATTAGTACAAATGTAATTTATTCAGGTGAACTGGGCTCCGGTCACGCTATAAAAGCTGGGAATAATCTCCTCAATCTTATCTGTCGATTAGCAACTTTTGAAGTTGTTTCTCTTCTCGTGAAAGATGGTGTCGACCCGGAGACCGCGGTTAATACAATACAAAAAAGCTCAGGACGAAACTATGCCACGGAAATTACACTCCCCGATAACATACTATCAGGAAAAATGAACCAGGGTTTTACGACAAGCTTGATGTACAAGGACAGTAACGTCGCACTCAATCTGGCATCTTTGCATGATCTAGAAATGCCCCTTGGCACCTTAGCTAGCGCGCTGCTCTCGGAAATTGGAAATGACTTCGGATGGCAAGCTGATTTGAGTACGATTGCACTAAGTTACGAGGCCGGAACTGGCGCTCGGATTAGACCAAAAGATAGAAATAAATAAAATGACGAGAACACGAAGGTATTTGCATTCAACCAATACAGAAATCGATCTAATCGCAGACGTACATGCATAATTCCTTCCTTATCCTTTCAATAAAATTTAATTCACTGGGTAAGAGGTATAAGACCTTCCTCACAAGCTTTAATTTGTAACCCCAGGAATTTCGAATATATTCGACACTGTGCAAAACTGCCTGCAATAAACCAAAGACCCGCCTGCCCTGTTCTTACCCACATATTGCGCAACTCTTGTTGTTGAGAATTAAATCCCCAAATAGGACCAACACTATCTGCTATTTTAGCTCCAAACATTTCTTTAATGATAAATTCCTGTCCTTCAAAGCCCGTTGCGAGTACGACCAAATCTAAGTTCAGTCTATCGCCATTCTTGAATTCAACCCCATCGGTTATTAGGCCATCAATTTCAGAGAACTGGACTAACCTGACTTTACGTTCAACAATTAAATTGGAGCATCCCACGTTAAAATAGTAGCCACCACCACGTCGAAGGTATTTAAATTGCCAACCAGTATCATCCTCACCAAAATCCAATTCGAAACCGACGTTAGAGAGACCCTTCAGGAGTTCTTTATCAAAAATCTTGGTTTGTTCGGTTATGAGTTGATGTGATCTTTTCAGCAACTGGAAAGGCGTAGATGCTGATATAAGATCACAATCTTCTATGGGTGGTCCTTCATCATATAATGCATAAGGAAGCTGCGCGCTTGGCTCAATATCAACGATAGTGGTTGGGCTTCGCTGAACCAGTGTAACATCAGCATTATTCGAATACAGATCTTGTGCAATATCATGGCCACTGGTTCCACTGCCAATTATCAATACCCTGCTCCCCTTCCAATCCTTACCATTTTTATATTCACTAGAATGAATGACTTGGCCTCCAAATTGGCGTAAACTGGGTATATCGGGGAATTTAGGAACTCCACTTACGCCGGTCGCCATAATTATATGGCGGGGATGAATTTTTCGAGTTTCGCAACCATCTTTATGTAAATCGACAGACCATTTTTTCTTATTGTGATCGTAAGCACCCCCCCGAAACTCCGTTTCTGTCCAAAAATTAAGCTCCATGCTTTCAGCATAAGCCTCAAACCAATTGGCAAGCTTATCTTTGGGTATATAGGCCGGCCAACTTGGTGGAAATGGCATGTAAGGCAAGTGGTTGACGTGTAATTGATTATGCAAAGTCAACCGATGGTATCGACTTCGCCAGTTATCCCCAATCCGTTTTTCAAGGTCAACGATGAGGGTGTCAACGTTTAATTGTCGAAGACGTGCTGCGATAGATAATCCTGCCTGCCCTCCTCCAACTACAAGAACCGCCGGGTCTCTATCCGCATAAGCGATAGCAGTATTTCTCTCATCAAGCCAATTCGGTCCTTGAAAATCCCTTGAATAGGCATCACCTTTTGGTCTTTTTCTTCCAAGCTGCTCCCCAAAGCCGGATAGTTGGTCGAGAACTGTCACAAAAGTCCATGCTTTTAGAGGATGATTATTCTTACTACTTGGTAGCAATCGCAGGACACCACTTCCTTGTCCTAATTTAGTTTTAAAACAAAATATCGCTTCGATCACCTCTTCCCCTGCTCGGGTCACTATACGAGGTGCAGTCCGGTGACTATCCACCTTGAATCCAGAAGGCTTCACATTTGAATTATGAAATTTCAGCGCGTTTTTAATTTTTTCTATGCCACTTACGGTCTGTATGTGCCAGGTGAAGGCTAATAGATCACGCCAGTGACAATCATCATGAAACAATACCGTTAAGCCTTCATAATCTGAATCCGTTATCGACTTCTCAAAATCCTGGAGCCATTGGTTCGAAACCGCGAACAAGCTTTCGTCTGTCTCGAGCAAACTGTTTTCCCCTCAATAAAGGTTTTTGAAGACTATCTTAAATATTACTCTTGGTCCAAAGTCATAGCGACATACAGGTATTTCGAAATGAGCAGGCGTCCTAGGGTCTTAGCCTTGCCTTTTAGGCAATGTGAGCCATTAGTTCTAGACCAAAGATGCATGCCTAGGCTTTATTTTCCAAGCTACACCTAAAGGATGGACGGATCCCTTAATCAAACGTAGCCACCTTTGATCCCCTACCCTCCAATAACGCCCGCGCAACCCAAGCGTGAAAAGCGTGTGTCGTCTGTTCCATCACTGGTGAAAAGACACCGCCCTTAAAACCTGGAGATTGACGACCGCGTTGCATGCTTTCCACGGCACTCCTGTCTTCTAGAAAAATGCTTTGCCATTGTTTGCGATTGGTCTCCCTGGCGGCATCAAATGAGGATTTCCGGACTGCTTCGTCATAATAAAATATTTTGAGCCGCTCATGGGTTCGTCTTGAGTCTTCAGGCGTGATCAGAACAGCATAAAAGTGGTCCCGATGAATACCCAAGAGAACATTCGGATAAAGGGCAATATACTCCGCGCGGGTCTCCCAAAATAAGGACAAGCCTGGAGCGGTTGGAAATTCTTTGACCTCATGGGAGAAACTCGGCGAATAGCTATCACTCCCCTGACCCGAGAAATTCTCGCCTACAATTGAATAGTGACTTTCTAGTGGTGAATAGCTATTCAAGTTTGGGTGAACCCAAGGCAAATGATACGCCTCACAATAGTTTTCAATTGCGAGTTTCCAGTTACAGTCAATTTCGAGGGTGATGGTACTGTCAACGCCGGTATGGACAAGCGGGATACCCTCAAATTCTTTCCACCGCTGCACGACGGGAGAAATATACTCACTGAATTCCGGTGCCAAGCCAGATAGGTCTATAAAGACAAGATTGAACCATTCGGCGCTTCGCACTTTACTGAGTGCAACGCTATGTTTGTCAAGGTACGGGCATGAATGCTTCCCTGGTCCGCCTATATGGGGTGATGAAATAAGTTCTCCTTCCAAGCCGTATGACCAGCTGTGGTAGGGGCAAACAACGGATTTCTTGACCGTTTTTGGCTCCTCCACAAGGATGCGTCCCCGGTGACTGCAGACGTTATGGAAAACCCGGATCACGCTATCCACGCCACGGACCATGAAAAGCGGTAAACCAGAAAATTCAAACGGGAAAAGATCACCAATAGATGGCACATCCGTAACAAACCCAGCGCAAACCCACCCCTCACCGAACAATCGCCGCTGTTCAGCTTCGATGCTTGCTGGTTCGGTATAACATGCATTGGGAAGGCCTCGCGCCGTCTCAATGGGTCCAAAAACC
Source organism: Rhodospirillales bacterium (assembly GCA_028345065.1). Lineage (GTDB taxonomy): Bacteria > Pseudomonadota > Alphaproteobacteria > Rhodospirillales > UBA2165. The sequence continues at coordinate 10,230 of JAOMCN010000008.1, forward strand.
TGCTTCAAAGCATCAACAGATGGTTCGAGCTGGTAGCCTAAAATATTTTCAATACTCAAGATTTTCCACCATCGAGCCCAAGGTTCAGACGCGCCAAAAACGGTACCAGCGGATGAACTCCCATTGCCAACATGGCTGATACATCCATCTTGATTAGTGAATTTCGCTGTTCCGGGATCAAGTTAAAACGGTCTGCATACGCTGTTGGACTCTCCAAATACTGGTCGCGTTCATGTGTACCATGTGCTAGCCCATGTAACGCAGAAGTAAGTGCCACTAACTCTGGCTTGATTGACGGATAGTGTGCCTGATAATCCTCCGCTTGTGACTTGAACCAAGCGAGTGAAGCGTAGTTGTGATGCCAACTAGGTTCCATTGAGACCACATCTGGTTTGCGCTCGCCTAACATGCCGGCGGCACAGGCCCAACAACGCAACTCGATGTTACCGTTCTCGTCGAGCTCAGCTTCATCGTACCCAGCCAAAGATTTAAGGTTACCTTCTGCAATTCTTGCAAGCACCCTCTTATCCCAAGATAAAGCGGGGTTACTATAGCGATCAGTGCCAGGAAAATGTGACATTCCACCACTCGCAAGTACCACCGTGCGCAAACCCATCGCTGTGACACAAAGCTCCAGCGCCTGCCCAAAGGCGTAGCAACGTTCTGGGGTGGGCTGCGGCGGTAAATATGCGTTCACATAGATTGGTAAAACTGGCGAAGTCACACCGAGATGGGTGAGAGGAATACCTGTTGCGTAGTCAATACGTGCCGTACTGGTGAAGGCGGGGTCAAAGCCTTGCTTATAGAGTCGGCGGACCAATTCTAACGCAATCTCTCCCTGGATCTTCCAGTGGAAACTATGCCCGGCAAAATTGCCCGACGCCTCGCCACCCACATGCAGCGTAAATGGCGGTGCGGTGTTGTGGAAAAATTGCTCTGCGTGATCATTGGAGAAGATTATCCAAAGATCAGGCTCTAACGCCTTCAGTTTTTTCCCAATTTTCGCGGCCACCTTTTTAACACGGGCGACGGTTTTCTTGTCTTCCGTTTCCGGCATAGTGAAAAACTGTGGTGCATGAGGCAACATCGCCCCACCGACAATCGTGGTATGCATGGCCTAGGCCTCCCCCGACATCATGATATTGTTACATTACTTCAATGTTACCCACTGAGAAAAGCTCTTAAACATTTGTAGCCGTGGTTACATAAATGTTTGTCTCTCAAGACCTTTGCTCCTCGATTACTATACGTTTGGGTGATTTTCATGACCGCTCTCCATTCGGGTCGTTTCGACTCATGCCCGCCACCGCAAGAGTCGGCGTTCCAGCCGGCCCAATGCCCCCCGCTCTATCAGTTCCATCAGAATCGTGAACAGGATGGCAAGCGCCAACATCTCCCGCATGCGGAGCAGGCGGAAGGACTGGAAGATCGCGGCCCCCAGTCCTTCGGGCTGGCCGAGAGCTTCAACCACGACCACCAGTTTCCAGGAGAGCGCGAAGGAATTCCGAACGGCGGTCAGAAGAGCCGGGACCAATTGGGGAACCAGATTAGCCCAGAACGCCTCCCAAAACGGGATGCGATACACCTGGACCATCTCGTCCAACGTTAAGTCTCGGGCCTGCACGCTGGATCGAACGATGTTGGTGACGAAGGGCGTTATGGCAATAGTCAACGCCACGAATCCCGCCTGTTCCCCTATGCCTAGCGCCAGGATGGTGAAAATGATGTAGACCGGGTCCGGGACCGCCAACCCGATGGAAAGCAGGGGTCGAAAAAACGCATCGGCTCTCCGGGAGAGCCCGACCAGAATTCCCAAGACGGAACCTACGACCGTCGCTCCCGCAAACGCAGAGAGCACCCTCCAGAGAGTTAGCAAGAGATCTTGATAAAACTCCCCTGAGCCAAGGGCTCGATACATGGCAATGACGGTGTCAACCGGCGTCGGGATCCATGGACGAACGATGATGGAAAGAATGATCCACACGACCAACAGGCTGGCGAACGCCGCCATGGTCCCCCCCATCTTGTTGAACAGACTCCGTCGTTCCACCGTGGAGTCGTTCCCCCCCCACAACGGCCTCGCCGTCCATCCCGTCGTCATTCATGCGGTTCGGCATTTCACGTTTTCTCTAGCTCCCATACGCCGAGCACCCTTTTCACAATCTCCGCTTCAACTTGGCCAATGCGCGGATCCTCATAGTCGCGAGGTCGGCCGATGGGCACCGAATAGCTGTCATCCACGTTGGCCGGTCCCCGTGTAAGGAAAATGATCCTGTCGGCGAGGAAGGTGGCCTCCCGTATGGAGTGCGTCACGAAAACGATGGTTGCGCCGGTGCGTTGCCAGATGTCGATGAGTTCCTGTCTGAGTGTCCGGGCCGTGAGTTCGTCCAGGGTGCTGAAGGGTTCATCCATCATGACGTAGGACGGTTCCACCAGCAGCGCCCGGGCAATGGAAACACGTTGTCGTTCCCCCCCCGACAAGCGCAGCGGCCATGAGTCCTTGTATCGGGAGATGTGAAGTATCTCCAGGATGTCGTTGATTTTATCGTCCCAGAGCTGCCGGGAAACACTGGACGCAGCCAGCACCAATTCGAGATTCTTCTTCACGGATCGCCATGGCAGCAAACGATGTTCTTGGAACACGTAGCCGACATGCGGAGCCTCGCTTTCGGGGCCATACATACGCCGACCCTCCACCGAGACGGTCCCCCTGGTCGGAGGCAACAGCCCGGACAGCACGTTCAACAAGGTCGACTTGCCACAGCCGGATGGGCCGAGAATGGCAATGAACTCACCCCTGGCGACGGAGAGATCGATCTTCCCGATGGCCTCTTGATCCTCAAACGAAACACCCAGGTCTTTCACTTCGAGGACAATGTCGGAACTTTTATTCATAAGACCTGTTTCCTTAACCTTTTTGCGCGCGCCATTGGAAGACCCGCCGTTCTACCGTCCTCAGCACTCCATACTCGGCGAACAAGACGAGGGCCATAAAGACCAACAACCAGAGATGTAGTTCGACCAAGAGGAAATAGTCGAAGGCATAGTTGAATTCAGCTCCAAACCCGTTCTTAGCCGCACCGAAGATTTCCGCCACCACGACGATCTTCCAAGCCAGGGCATGGGCGTTGCGCAGGGCGCTGAAAGTGTATGGAGCGAGGAAGGGCACGAGGAAATCCCTGATATGACGCAACGTCCCCACGCGATAGATTTTGGCGACGTCATCCAACTTGTGATCGGCGCTCCGCAACCCGTCGAGCAGGCCCACGGTAATGAAAGGGAAGGTAATGAAGCCAACGACCGCCATGTATCCGATCTCGTCTCTTTTGAATATGGCCAGAGCCATGATCGCGGCGATGGCGCTCGGCGTACGCAGCGCGAAACTGACGTAGACAGACAGGAATTGATGCGCCATCGGGCTGCGGTGTATCGCAAAGGCAGAGGCCATACCCAGGAGGATGCCCCCACCCAACCCCACGAGGACGCGCTGAAACGTAACCCCCATGTGGAACCAGGTCTCGGGGTCGCCAAGAAACTGGGGCAAGGCCCGGGCGACCTCCAGGGGATTGGCGATGAACTTGGTATGGCTGAAGCCAAACCACCATACCGCGATCAGCAGCAGGATTGCACTTATCGACCATAGTAATTCACTCGTTCGTGTCATCGATCCGTCCCAGTAATAAGAGCGGTTTCCAGGAATATGTAATAAATTTGATTGATTCTCATGGATTTCATTCAGGCAGGATGCGGTGGACAGTCTGGATATGGGCGAATACCGCCACCCGGCAGGGCGCCGGTTTACACTACCGTGGGCCGAGGGATTTCGCGCGCTGGCATCGTTTCTTGATCTTGTCCGGTGTCTCTCATGGTAAGTCAGACATCTTGTCGCCAGCGCGCGGAATATTTTCCCTCAATTAGTTCTATCTACCAGAAACCTTCCGGGGTATCCGGTTTCCTACGGCCGCGGGCCGATGAAGTCCTCGAGAGTGACCATGACCCCATCGGGCACCGCTTTGATTAGAATCTTGTCGCTGGCCATCTTCGCAAGTAAAGCTTCGGCCTTGCCGATGATTTCTTTGGACCAATCGTTGGTGAAGTACGGCGTTGAGCGGGCGTTCTCGATAAGGACGTCGAGAACCTTATCACTCTTAATGGACAGCCCTTTCGTGATGTAGGGCTTGCGAAGGATTTCGTAATTCGTGTCCTTGAGCATCTTTATCGCCTCGTCGTACGCGTCCCGGACCGCATAGGCGAGCTTGGGATTCGCCTTCAGCCATTTTTCGCGGGCCACCATATTCGTAATCCAAGTTGCGTAGCCTTCCGGGGACGCCACAAACGCCTTATGCGTTTGCATAAGATATCTGCCCGGCGCACTGACGATGGCCTTGCTCACGAACGCCTCGAAGTCGAAGATTGCCTCAACCTCGCCGGCATCCAGCAACTTGACGAGAGCCGCGGGACCGGTCTCAACCATCTTGTACTCTTTGGTAACGTCGAAGCCATACAGATTGTTCACGACGATCCGAATGAACGTGGTGGTCCCGGAATCGAACCCGAAGTGGCCCACTTTCTTGCCGATCAGGTCCTTGGGCGTCTTGTAGGGGGAATCCTTTTTGACCACGATGCCGGTATAATGGTTGCCGACCGGATAAAAGGCGGTGATCTTGAAGCCCTCGGTCCGAGCGATAGCGACACCCGCGATATCGTTGTCCATGGCGATATCCGAATTGCCCACCAGGAAGTTCTGAGAAGCGCCCTCGTGCGGCGGGAACTCGAACTCGCCTTTAAAGCCGTGTTTCTTGTCGAGGCCTTCGTTGGCCATGATCATCAACGGGATTCCGCCGACGCTTCCGCTTACCGCCTGCAAGCGAACCGTCTGGAGTTCCGCCGCCATGACAGGGGCCGTAGTGATAACCGTAAAAACCGCCCCCATCAATAATGGAACAACCAGTTTTAAGCTTTTGGATATGAACGTTCTCATTTCATGCTCCCTAGTTTTGGGACAATGGCCTCAAACATGTCTTTCAACCGGATGAAGCCGAAGAGTCCCATGTTGAGACAACCAAGGTTTGGTCATCTAAAAACCATATTAAATCATTAAAATACAGAACTTCAAACCGTTCTATCGATAAATCAAAGAGTTTAACCACAAGCCGATAATGCCGCGCCTCTTATTGAACTGTTCCACGCCGACCATCTTACAATGTTTGTCTCTCAAGACCTTTACTCCTCGATTTCTATACTTTTTTTAATTACAAACTTTTACTACTTTCATGTTCTTTACCAGAAGCAAGCTCGACCAATTGAGAGACGGTTGTTAAGATTGCACTTACACCATTTAGAGGCCGACGTTCTCAATGTTGGTCAAGAACTGGAGAAACCATGACTAATGTTGGGGTACCCCTTATCGACCTATCACCCTCTTATAATGGAACATTTGATGGGAAAAAGATGGTGGCCGAGCAAATTAATTCAGCGTGCATGGATCTTGGTTTTTTTGCCATTGCCGGACACGGCGTCGAGATGTCGCTTATCAATGAGTTTCGCAAAATTAGCCATGAGTTCTTTGAGCAACCTCTGGAAAATAAAATGAAATTCACTCATCCCGTAGACGGGACACCTCGCGGTTATCGCGTTTTTTCCGGAGAAGCACTCGGAAGAGCATCGATCGCTGGTGAACCCCCAGACTTGAAAGAATTTTACCATATTGGTCCCAACGAATGGCCCGATGACGAATACCACACGAGTAGAGAAGGTCAGAAATATTTCATACCAAATATTTGGCCTGATCGCCCATCAGGGTTTAAAAGCATTGCTCTTAATTATTACCGGGAAATGGAAATACTTGAGAAACATTTGATGCAGATATCGGCTATTGCGCTAGGCATAAATCAAAATTACTTCGATGATAAGATGGATAAACATGTCAGCGCAATGCGAGTTAATTACTACCCACCGCAACGACAATCGCCAATGAAGGGGCAACTCCGTGCGGGTCCCCATACAGATTACGGAGGGATGACAATCTTAATGGGTGAAGACGAAGTTGGAGGTTTACAGGTGCGTACTCGTCAAGGTGATTGGATTGAAGTTCAAACTCGGCCCGAATTTTTTGTCATAAATATTGGTGATTTGCTGATGCAATGGACCAACGACAAATGGATATCAAATCTTCATCGTGTCTCCAACCCTCCATCAGAGGTGGCCACATCTGCACGTAGAATTTCAATCGTATTTTTTCATCAACCAAATTATGATGCTCTTATACGATGTATTCCAACATGTACTGACAGAAAAAACCCTCCTCGTTATAAACCCGTGCTTTCGGGTAATTACCGCGACCAAAAATATACTGATACTTTGCTCTCTAATTTGGAAAAATAGTATCGGTGTGAGAATCCCTGATTCAGAGGATAGCGTGGCTTGTAGGTTCAATATCATACCATTTGCCGATACAGCACTTAAACTCCTTGTCGGATAAGTCTAAACTAATGGATCTAAGCATCGTAATTGCTACTAGGAATCGCGCTTCGTCATTAGCCCGGACACTCGACGAATTGTTAAAATTAGATAATCCCACTGAAAAAAAAATTGAAGTGATTGTTTCTGACAACGGCTCGTCCGATGCCACGAAGACCATCTGTCAAATGTTTGAAAATCGATTTCCACATTTCCGCTATATTTTTGATCGGCGGCCTGGACAATTAGTAGGCTGGCATCGCGCGTTGTTAGCATCCAGATCGGAATTACTTGCTTTCATCGACGATGATGTTCGTCCCCTTCCCGGTTGGTCCAGTGCCGTGATTGAATGTTTCAATAATGAAGAAGTTGGAATAGCAACCGGAAAAATTCTTCCTGAATTTGAAGAAAAGCCGCCCCGCTGGCAGAGGGAATTTGTAAAGGAAAATCAATGGGGAATTTGGTCGGCACTATGGGGAATGCTCAATTTTGGTGATGAAATCAAAGAAATATCCGCAGGTTTTGTTTGGGGAAGCAATTTTCTTGTTCGTCGAAAAGCTCTAATGGAGGCGGGCGGATTTCATCCGGGAGGCATGCCGGAACATCTTTCTCATTTTGTTGGTGATGGCGAAGTTGGCGTGGGACGCAAAATTCAACAGTGTGGCTATAAGGCGCTCTATAACCCTGATGCCGTGGTCGCGCATTATTTGCCCTCTGCAAGAAGATCCGATCCACATGGAATACGCCATTTAATATTTGGTGAGGGGATGGTTACATCTTACATCTTAATGCGACTATTAGCGGAAGCTAATCCGAGTTTGCCGTCTAAGGAGTTAATTGGTCTGGTTGGAAATACTATTGATCCCGAACAAATCTCTAATATTGGACAGTATTATCTAAAGTTGGATAGCAAGCTTCCAGATGAGCTTAAAAAATTATTTCAGACCAGCGGGAAAGAAGGATTTGACTTCCATCAATCCCGTTTCCAAAGGGATGATCTGTTTAGAAAATGGGTTCTTACGCCGGACTACTTGAACATAGATACTTGTTATACTCATCCCGAACTCCTCGCACGTTAAATAAAATAGGCTCTCACAGATTGGAATAAAAATAAATTCCATCACACTCTTTAAACGACATTACCTATTTTTATCTTCCGCCTATTTCCAAAAACTAGCCTGCCAATTTTTCGTCAACTAATTTATAGACACACTTTTGATTAATCCGCCCGTTCAAATACATATTTAGAAGTCGTTACCGCAGGCAAGGTACAAATTATCGTTTTACTAGGTGTGATTTATAGATGCTATTTCTGGCACTTGGTCTTTCTTTTGGGATTCTTCTCTTGTTAAAAGTAATGCTCCTATGATGATAATTACAGTGCCAATCCATGTCCAAATTTCAGGCACCTCGCCAAACAGTAGGAAACCAAACGCCGTTGCCCAGATTAAACGGAAATAGGACATTGGTTCTACCACCGTTATCTCTCCCAACCTATAGGAATGGGTTTGTATTATATGGGCAAAACTCCCCCCTGCACCGAGCATTAACAACCAAAACCATAGTTCTAGGGGTGGCCATTTCCAAAAGAAAAGCGCGGGAAAAAATGAGATAAACGTAACCATGAGGCTCATAAAAAAAACGATGGTAACGGGCGTGTCTGTGCGGGTGAGGGATTTTGCCATCAACTTTGAAGTGGCCATGGTAATCCCCGAGCTCACCACTAGAATCGAGCCTAAACTAATTTCTGCGAATCCAGGCCGTAGAATAACCAGCATACCAATGAACCCAATGGCGATGGCGATCCAACGTAGTTGTCGAGATGGTTCACCCATAATCAGGATTGCACCAACAGAGGCATAGATAGGGGTAAGAAAGGAAAGTGCCGTGGCGTCAGCCAAAGGGATGAGTGTAATCGCTATAAACCAAGAAATCATAGATGTAGAATGAATGCCCCCCCTAATAATGTGAAAACTCAATCGGCTGGTACGGAGTTGGTAAAATCCTGATTTCAGGAATAGTGGCAAAAGCACCACCAATCCAAATAAGTTTCGAAAAAAAACAATTTGAACTGGATGCATCCCCTCATTGGCGACAAACTTCACTACCGAATCCAACCCTGACGCGGCGCCAACGGACATAATCATCAGGAAAATTGCAAGTACGTTAGGAGAAAGTTGAAAAGCCATAAAGGTAAATTCTTAGCCTATTTAAATAATGTGGTTTGAGAGATAAATTTCGCTTAGATATTAATACGGAAGGACTGGTATCCCGAAAGATAGACCCCGCAATGCCCAGAACCTGTACTTTCGAAGAACCAGAAAGCCATTCTAAAAGCAACCTTCGCGTTCAATTTTCGTCAACACCAGGGACAAAATTGTAGAAATTGTTTATAGCGTCATGGTTCATCCACCAACTGGAATCCTGGTGTTGAACGCATTAAAGACAACTCTTCCTCGTCCATTTCAGTTTCAATAGAATCAAACAGCATGGTGCTCAAATATCTCTCCCCGGTGTCCGGGAGCATAGCTAGAATGACAGAACCATCTTCTGCAGTTTGGGCTACTTTAACGGCAACTCCAAATGACGACCCCCCGGAAATACCCGTAAATATTCCTTCTTTTTGAGCCAGTTGAATTGACCATTCAATTCCTTCTGGGCCAGAAATAGGAATATTTTCGTCGAAAAGTTTTTGGTCAATTGTCTCCTGCAGTACGAGTGGGATGAAATCCGGCGTCCACCCCTGAATTAAATGTGGTTGAAAAGCGGAGTGACTAACCGCGGGAGCTCCAGCAGATGTTCGCTCTTGCTTAATTTCAGAAGATACTAAGGCCGCATTTTCTGGTTCAGTTAAAATAATTTTAGTATTTGGACGAGCTTTTCTAAGTTCTCGACCAACTCCCGTCACGGTTCCACCGGTTCCATAGCCTGTTACAAAATAGTCTAATTTATGACCATCAAAATCACCTAAAATTTCTTGCGCGGTCATGGATGCATGGATATCAGCATTTGCTTTGGTTTCGAATTGGCTTGCTAAAAACCAACCGTTTTCATTTGCTAACTCTACAGCCTTTTGGTACATGCCCATCCCTTTTGCTTCTTTAGGTGTCAACACCACCTTTGCACCAAACATCCTCATAAGTTTGCGACGTTCGACAGAAAATGATTCAGCCATCGTTAGAACCAAGGGATATCCCTTTTGTGCACACACCATAGCTAAACCGATTCCTGTATTTCCAGATGTTGCTTCAACAACCGTTTGACCTGGCTTTAATTCGCCACTTCTCTCCGCCTCTTCAATGATGTTAAGTGCAAGTCTGTCTTTTACTGAGCCTGCTGGATTAAAGAACTCAGCCTTGACATAAAGCTCAACATGACTGGGCGCTAAATGATTAATCCGAATTACTGGGGTATCCCCTACAGTATCAAGAACACTGTGATAAAGGCGGCCTCGGCCATTAGTCTTTCTAATTTGATTGTTATTAGACATCCTTCCCTCCAGTGATCAATAATTCTTACTTTGAATTATAAACCATGTTAACAACACATTTGCCAGGCGATAATTACAATATGTGCGGCGGTTATTTTCAATGTCAAATCTCGGTTTGACGCGTGGTCCATACAAGCATCCTGGAGCTTGTTATTTATTTCGAGAGATAGCGTGAAACCGGTTTTCTGACGTAATGAGATATGGAAACGAAACGACAAACTTCCCCAATCCGGTCCCAGGTTTCGCTTGGATTATAGCGAACGATCTTAGGCCCCGTTTTTTGCGCTAGATAAAATATAGATTATTAAGGTTGCCAAGACTATGGCAGCACCGAAAATCATCATAAAACTTGGTTGCTCCCCCGTTCCAAGCCATACCCAAAATGGTCCTAGAACCATTTCCAAAAGCATAAAAAGCGTCACATTCGTTGGCGCAGTATAACGAGGAGCAGTTGATAGCAGTGCCATAGCCAGTGGCATCACGCCAAATCCCATCAATAGTACTGGCCATAATGAACCGCTAAAGAGGGTATCCATAGAAACCCCAGCAAAACCTATTATACCGGATAAAATGTTTCCCAACGCAACTGCCAGCAGAATAGGCACACTTGGTGATTTTCGTATAAACACAAATACCACAGCGAGGCCAAGTGCGCTCATGAGACCGAGAAGACCACCAAATAAAACGTTGCCTGTTGGTGCAGCCGTGGCCCCGTCACCATTGAAGATGACAATCATAACCCCTAAAAGGGTCACCATAATAGCCAACCAAGTCTTTGGTGTTGTCATTTCCTTGAGAACCAGAAGGCTCAAGCCGGCAGCAAGGACAGGTGCCGTGGCGAGGGCGGTTAAAACAACTGTGACAGATGTTTCGATGGTGGCGAAGTTAAAGGCTATATTGTTGCCAGCTGTTGCAAACAAAATGACAACAAAAGACGTACTCCGACTCTGTCCAAGATCTTTTAAGATCTGACCTCGTGCCATGACTGCCCAGGTGACAAGTAGACTAATGCCAATCAACAAACCGCGCCATACGGTGAGGCTCCACGCCTCCAACCCGGAAAGCCTGATGAGCAGCGTATCAGGCGTGATGATCAGCGCCCCAAGAAAGGCCAACCCCATTCCATAGATGGGGTGACGAAAAATAACGCCTTGAACCATGGAACGTGGTGTGCCCGTATTTTCTGTTCCGGGTTGGTTAGAAGGTTGGCGAGGCAGAGGAGAGTGATCAGTCATGATTTCTGTCTAACCTATGCTTAACGTTGTATCAAGAAGGCTGGTTCATTCGGCTCTTGGACCAGAGGGGTTCAACGTTGACGAATGGGAGTTGGCCATTAAAGCTGTATTCGCGCACGACCAAAATAGATAAAATAGTTCAAGCTCCACAAATTTACTATTGTGTACGGAGTGTTTGGTGGGAGAGTCCCATACCTGTCTTTACCGAAAGTTGGCATGCTGGGGGCGCGCTCCTTGAAATAATGGTCTTCTTCAAGTGGTCAACTTGTAAATTGGTCCCAGCCTATTATCTCTAATTTGGACAAGTTGTAGGTGGTTACGTTTAAGTCGGGAACTGTAATACGCTCGTTTTAGACATAGCCCGGAGCTGCCTTCCGGTAAAGCTTTATCCTTCTGGTCCCGAGAGCCTGATGAGCGAGCAGATCGGGCGTGTTGGATATGCTTAAGGAAGATAGAAGCTTGACGGTTACATAGTGAACATAGGAAACTCTTATTTTGATGAAGGATGGGAAGATGGTTGCAATTACACCTCTTTTTAAGAGGCATGAGGGCCTGCCGGACCTCGCTTCAAGGTTTGTGGAGGTAGATGAAATCCCCTGGAAACCAACACCCTGCGAAGGTATCGAAATGAAGGTGCTGATGGAGGACGAAGAGACGGGGATGATGACTGCCATGTTCAAATGGGCACCGGGTTCTAAACTTACCTTTCACGAACATATAGAGCTGGAACAGACCTTTGTTCTCGAAGGCTCGCTCGTGGACGATGAAGGAACAGTGTTTGCCGGAAATTATGTCTGGCGACCGGCGGGAAGCAGACACGATGCATGGGGAGGGCCGGACGGAGCACTGATCCTGTCGATGTTCCTCAAGCCCAATAGATTTTTGGGTGGCAAAAATGACGGAATTCGATTGAAGTAAAGTCTTTCTAATCATCGACGTACTCACCTAGCTACTAATCTTAATTCCAGTTACGAGTGTAAGCTCTAAGCAACCAGCACCCCCGGTTGTAGGTCAGAAACTCAACCGATAAACTCCAGGTGCGAGGATTAACTCTGCTAATAGGGAGGAACATCGATGTCTATATACCTGATTTTAGGTTCTTATACGGATAAAGGCGCTGCGGGGCTCGTCGGTGCCGAACATGTTGATCGTAGGGCGGCGATGGTTTCTATGTGTAATAGCGTGGGAGCGAAATTGGTGGATTATCACATTACACGTGGGGCATACGACTTCTGCGTCATAGCCGAGGCTGATTCATTTGCACAGATCGCTTCAATGACCCTGACGGCCAAAGGTAGTGGAGCCGTTGATAATTTAGTCACGTTAGAATCGGTTGATGTTGAGAAAATACGCAGCGTCGCCAAGGGTGTGCAATATACGCCACCAAGTGGCTAATCATTATTAGCGCGGTTAGCCAAATGATGTCACTTTTTTAATGTGCTGGGTCAGTAATGACGTTGCGTCTGTTTGAAGCTTCGAGGCGCGCGCACAGTTCATCGGTGTTCTGGACGTCACCGAAGTTGGTGTAGAAGGCAATTAGTGCGTTTGCATGCTCCTCATCACTAAATGTAGCACAGCCATCGGCAACCATGAGCGTGCGGTAATTCAGCATCATCGCATCACGAGCGGTAGAATCGCAACAAACGTTGGTAGCGACACCGCAAATCAGTATGTTTTCGATCCCATAATCCCTGAGGATTAGCTCTATATCAGACGATCCCTGAATGAATGCGCTATAGCGACGTTTGATTATTTGATGGTCTTCTTCGCGTATATCGAGGGTTGGCCAAAATTCAAAAGGCCATGTACCGGGCTTCATCGACTTTAGCCGTACTTCTTGATTTTTAGGTGAATAACGTTCGTGGGCGGCCTTCCACGTCTCAGTCGAGTGATCGGGGATGAAGTTCTGAAGCCAAATCACCATACCGCCAGTTTGTCTCACTACATCAGCTATACGGTTCACGTTGCCGACAATCGTCTGGCCAACAGGACAACCAGCGAGTTGGCTTTCGTCCATAAAGTAATTTTGCATATCGACAACGACTAGGGCAGTCTTATCAGTTTCTAGAGTTTCTTGCACATGCTCGCGCCCCAAACGTTCGACCATTCGATCAATGTATTTCTGGGGCATCTGAAACTTATGCGGCATTTGGCATCTCCTATTGCTTGTCTCAATGGTAGGCCATGAGCCGATTGTCTGCAATGAAACAGAGGTTCCTCCCCGATATTCAGTACTTATTCACGCAGGGGGTCACGATTCGATCATTTGATCAATATCCTCAAACAACGGATCAAGGCCACCCCAAGACCAATATTGTTTGAGTGGGATATCAGGCACTCCCATGAATGTGTCAAAGTCAACTATGATATATCCGTGGCGGTTAACTCTATCTAAGTAAGCCCCAAAGAGGGAGAATTCACTTAACCTGAGACCGTCTGAAGTGGGGCGAAAGAAATCAATGATGCTCAGACCGTACCGTTCTCTTATTTGTGCTGCAAAACCAATCGTGGCTTCCCGCGTGAATAAGTACGGATTATCGGGATATTTGAGCATGTAATTCTTACAAACTGATTCGCCAAGGAACGACTCAACACAGTTTTTCCATATCAAATCATTATCATTCGTTTTGTATGGCTCGGTTCGCCAATACGGTTGGCCATTCATAGTAAAATCCATAGCGCAAAATTTACCCCAAGCAATCACGTCTGTGTCGAGAATGACGACGGCATCCGCATCTGAATATTCTGGCCAGGACATTTTCACCGCTTGCTGCCAGTAATAACCTGGGCCGCGGGGCGATTTTTCAGTAATTTTTCCTTGGCGGTTTACACCCCAGAAAGCTGGATTTTCGGTGTACCCTGCTTCTGTTGGATCAGTTTCAATGATCTTAATCGGTATATTGGTCGCGGAAATTTCAAAGTCGAAACCCTTATCAGTAATAAGGACAAGTTGGCGGAAGTCTCTAGCGTATCTACTATGGCCTGCCAAACAGTATGGCAGCCACTTTGCATCACCGCTCCAAGTCTTGATGAATAAATCAACTACACTTTCAGTATCCAAGCGCAATTGTTATCAACCTCTCTGTGATTACTAACAATTTGTTCAAATGGGCTAATTCGTTAATACCCTACTTTGTTAGGCAGGAAATGTCCCCATTCATCGATCCTTCTGGGCGCCAATCAAATATTTAAACTAATCCGTGGCTCCATTTAAGCGTTTTAACAAAGATCTCAACAAAAACACTGCTACCTTATGCCTTCTAAATACGCCTAATCTTAAGATAGCAAACATTCAAATTCTCCGGCAGTCCTAAACTTTTGTCCGGAATTTTCGAATTCCTAGGTGTCAGACGATCATCGTTCGAGTTGGGTATTTGTAAACCAAAAAGATTTTCAAGTTTTTTAATTTGCAATCCTGGCACATCAAACGTACCGAGAAATATTCCACCCCTTTTTAATTGTTTTAAGTGATTTTCTAATACTTTCAAATGGTCGAAAGGAACGTGTTCTAGGGTCGAAATATTCAAAACTGCATCAAACTTATTTACAATCTCGTCAGGCGGTCGTTGAGTAATATCCCAAACATATGTTTTGTGAAATGTTGACGGGCGGACATCAGAATGAATTGATAGCGGGAAAAGAGCGTCTATCCACGTTTTAAAAACCAAGTGAATATCTTCAAAGCCCCAAGAACAGTTATGAACAAAGGGATCTTTACCCGCCGAAAACTCATTTTCCAACTCGTTTAATACCCAAGGATATTCGTAAATTCTAGACCAAGAAATCTCATGTTGAAACTTCATGTCCGAGACAGAACTTACTGTGAACCAATTCCACGCCTCAACAGAATAATTATAATCGCTAAGTTCGAAAAAAACTTTGTTATTCATTGTTGGCTCTGCAAAACCGTTTATCTATACACAAAGGAAAATCTCAAATTCTAATCAGCTACGTACTCCAAAATAGACAAAAACAGCTCCGCCGTGAATTTATTTTTTGGAGCGACTCCTTCTTGATCCTGATTTTCAAATCACCGGCGGCCTGTGCGAGAGCGTGCCACTGGCTGGGCAACTTAGAATTTTGAGAAGAGTGGATTTGTCGGGGTCTTCAAGTTCTTGGTATCCTCTTTTTCGCAAAAATATATTCTAGCCAGATTGAACTGGGCACGATAATCCCCCTTCTTTGCTAGAATTTCCCATTCACACATGGCAGCTCCGAATTCGCCTCTTTCTTGGCAGCTTCCTAAGCTTTCTAAAAGTCAAGAATACTCTCCTCTATTCAACATCAGAACCGGCTGTAATCGTTTCATTCCGTGATCATGACCCTCTTCTAGACATAAAAATACTCAAGCTTTGCATCGCTTCCGAATGCAAGGTCGACGAGTTCACCAGCGGTAGGTAGTATTGTAGATAGCATTAGGGCCTCTAAGGTTGGCTGAGAATATTTAACACTAATTGATATTAAGGGCGTGCTATGCGAAAGCCTAAATCAATAAAATCCTTGGAAGAACTGGGTCGGACACGTCTTTCCAAGTCATTTTTTATGCGTGATTTTTTGTATAGTGAAATTTCAAATTTCTACAGTATCCCTAATATTCCAGATGACCCTGACTTGGCAATTGCTGCTGGCAAGAATCTTTGTGAGGCACTTCTTGAGCCTCTAAGTGATACATTTGGTGGTATCGCGATAAGGTCTGCCTATCGATCTCGTGAAGTCAACGAATTTGGTAATAAGCACAATTTGAATTGCTCGACAAATGAACAGAGCTACGCCGACCACATTTGGGACCAGCGTGATGCGGACGGATACATGGGCGCGACTGCATGCATCGTTGTCAAATGGTTTCTACCTGAATTCGAGAAAACAGGTGATTGGCGACCCTTGGCCTGGTGGATACACGACCACCTACCATACTCAGAAATGGATTTCTTTCCAAAACTCGCCGCCTTTAACCTCACGTGGCATGAAAAACCGAAGAAGATAATCTACAGCTATGCAAAGCCTCAGAAGGGGTATCTGACTAATCCTAAAATGCATAATTATGGTGGGGATCACTCTGAGTATTACCAAGCATTTCCGAAACCTAAATAATATCCTTGAACGGACATTTCGATCAGAAATAATTATTAATGATAGAATATTATCCAACACCCTTGATTGTAGATCAAGAACTCAGACACTAACGGACGTAAATCGGCCTAGAACTTTTGGTGGATCAACAAAAATCGATTTATCGTTAAATCGTTCTTGAACTCTAGGGTCGGTGTGCAACTTATCCATCGCTTCTTGGCTTGGCCCCTGAAATATGACTACAGCGTTATTTGGATTGTCAACGTCCCGAAGCACCCTCCTTGCTCTGATACCAAGTTCCCCTTCGATTTGTTTTCTGACATCAGCGTCTTTGAAGATGGCAAACCATTTATCGTAATCAACAAGCTTATGCTCAACGTGGAACCCGTAGTTAGCCTCGGGATCTGGATCAGAGATCTCTGTGGCAGTATACCGGCCTAAAGGTTGTGGTGGCACTGCAACGATGGATCTATCGCTCACTAACTCTTGTACTCTAGGGTCCGCACGAACCTTGTCGAAAGCTCCTAGGCTTTGTGCCGTAAGAACAACTATAACATGGTTGGGATCTTCGTCATTTCGAAGTATTCTAACTGGCTTCACCTCATACTTTGACAAAATACCCTTTAAAAGACCGCTTGCCCACGCTCTTTCGTACCATTTATCGTAATCAACCAGTTTTACACTGTTATTTAGTTGATACATAGCCTTATCTCCCTGTTAACAAGGTTGGCCCCTGAATTTAAAGTGTATCGCCCAAGTTTCTAACCTGCAAGCGAGGGCGCTAAACCTTTAACCATGTTCAACGACAACGGGCCCAGATACGGGATCAGTCACACCTAGTTCTAGCGAAATTTCCTCCAACATGTCTCGCCCGTATCAAGAAGTGAAATCATCTGAGGTCTTACATCTACCATTGCGTTTTCATTTTTCCACAGCGCATAAGACATGTAACTGTGCTCACCAGTTTTGGCCAATACGTGAAGCATTAACCCGTTCCAATCCCGTGGGTTCCTGAATAGGTTTTCAAATGCTTCTTGCTGACCTTCTTTGATCAAAAAACAAACCGAATTGGTATGTTTTGCCGTTAACTTTCTTCTCCACGCTTAGGTGTTGTTTGGAGTGAGGGGGCGGTCCCAAGAAGAAATAACCAACCTCTGCGTCAAAAATCGATTATTTACGTTAAGGTGAAACAACGTTGCACTGATTCATTAAATTAACCGCGTTTAACGTGATCTGGCCATTAATAGGTAGCATCGGCGGTAAAGTTCTCGATTTCGTTTACGACCGGTTGGCCCGCGATTCAGTCCATCAATCAGGCATTAAGCCGGGCCACCATGTCGCTCTCGGAAACGGAACGTAGAAAAAGTACAGGAAGACAAAATAAAACACGATGCAGGCCCCAATAGGCACAATAATAGCTAACCATATGTTACGGCGTGTTTTGTTCACCGTCAGATAGATCGACGTTAGTGACACCATGAGGAAGCTGGACACCCAGAACCCGAGGCCGTACATCACGAACATATAGACAAGCACGATTAAGAAGAAAACGAGTACGTCAATGGACGAAATGCGTTCTTCTTGGGAAAGATGAACGGTGTCCGGGACATGTTTCAAAATTGCCGCCAAACTAACCTTCGCGACAAGAGCCACAGCGATCACTAGAATGACGTAAGTCGCCAGAAGAGGAAATATCCAGTCTTTCACATCACTGCTGGAGCCTGATGCGAACACTGCATAGATGCAGAACAGGACCAGCGCAGTCAGAAGGTCTCGGTCTACTAATCTTTGCATTCTGCTCTCCTCTATCTCGACCATCAATACCCACTAGCTCCCGACGGAAGCGTTCTCGCGTTCCTGCGCCTGGTCCCTCCGGCGTGTCCATATTACAAAGGCAACTGAGAAAATACTGACAGCAATCAGTGTAATGTTAATTGTGCCGGTGAAGAAGACCCGGCCCACCCCAATTGCATCAGATATGTACAAGGCCTGTATAAGAGAGGGTTCAATGATGGGGCCCAATATTAAACCGAGCCCGATTGGGCCGGGATGGAAACCCAGCCGCCTGACAATGAAAACAAACACCCCAAGCCCAAGCATGATATAAACATCAAAAATATTATTTCGGATCGCATAAGCTCCGATCGTGGCCAACAGCATGATCAGGGGGGCTAGAAGCCGCAAAGGGATGCGGATTATTCGAACCAGCAATGGCGCAAATAAGCTGCCAAGAATGAACGTCACGATCCCGGCCAGCAACAATGCCCAACCAAAGGAATAGACGAGTGCTCCGTCGCTCTGGAAAAGTTCTGGGCCAGGGTTCAAGCCTCGCAGCATGAGTGCACCCGCTATGACTGCGGCGGGTGATGAACCCGGAACTCCCAATGTAACCAAGGGGATCATCGCGGCTGGAGCCGCTGCATTATTGGCTATCTCTGAGGCGGTCACGCCGCGCAGGTCTCCTTTGCCATATTGGCTTTTATCCTTACTCCAGCGTACCGCCTCGTTGTATGACACAATTGCGGCGATCGGGCTGCCGGCCCCAGGCAGGATTCCGATGAAACTGCCGATCACTGAAGAGCGAAGCACGTGCACCGGATGCGAGAGTACCTTTTTTATCGTATTAAGAGTTTCACCGCCCTTGGGTTTGTACTCGGCGATAAATTCTTTTTTGCGCAATTCCGCGACCATTGAAAAAACCTGCGGTATGGCAAAGATGCCGATCAACCCTGCCACGAGGGACACACCGCCACGAAACTCCGGGATACCAAAGGTGAAGCGCGCTAATTCATTACCATGACTAATTCCAACGGAGCTAATCAGTAGACCGATTGCGGCGCCGGCTAGTCCTTTCAAAATAGAATCGCCAGCCAAGCTACCAATAATTGTCAAGGCAAAAACCCCCAGCCAGAAAAACTCGGCCGGACCAAATTTAAGTGCAATCGTGATCAACGGCCAAGCGAGAAGCAGGTAACATCCGGCACCAAATACAGTCCCCAAGGCTGAACTAAAGCAGGATGCTACGATCGCCTCTTGTCCGCGTCCCTTCAGGACCATGGGGTGACCGTCGAAGGCGGTGGCCATCGCCGCCGGTGTTCCCGGAGTATTCACGAGACACGCTGGAATGGCATCAGAAAACATCGCGCAAACATAAAGTCCACCCAACATGGCAATGCCTTCACCGGTTGGCAGGGCAAATGTGAAGGGTACGAGCAAGGCAGTACCCATCGTAGCGGTGAGTCCCGGAAGACACCCGACAAACATGCCAATCATGACGCCCAGGGTGAGGTAAAGCATGTAGCCCGGCGTAAGCGCCTGCATTAGACCTTCAATCATAGAGAAACTCCTGAAATCCCTGCCGTGTCTGTTTTTCGGGTATTTTCTGCGAGCATTTCCTAACGCGCGCAAACATAAAGGTGAAAGGCTAACAAATACAAGGTGACAAACTAAATGGTCTACTCATGCTCCGAAGATTGGCTGTCCTAGCACCATCATTTTCGATACTAGGACAGCGTGGATCTTCGATAGACTCTATTTAGAGTGTTTCTTCACCGCGGCGGCAACATATGCTGCGGCTTCCGCCACTGTCTGCCGCATTGGCTGTAGGCCGTTTTTTATCACCATATTCCTGACTTTTGGGTCAGCGGTGGCTTTGAGGAGAGCCGCGTTGAGAACCTTGACGCGGTCAGCTGGTGTTCCTGGAGGTGCCATAACACCCCAAGTCGTCATATAACCCCATTTCTCAACATTTGGAATACCTGGGAGTGTACCGACTTCTGAAGGTCCGGCAACTGCAAGAGTGTTTAACTTCATTTTATGCTTGGTCGCATGCGAAGAGGCGGTCATTCCAGCATCAACGTGGTTGCCCAACAGCATGGGAATCATTTTCCCCACGCCTCCTGAGACAGGCACATAGGCATGCTTGATGCCGAGTATATTTGCGAGGTCACCCATGTTCATCTTACCGGTACTACCGACGCCCGCGACCGTAATCTTGCCCGGATTTGCCTTAGCTTCCGCAACGAATTGATCGAGTGATTTGAATCTGCTGTTCTTGGGTACCATTAGGGCGCCCACAGCTCTTGCGGTCATCCCGATATAGGAGAACTTACCCGGTTTGAAGCCGACATCTTTTCCTTGGGCAGTTATGACAATGTTCGGAACGACCACGTTACTGATCGTATAGCCATCATTCTTCGAGCGCCACAGTTCGCCAAATCCGACTGCTCCACCACCGCCTGTCTTGTAGACGATCCGTACCTTGACACCAAGTGCTTTTTCAAGACCGGGCTGGAGCCTTCGCGCCTGTTGATCGGATCCGCCGCCCGGAGAGTACGGAACAATGAACGTGACGGGTTTATCGGGGTAGCCAGCCGCGCCGGCAGCGCCAGCGGTGATCGCCACGAATGCGCCCGCGACGGCGCCAAGAATACCTCTTCGCAAATAATCATGTTGTGTCTTCATTTTTTTTTCCCTTTGGTAGATTTTCATTTACTGTGGAGACGAGGTTGTTTCTCCGTCTCAATTAAGAATCCGATCATGCACCGCAAAGGTGAACCTCGGTTTATGCAGTCATAATCATTCACATGATAATAATAAACCCATAATTGTCCATAGTCTTATATAAGACCAAACACCAATTATATAAAAACATTACATAATGTATAAAAATGTATAAAACTAAGTAATTTATTTCATGCAAATCCTGCCGCCCATTGACATCGGCAGAAAAGCCGTCCTTGACGTATCAATATTTCTCGAACATGGATGAAGATGAACCGCGGAAGTATAGCCTCAGGCACTTACAACCGATTCATTTCCTACGTCTCTCAGAAGGCCAGATACTGTGACACGTTCTACTGAAAGCTTGCTTCCCGTGGGCATGCTTATTGGGTGAGATGCTTAGGCAACGACGCTTTAAGCTGAAAAAGCAGGTCACCAAACCGCGTTAAGTCAGGTTTGATCTGCTACGAAACTTCAGCAAGGCGGCGGTTAAGTTCATCGACGTTGGGTATATCGGTATAATCTTCACTTAGCTGTCCTGAGCCAGCCGGACTCTTGCACGTGAAGAAACGGCAAGGACTTTCGAGGATCCGTATGCCGTGGACAGTATTCCTAGGGATATGAACGAGATCTCCGGGACCGATAATGATGATTTCGTCGCCTAGTAGATGGGCGACGCGGCCCTCAAGCATGTAGACCCACTGCTCATCTTTTGGGTGATAATGCGGGGGAGGTGCCTCATCGCTTTCGTAGGTTACGATGCCAACCTTAATTAGCTCGCCACCGAATTGGTTCATCATGATGTTTGGTCTCTTGATGTCTGGGGTCGCCTGCATGTCCTGAGCCTTGTAGACC
Organism: Rhodospirillales bacterium; assembly: GCA_028345065.1. Lineage (GTDB taxonomy): Bacteria > Pseudomonadota > Alphaproteobacteria > Rhodospirillales > UBA2165. The sequence continues at coordinate 31,842 of JAOMCN010000008.1, forward strand.
GGCATCGATTACTCTCCTCTTGCAAATTCACATGTGATGTTTATTGGACCAAGATCCAACCAAATTCAACTCGATTCCAGCCTAACCCCGCATGCCTAGTATGGAAGGTTGTCTGAGCATCAGACTAGGCCGAATCGGCTTTCCTAGCAAGGTTGACCGTCTGCCGCGAAATTCTGTACTAATGCAATGGGAGCGATTTGTTTCCGCAGTTGGATGTCTTGTGAAATCGAACCCGATAGGCAAGGGACTCCCTTGTCGAGGTCACCTAATTTAGTACGAAAATTTGATGTCTTGGGAGGAAACATGACTAAGAAAACATCCAACTTTGGGCTAACTAGTCCGGAAATTGGGCGCATGCTTCATATGGATCACGTGAATTTCGAGACGCCTGACCATGAGATGGCAACAATTTTCTATATGAATGGTCTTGGATTTACACGTGATCCCTATCGTCGTGCAGATGAGCAGAACTTGGGTGTTAACGTCGGTCGCCAGCAGTTTCATCTACCCAAGAGAGGAGAGTACACCCCACCTTTCTATGGTATCGTCGGATTGGTTGTTCCGGACATAGGTGGCATCAAACAGCGCTTTGAGATTCTCAACGACTTAGGCAAATTTGAGGGTACGCCCTATGACTGGTTAGAGGAAGGTAACACAGTTCTAATGACTAGTCCTTTTGGATACCGTTTGCGGTTACATTCCTGCGGTACTCTTGAATTTACAAAGCCCTTGGGGATTGCATACGTGGAGGTGCCGGCGCCGCTCGGTAAAGCAGCGCGCATAGGAAAATTCTACGAGAAAATTGTTGGAGCACCGGTTCAGATCAGTGCGGTGGGCGGTACAGAGGCAGCAATTATATCCGCGGGCCCGCATCAGGAGATAAAGTTCATTGAACGTGAGCTTGATGATTATGACACCTATTCGATGCATATTTCTTATCATGTGACGCATTACAATGAATTGCGGCAGAGACTGAACGAACACGGTTCTTTGATGGGCCTTGGAGGAGGAGAAGCATACTTCTTCAACAAGATATTTGATCCTGAAACAGGCGAGATTTTGATGACATTCCAAAATGAGGTCAGAAGCGTATATCACCCTGATTTCATGCGACCACTCATAAATCGTTGGCCTATGAATGATGAGCCATTTACGGATCACACCACTGCGATGCGTGAATTTGCCAAGAGCGCAGGTTTTATGCCGGGAAAACGTTAAATAAAAAATTCTGCAGGAGTATTTTAAAATCATGGAGCCCAAAAACCTTGTTGTTATAGTTGACGATCAGCACAATAAAAAGATGTTGGGATGCTATGGGCATCCAACGGTCAAGACCCCGAATTTAGACAAGCTTGCTAAACGAGGGGTTCGGTTTTCGAATGCTTATACGCCATCTCCAATATGTGTGAGTGCTCGGGCTGCAGCCGCAACTGGACGATATGTTCATGACATTGGCTGTTGGGACAACGCATCAGCTTATGATGGAAAAGTTGCATCTTGGGGTCATCGATTACAACAAGCGGGGAATAGGTGTGTATCAATAGGGAAACTGCATTTTCGTTCAGAGGATGATCCAACCGGCTTTGATAAACAGATTATACCAATGCACATAGCTGATGGTGTTGGTGACTTAATGGGGGCAATTCGCCCCAACCTTCCTGTTAGATATCAAAGTAGAAAATATGTCGAAAGTGTAAAAGTGGGAACCTCTGCCTACATCAATTACGACTTGAATATTGTTTCAAAGGCTGAGACTTGGTTGTCAGAAAAGGCCAAGGAGAATGACAGCAAGCCATGGACGGTTTTCATCTCGCTCATTGCTCCACACTTTCCGCTAACGGTTCCAAAGAAGTATTTTGATCTCTATCCATTAGACACAGTCGAAATGCCAAAACCAGCAGACTTAGAGTATCAGCGTAACCATCCATGGTGGAATGGGTTTATTAATAGCAACATATTTGATCAATACTTTAAAGATGATGAACATCGCAAGATGGCAATAGCGTGCTACCTAGGGTTGTGCACTTTTACTGACGAAAATGTCGGAAGCATTCTGGCAACTCTTGACAAGACAGGCCTGAGTGAAAAAACTCGAGTGATCTTTTTTTCGGATCATGGTGACAACATGGGCGCAAGGGGGATCTGGGGGAAATCAACTATGCATGAAGAGTCAGTTGGAATTCCATTGATAATGGCAGGGCCTGACATCCCTCAAAACAAAGTAGCTTTTACACCAGTTTCATTAGTAGATTTATTTCCTACGGTAATAGAAAATGCGGGCTTAGAGACGCTTGAAAGCGACGCGGGTCTCCCAGGCACTTCCCTGATGTCTATTGCAAGATCTGAAGATCAGAAAGATAGAGTGGTTTTCAGTGAATATCATGGAGCCGCATCAGTTTCTGGAGTGTTTATGATAAGAAAGGGGTCTTTTAAATATGTTCATTATGTTGCATTTCCCCCAGAACTTTTTGATCTCGGTACAGATCCAGAAGAAATGAACAATTTGAGTGAAATACCGGAATACGCGGAAATTATTGACCAGTACGAGGCAATTCTAAATGATATTGTTGACCCTGAAAAAATCGATGCAAGGGCCAAAAATGACCAAGCCGCTCTTATACAAAAGTTTGGGGGTGCTAGGAAAATAATCGAGGCCGGGGGCCTCAGTGGCACGCCTGTTCCTGACAAAATATAGAAACCTACCAAGTCTGAGGCGCCTGCAAAACAGGACTTCCAGCTCCCCGAAGGTAGGCTCCCTCAACGTTGGTTTTTTCAAGATTGGCAAATCGAAGAACACAACTAGGACATTTATTTGTATATATATACCTCATCAAGTCCTTAGGATCAAAAGCCTGCGCTTGTTGTATTCCAAACAGCACCACAAACCCCGTGAGAACTGGCAGCAATCGTTTCATGATGTGATGGTGGTATAAAGTAGGAAAGAGTTGAAGTTAGTTGGTGGGTAGGGATTCTGTCAGGGCCCTAGGAAGGGTTCTATTTAACACCCCCTATATTTTTGCTGATCCCATCGTCTAAGTACCCGATTTACCATCTTACGAATGAATGTGCCCGGCAACTCCGTTTTCAACAATCCTAAGTGCCAGACACTAGTTACTGTTTTTCCACTTTATGCATATCGCCGATTTGGCCTAGCCATGCTTGGGCCGACCGGCACCAGAGTTGTTTTGACGGTTTCAGTTCGGATCGTTGGTTAATGGCACCGACACGCAGACCCAACATTTTTGGCGCTTCCCCCACCGACGTAGAATAGATAGATGAGCCGCAATTGGGGCAGAATGCCTGGATGCGTTGATTACCACTTTCAGCGATCTTGATATAGGTTTTTAACTCTCCGCTTTTGAGATCAAAATTCTCGTCTTCGGTAAAAACCGATGTTCGGAAAGCCGTGCCTGATAGTTTTTGACAGTCCGTACAATGGCAAATAACCACTTTTTCTGGATTAACGTTTGCTTCGTAAGTGATGGCGCCGCAGTGACACCCACCTTCTATATGCATCTCAATTTCCCCCTTAGTATCTGGTATTGGACGTTCTTTAGGTCTTGAACTTTGTTACTTAGATTTCATCCTCTTCCTCTAGTGGGCTGCAAATCTAATCCGCAATGTGAAACCCGTATCCCGTTTCGGTAGCAAAAGCTTCAATTAACTGTGTTGTGATTGGTCCAGGTACGGATCGTTTCGGGGTAAAACCATCTACGTCAGAAACGGGCGTAGCACAGATCGCACTCGATGTAATAAAAAATTCCTCCGCCTGAGCCACATCATACATAGTGAAATATCTTTCTATGAGCGGGATCGATAGTCGACTGCAGAGCTCAAACACCACTTTACGCGTGACGCCCTCTAGTATGTTTCTGTCCGGTGGGGTCCAGACAGACCCTTCCCGAACAATAAAAAAGTTAGCGACCGAGTTCTCTGCCACATTCCCGTTTATATCCAGCATCAGAGGTAAAGCGCTTCGACTACCAGCATCCAGTTCTGCCAAAATCTGGTTCATTTTACTTGTCACTTTGGCTCGGCTCTCAATACACTCAGGCGGATTTCGGCGCACTGACGACACGGACAATTTGATCCCGTTGGCATGATTCCAAGCTATTGCCGACGTGTCTACCGGTCGAAAAAAGATCATTACAGTTGCCGGACCAGCAGCACTGGTCATCATAGAGGGATCGTCAACACCACGTGTCACCCAATGCCCCACCCGGTACATTGCATCAGCGCCCAATCGATCGTGGTTTTCTGAGAGAAGTCGCTCGGTTTCCGAGACCATTTCCAACGGTGAAAGGCCTGGATCAATTCTAACGTACGACAAAGACCGGTAGAGACGATCCACATGATCCTGGAGGCGATAAAGATTGCGACCAAAACATGGGGTCACCTCGTAGATACCATCGCCCCACAAAAAACCCCGGTCGAAAGGCGAAATTCGTGTATCTTCGGCTTCTGCAATTTTACCGTTCAGAAAAATAAATGGTTCTTTGGGCACGAAAACCTCCCTGCTAACTTTGTAATACAACAAGAAAAACTATAACAGCTAAAAGCTTAATCACCGGATTCATGAGGGTCGCCCCATCCACCGCCACCTGCAGTCTCGATTCTCAGTGCTTCCCCTTTCATAAGTCGACAACCAACCGTTTTCGAGGAAAGTGTAGTTTTAGTGCCGTCGACATGTTCCATGGCAAACCTGGCGCATCGGCCTGCTTCGCCGCCCAACATACCCGGAGCGGGGTGCAGGCCGCGTTCGTAGAGCAGCGAGAATTCGACGTCGTCGGTCAATGCACGAATTACCTTGCAGACCCCCCTGCCACCCGCATGCAGCCCCGCGCCGCCAGACCCGTCGATTAGCTCATATGCGTCTATACGAAGCGGCATACTTGCTTCAATTGCCTCGCAGGGTAGGTTCATGGTGTTGCCCATATGGACGCGGTGGCCATCAATCCCAGGACCCTGCGCCGAGGCTCCCATCCCGCCACCGATCGTCTCGTAATGGACAAAACGCCCACCGCGCACTGCGTCCCACCCTCCGAGTGCAAAAACCCCAGCGCAGCCGTAGCTGCCGGCAACCGCTCGTTCAGGAATTGCTGGAGCCAGCGCATCCAAAAGCACGTCAACCATACGGTTGGCGGTTTCGGTATTACCGGCAACGACCGGTGCGGGATAGACTGGGTTCACCAACGAGCCTTCTGGTGCTACAACCTCTATTCCCCGATAAGCGCCCGAGTTTGGCGGCACAGCGCCACCCGCGAGTGCCAGCACGGTGTAATAGCAGACGGATGCCGTGACCGCGAAGGGGGAATTAATCGGCCCTTTAGCTTGTTTGTCAGTGCCTGTAAAATCGAAACACAACCTGCGAGCTCGTTTCTCTATCATGACGGAAATGCCGAAAGGACCGTTACCAGCATCCTCGGTGAACCCGTCGCCATCAAGGTGATGTACCGCCCGATAGGTACCGTCCGGGATCTTATCCAGCATCGTATTGATCATGTGCTGACTCTGGTCCTGCGTCTCAGAAAAAATGCGACGCATTTGCGCGCCGCCATAACGTGTGATTTGTTTCGAAACACGCTGAACTCCACGTGCGTTACAGGCGATCTGGGCTTGAAAGTCTCCTACTCTGTCGTGAGGAACACGGACATTCGCAAATAACAGGGTCCAGAGCCCCTGGTCCGGTTCGCCTGCTTTTATTATTTTCACTGGTGGCACCCGAATTCCTTCCTTTACGATCTCATCAGTCACGGAGGAAGATCCCGCCGCGGAACCACCAACGTCTGGCCAGTGTACCCGGCTCGCTGAAAAACCGACAACACTGCTTGCGTCGAAAATTGGCGAGAGTAAGGTCATGTCTGGTAAGTGAGAGCCGCCTGAGTAGGGGTCATTGGACAGCACCGCATCGCCTGGCTTCCAGGAATCGAGTGCAAATGACTCTAGGATGCCCTTAGCCGAAAACGGCATAGCACCGAGGTGTACAGGAATGTCGTTCCCCTGGGCCACCACATCGCCCTTGTGGTCGAGGATAGCACAGGACAAATCAGCCGACAGACTCAGAAGGGGCGAGAAGCTCGCCCGCATCATAACGGATTTCATCTCCTCGCAAATGGCGTAAAGATCGCTTCGCACCACTTCGAAGGTGATCGGGTCATCGTGCACTATCGACTTTTTTCTCATTTTTCTACTTCATTGTCCGAAACAACTAACACTCCTGACGGCCTGACTTCCACTGACTGGTTGTTGAGCACTCGAATTGTGGAACCGAAATCCTCGATGATCAACGGCCCCTGGATTGTCATGCCGGACTCAAGCACCCCCCGGTGTTGGACTGATACATCATACGCCGTTCCTTTCTCGTCGACGACGCGCCGCGACCGATTTGGTGGCGTGTCAGCTTCCGTCACCGACGTCGGCCATTTACCGTCGTAGACCGTACTCGAAGCCACAAGCCGCAGATTGACGAGTTGTACCGTGTGGCCAGGAAGATCATAGCCGTAGGTATCGTAATGTGCGGAACGAAATGTGCGGTCAAGGTTATCACCCGTTAGCGTCTCGCCGTCCTTGAATGGCAGTGTAAGCTCGAAGAGCTGACCTTCGAACCGTGCATCCACCAGCTGTTTAAAGTGCCAATTTCCACCCGTGTTCTCGGCCGCGATTAGGTCGCGTGTCCGCCTCTTGAGTCTCGAAAATTCCTCGGTTACTTCCGTTTTACTGAGGTTTTTCGTCCGGCGTAATAAGGTCTGAACTAAGTCGTGGCGGACTTCCCCCAGCATCGTTCCAACGGCACTAAACAGTCCGGGTACGGTCGGCACGACAAACCTTGGTACGCCGACTTCGCGGGCAACCTCCGCCGCGTGAAGTGGACCCGCACCGCCGAAAGCAACCAAACTGAAGGCTCTTGGATCAAGCCCGCGGCGGAGTGTGGCGAGCCGCACTATCTCTGTAATGCTCGCGTTGGCAAGACGCAAAATTCCCCAGGCCGCTTGCTCTACAGTCCATCCGAAAGGCTCAGCGATATGACTCGCGATGGCGTCCCGTGCCCGATCGGGGCTGATCCCCAGATCTTCGCTGCCAAAGCCATCGGCGGCAATGTGACCGACCACGACATGCGCGTCTGTCACTGTTGGCAGTTCGCCGCCTCGGTTATAGCAGGCCGGTCCCGGCTGAGCGCCGGCGCTATCCGGTCCGACCTTTATGGTGCCGTTGGTGTCGATCCAAGCGATCGAACCGCCACCCGAACCAATCTCGATGAGGTCAATTACCGGGCTCTGAATTGGATAACCTCCGACGTCTTTACCATCTACGAAACGGTCGGCATAAAATTCGGTACTGAGTTTCGGTTGACCGCCAACAACAACCCCCGCCTTTGCAGTGGTTCCACCCATGTCGAAGGTGATAAGGTCGCCAAGGTGTTCCTCAGCACCGAGCGCAGCGCAGGCGATTACACCCGCAGCGGGCCCTGATTCAATGAGGTGGACAGGATAGCGGCAAGCGTTTGCGGCCGAGGTCAGGCCTCCATTTGACTTGATGATTGAGAGGCGCGGAATGTTACGTGCGGAGAGAGCATCTCCTAACCGGTCAATATAGCTTTGAACGACAGGCCCGATGAAGGCATTTACCACGACGGTACTAGTGCGCTCGAACTCCCGGAACTCTCGGCAAACATCGCTCGACAGTGTTACGAAAACATCCGGCAACGCCGCTTCTAGTGCGGCCCCGATAGTGCGCTCATGCGCATCGTTGGCATAGGCGTGTAGTAACGAGACCGCAACGGCTTCGACATTAGCGTCACGTACCAGGCGAATGATGCGCTCGACCTCCTCAGGGGTGAGAGGCGTCAAGATTTCGCCCTCATGCCCCATCCGCTCCGTAACTTCAAGACGAAGCTCCCTCGGTACAATCGGTGGCGAGATGCACGGCGAGAGATCGTAGAGCCTTGGCCTCGCATGCCGGCGTAACGCCAGAACGTCCCGGAATCCTTTTGTCGTGACCAGAGATGTTCGCGCCGCCTTCTTGGTGATTAGGGCGTTAGTACCGACTGTCGTACCGTGGAAAACGGCACCCGCTGGATCGCCATTGCGCTCGCGATATCTGTCGACCCCGGTCACCGCACCCGCTGCTAGATTCTCAGGGGTTGAGAGTACCTTGAAAGCGGACACCAACTTGCCCGTATTACGGTTGAGAGCGAGTACATCCGTAAAAGTACCACCTACGTCTATCCCGAGTGCGATATCCGGTTCCGCCATGGGTGTTTCCTCTACGACCCATCGAGTTCGGTGAGAGCATCAACGAAGTTCATGATCCGTAATATCTGCAAGGTACTTCTCCACTAAATTGTCTAGGTTAGGAGTATTTGGACGTGCTTTATGGCGTTTACCGTCTCTAAGTTCTCCAATAACCTCAATGATTTTCTCTTTTAACTCTCTACCCTGGATTAAATTGGTCGGGGTTCTTGGACCAAGGGTTTCTAGAATTCGCATCATGTCTTTAGTATTTGACCATGCGAGGGAGTGACGCAACATCATTGGAATCGCAATTGAAAGTGCCTCCCTAATTATTTGATTATCTCTGCCCACAATTTGTCCAAAAGCGTTGTCCTCGATTTTATTTTTCATCTTTCGAGTATAGCAATGAATCGCTAAGATTGAAAAAGCGAATGAGACATGAAAATGAAGAAAATTAATAATGACTATTATGTTTACTGCCTAATTGACCCCACTAATGATCACAAACCCTTTTATGTTGGAAAAGGGAAAGGTTCTAGAGGAGAAAATCATTTAGCAGAAAACCCGGATACGGATGAAAAAAGTTCCAACAAAATCCTTAGAAACTGACAAGTTGATAAAAGAACTTGCTGAAATCCCCGGTATTCCACCGGTTATAACTCAAGTTTTCACCCTTTATCTGAGTATCTATGAGCGAGGAATACTGAAAATTAGAATTCCCGGACTGACACTGGAAATGATGAGACGTCTGTTATCCGATTTTGCTGGATTTTGTGCTGATTACACGCTTGATGCGGGTCCGGACCCCAAAGCCGAAGGCTGGGCAGAAAAAAATCAATGGTTCGGTAAAAACGATACAATGACGTTAAGAACATTTTCCATTCATATGGAGCTCGTTTCGGAAGGATATGACACCGAATCCGACACCTACTACGCAGAAATTGATAAGAGACTGAAGGCGGAATTTCCTCAATACCTTGCTAATGAGCAATAATTGTAACTTGAGTTTATAGAGCCCAGAGACTTTGATCTAAGCATCTCTTAAACTGGTTTTTCACACACTCCCGGGCAAGTTTTTGTGCTTCTGCAATGAGCGAAGGCGACATCTTGGGTACAATTTTATTTCTGAGAAAATTATCCGCTTCATCATCGCCGCCGTTTTTTGCCAACGATACCCACATGTGGGCTTTTACAAGATAGTCAGGATATTTCCTGGTATGAAAATAAATAGATCCGACAACCATTTGGGAAAGAGTGTCTCCTTTAGATGCTTTATTCAGCACATCTCTAAAGAAGGGACCCACTCTTAGTTTTTTGGCGGCGAAGTATTTTGCCTTATAGTGCTCTCGTGCCATTGCCTTATGCACCCAGTATTGACGTCCTGACCAGGAAATCAAATACCACGAATAAAACTGTTTATGAACTTCAAAAGATTTGGATTTAACTCCTTTCAACACCTTGAGAACGCAGAACCTGATACCGGGACCTGCCCGCAAATTAACCTCGTCTAGCATGAATTGGTCTTTTGTGTTTTCGGGAGGTTTGGGTTTTACAAAATGCTCATAAGAAGGCGGAATATTTCTGATCCCGTCATTACATTTAAATTTCTTCCGAGATTTATCACTATCAATCAGGTTTTGTTGTTTACTACCCCCGGGCTCAACAACAACAGCAGCGAATACCGGCCCGCCCAGCATACCTGTCATAAACAGGGCGCACGTGATCACGAGTAAAGTTTTTCGAACCATCTTCAGACCCCCGGATGTTCTCTCATTAAATCGGATACTCCGTCCTAACTGCACCCGCAAACCGTTCAAAATCCTCCACTTTGTTGAAGTTTTGATAGACGGACGCAAAACGGACGAATGCTACTTTGTCGAGTTCTGCAAGGTTGGCCATCACCAGCTTGCCGATGGTTTCGCTGGTAACCTCGTTTTCGATGGAGCCTTGCAGTTGCTGGTGAATTGACGCGACGATAAGATCAATATGCTTCCTATCCACGCGTCGCTTGCGAAGAGCCGTGTTCAGTGACCGGGTCAACTTATCGAAATCGAAGGGTTCCGTTTCGCCGTTTCGTTTGCAAACAGCAATTTCTTTGTGTTCTACCCATTCAACCGTGCTGAAACGAATGTGACAGTTATTGCAATAGCGTCGTCGACGGATCGTCCGATTTTTCTTACCGGGACGCGAATCTTTGACGCCATTCTTATCCGTGTGACAATAGGGGCAAAGCATATCTTTTTTCTCCTCCATACAGGCGGGAAGCTTCTTGAAAAACCATATCAAAAAGTCTCCTCAAATCTATTTTTATCCATCCCCGGGTCGCAAAAGTTAACTTTTTCGAGGATGGGCATACTATATATAGTTTTTCGATTCACAAAAATCAACATATAGTAGTTCCGTTACAAATTGGGAGGACGAACCTGGTTGGATAAGACAGTAGATATCATCACTTTATATCCCTACTGTCCCGAAAGGATGGCAATGAGCAGACACACGCCATAGAAAGCCGCAAGAGCCGTCGCTGATGTCATTCGTTGATTATAACCCAAATCCCAGGACATCTTCAAAATAAACAGCTAATACTCTTTTTGATATCGCTACTGTGCGGTACATACGGGGTCTAGAGATTCCCTCCCCTGACAAAATTAGTTTGTTATACTGCATATATTTAGTTCGAAATTTATCTTAAACTAGTTTAATTTATTTTAGAAACTAGTTTATAAAAAAGTTCGAAATAAGGTTTTTGAGCGAGCGCCGGTCCCCCTTCCGGGGTTACAACCTTCTCCATCGACGCAAAAACGGACAATGGAGAAAAACATATGTCACACCACGCTGAAGTTCGAAAACAACAACGCGGAATTACAGCCCAAATCATGTCCCTGCATGAAAGATACGCGGATCAGGAATGTTTTGTCGGAAATGGTTGTATCAGCCGCACATTGAGTAACGCCGCAGCAAAGAAGATGAAGGTAGTGGGCATCAAGCAACAGGAGATAGAGAAAGTGAGAAAGACGGCAATCGTTTATGCACGGACAGACGAAGTTGTAACTCCACTCTTTGTATTCCCCGGACAAGGCCACACCTATCGCCGTGGCAGCCGCAAACGGTACAGCAAAAGAAACAACCGCCGTTAATTCACCCTACCAAGAGGTCCAGATTGATCATGAATGACAAAACAGTGAAGCAAGAAACACCACCAACCAATTCCAATAAACCGGTACCGTCCCGGGAAACACCAAATGAATTACGCGCTCGAGAGGTCAGGGAAACGATGAAATCTGCCGGGCGAATACGGGATACCAAAACCAGGGAGCAAATTGCCAGAAATCTCGGGCGCATTATTCAAACAAGAAAAGAAAATTTGCATTATTCTGAATTGGTGGTCAACGCGGGACTGAGTGTAAACCCGGACCCCAACCGTCTAGCTAAGATCAGGATTTTACCCGATAAGAAAGTGTCACCGAAAACCATAGAGAAACTCAAGCACGACCCCATGAGCTATCTGAATATTGTTGATGAGATCGCCAAAAAGACTGGCGAAGACCATCTCAATCTTACACTCGATCTGGTAATTGGAACAAAATTTGATGCCGCGAACTTATCCCAGGTTTCTATCCAACCCCTGGAACAACTCCTCGCCAACATTCAAAAGAAGATCGACGTTCTGGACGCAAAATACGACCTCACCGGATATTTCCGCACACTGCGAGAAAAGGAATTGTTGCCGGTCTGGAAGGATGGGGTAAAAATGTTTAACAGGATGACTCCGCACCATGCCTATATTCCCTCTGAATTAGTCGGATGGGCTGAAAAGAGGAACTTAAGTTTTGGAGATGAGGAGACAAACGAGTGGATGCCATGCGTCCCCCTTGGCCGACAATTAAACAACATTAACGACACTGCGGAATACACTATAGGAGCAAACATTCAAATAGGTGAAGAGAAATCCGCTGCCGGTTTTATTGCGCAATATGAAAGAATTTACCTGGGAATTGGCATGAGGATTCGCCGCGATCCCTCTGAAGGTATCGTTCCGCCTAACCCAAGCAATAGTCGGCTTATCTTCGTCGGTGACGGGGAAAAATTGAATGCAATGGTGGAGAGCATTGATGAGACCAGGCCCCTTTGCCCATACATTATACTGGCAAAGGAGTTTCACGGACATACCGGATTTTATCAAATGCTCAACGAAGATGACCTGGAATATTTTACCGTAACCGGTTTCTTTCACTCAGGAAATGGAGAGGGAAATTGTTACGGTTACGACTCGGACAAAGGGATCGATATCGACATAATTCATGAATTTGTAAAATATTTTCCTGCTGACAACTCCAGCAGTATTGGAACCGGTATGGACCCTGACAGAGTTGAGGTTTACCCACTTGACCTCCATTTATTTCGAAACTTGTTTGATAGCCAGACATCTTTCTGGTTTCCCGAGAGTGATTTTGATGATGAGGGTCCAAATGTAAAAAGTTATAGAAGTGAAAGTGGTGATCTCCTTCCGGAAATAGAAACACAGATACCTACCCTATCTTCTAGCGGGACCCTCGCCGCCCTCCTTGAAACCAATATTCTCGGTCATGACATACCGTCTGAAAACCCGGAGCAGATGCCCTTAAAAACAGTTCTGGATCATCTTGAAGACGATGTAAAACTTAGAATTCAAAGCCTTTCAGGCTGGATATCGGAAACAGATTCCAAACTCCAAGAAAAACATACAGACCTCATAGAAAAACTTGATAAGGAACTCGAAGATGCAAAAGCCAATCCCAAGATGAATTTTGATCAAGGAGCATCAAGTGGAAAACAATAGAATTAAAAAAGAGTATTCCAAGAAGACAATCGTGGAAATAGGCGGCGCAGAGTTTACTATCGGGGTCTCCAAATCAACAGATAATCCAGATGACCAGTCACTGGCATTGAAAATAGTGGTCTATGGAATGGATAGTCTGGAAACAACGGAGAATGTCCTCGAAAGACTGTTCCAAACATTACAAGATATTGATCCAGAACTCCAATTGCAGGAATCCAATAAGGAAAAGTCCGCTTTACACTAGGATAAACCACTCAACTAACCGGGAAGGTTAGCTGAATTGATATAGGCGACACCATTAGTATTGCCATAGTTCCAGAAATGTGATTATGGGAAACAACCGGAGTCTCATTCGTCGTGATCGATCTTTATGGACCTGGCTGCGTAAATTTAACCCAGGATAAGCAAGAGTGCATGTAATTGAGAATTGAAGACTACACGCCTGAAATAGAAAACCCGGATCATATTCAGGTGCTGTTCCTAGAGCAGCTTGAGATTACCCGGGGACAGCGGAAGGCTTATCTGAACGTGACAGAAGCCAAAAATTACATGGAATGGCACGACGCACACGAGAAACTCGACGTTAGTAAGTGGCAAAAAAAACGACATTTTAAGAAAAACTGCCCAAAAACTATCAGGGACTTACGCTTGTGCGACGATGCACGTCGAAACCTTTATTATAAATGCTGGGCATTTATAAGTTGGCAAAAAAGAAAAGTAATATGGAAAAAGCCGGAGGTTGTTAACAAGGCATTATCGGGTTTGGAAGCAGGATTTCGGTCGAAAGTAGAAGATAAAAAATCTAAAATAATTTCTGACCAGATAGACAAGAAGCTCTTATTAAACAGGATGGAAGGTAGGGGTTCACAATCTAAGGTAGTAAATTTTATAAAATATCGCAGACGAAAAATGAAGTTACACTTTGACAAATTGTTTCCATAGAATTTATTCAGCTTTTTAACTGCCAACAGCCCCTTCACTAAGTACCTTCCAAACACACAAAAACAACTTCCGTGACAGACCGGGTCCCTTTTGATTCGGGCTCAAAAAAGTGCTGCCCTTTCCAGTTTAGGATGACCTGAAAGTGTCCGGGTTACTGAGAGGAGGCAGGTGAACCGTCGGGGTTGGACATATAGAGAAGGGGGGAAACTGAAAAAAGTACCTTGGAAGCGAGGTAATGGGAACTACATCGGTTCCCTTAAATAGGTAATTAGGGCAATTAGCGGGAACTACCGTAGTTACACATCTAATATACCATGGGGGGTGGATCAATTTACTTTGTGTTGCAGATTTCTTAAAATTGATTTCTGCACAGTCGCTCAAATAAATTTTTGAAAACTAGGAATTATAGGTTTGTCAAAAAACAATGAAAATAGTGTCGATACTTTGAGGCTCATTCTTGAAAAAACAGATGCAACCTATGGGTCAGACAACCATCATCTGTCTCAGTTACTCATTTCCATCGCCGAGTCGGTCTTCAATAATGGTCTAATACTGTCGAAGAATGGATATACCGGTACACACGGGAATGACCCCAAATTTCGTACTCTCCTGTCCAAATTGTTTTGTGAGGGCGAAATATACAAAGGAGATCATGCACTCGGTAGCATTTACACGATTTCGAAGCAGCTAAATGATGCCGTTCACGATAAAACTATAACAAAAGGCGCTGGTAAATATCGAGAACAAGTCATTGAAAAACAGGGTGGCGCATATTGCGCACTCTGTGGCAGTAAAAGCGACCTTTCCGTTGATCACTTAATCCCAGTTAATAGAGGTGGTAATGAAGAATGGTTGGGTAATATGCAATTACTTTGTAAAACCTGCAATTCTTCGAAGTCAAATCACGAGGATGAAATTCTATATAGGCTCATTAAACAAAATACGGATTGTTCCGTCTCTCCCTCCGCGAAATTTGCCTTCTTGTTGCTGAAATCTATTCGTAAAGAAGAATTAGTGATTGGGAAGTGCGACTGCGGAAAACTGGCCAGTGACGAGGAATTGGAAGTAGTGCCTCGAGATCCAAATTTAGCCGCAAATTTTTTAAATTTAAAAATCAGATGTGATCACTGCTTTAATAACGAGCGATAGGGAGGCCGCCAAAATGGAAAGTTTCAAACAATGGCACAAATTTTATGGACACCAAGTAATTCAGAACCCGAGCAATCTAAAACTATCAATGTACTGTGGCGCTATAGACGCAAAAATCCTTCGTGATATTGTTTCTGTGGATAATGCTGTCAAATGGGACTCTGCATCTAAAGTATGGAGAGAGGGAGGTAGAAATAGGACGATTATTGAATCTCATGTAAACTCAATTGAAGAGTTTTTAGCGTCCGGAAATGCCGAACGCATTATGCCAAATTCTATTGTTTTATCTATCACGGAAACAGCATTTTCATTTAAGGCTTTCCCACAAATGCCAGAAATTGATAACGTCACGCCTGGCATAATTAAGGTAATGGGACTTTATAAAAGAAGCGCAAACGGTGATATTGAACCCTGCCCAGAGAAGGACAGAACGGGGTGGGTACTGGACGGGCAACATCGTATAAAAGCGTTTCGACAATGGGCATCCCCAGACCCGTATCCCGTTAACGTCATTATTTTAAAGCATTGGATGGGTAATGATTACGAAGATGTGATGCGACATCAGACTTATGAGCTTAATATGGGGCGTCCACTATCTGAAGACTTTAAATCGTCTATTCGTGAGCAATACAATGAACAAATTGGACACAAAGAGTATAAACGTCAGATAGCACTAAGCTGGATCCGGAGAGAACTTGAAGGCCGTGGTGCTGTTTTTTCGCAAAATGGGATAGTGGGAGCCAGCAACCTTCGTACTCCATATATTATTACTATGAGTTTTCTTGAAAAACTTATTCAGTTCGCTTTTGAATCCGATAGCATTCTAAACAATAAATATGTTTTAGAAAAAATGACTAAAAATGAAGCGAAGGAAGTAAGTAAATATCTATTCGATTTTTATGAAGGGGTACGGATCTCATTAGGCTTAATCAATCCTCAAACTATAGGCACAATAGGAAGCGAACCAGAAGTGTCCACCGCAAAAGATTACTGGGACATTGCCTCAAAAACTAAACATAAACAGCGCCTTCTTCATAATGTTGGATTGAAAGCTGTGACAAAAGGCCTTTTACACAAGGTAATGGCAAATAATCCACAGAACCCAAGCGAAGTTGCGGAATCTCTTAAACATATGAGGGGTATCCCATGGCATGATCCAGGACTCCAAGCGAAAAAAGATGACTGGGTCAACCCATTGGCAGAAGCACTTTTAAAAATGTACGAATCCAAGGGGACAGAGGGAGCAAACAAGAAGTATCAGATTAGAGCTGAAAAGAGGAACAATGCAGGAAATGTAATTGATACCTTCAATTTACAGGCATTTGGCTGGCAATAGATAAGATTTCTCAAAGACAGTAATTAAAAAAAATCTCGCGAACATGTTGAAGGCGTTTTTGCATAATGCCTATATTATGTAAAATTGCCTGTTTGCCTTCTCGCACCTGCGCGAGACCTTAGATGAGAAGACAACCCCCCTGATTACCTGATTTCCAAACCCGGTTATCTTGCCATGGACCATAATCCATGGTCCTCTTACAGCGTCCGGATTGCTTCTACTAAACGACCTTCACGTCCAAGAACTGTGTCGGCAATCTTAACTACAAGCTTATTTGGCGTACATAACCGCGCGACTTTCAATAACTCCTGTACAGCTTCTTCCTCCCTTCCTTCGCCCAACCAATCCGCAAATATTGCCAGGGCAATTGCTGGTGACCTGTGCATCCCGACGTGGCAATGGATCAGTAGTGACGGCTGTTCCCATTGACCGGCAAAACGTAACGCTGAACGGACATGCCGCTCCTCGGGCAACACGTAATCATCCATCGGTATCGTAAGATCATCAAAGACGATCACACGCTGAGGAGGATGGTCGGTCTCTATTCTGAAGGGCTCTTCGATAGTGCTGTCTTCAATCGTGATCACACCATCGTAGGCAAAGACATCAGCTTCTCTTGCCGCTTCAAGGCTGCAGATCTGTATGTAGGGAACGGCTTTATCGTTCCGCATTTCCGGTACAGTTGCGCATTCAGGGAGTGTATCACAAATGGGTTATAATTTACAGAGGCGTGGGGCGTGGTTCGTGCACCGTGGCCCATAGTCCACTGTCGCATGACCCCATGCATCGTGTGTTCGGAAGCTAACCTTAATTAGATAACGATTTACCTGTTTTGCTATTTAAACCGAAAGCACGACTGCCAAGGTTGCATTTATAGATTAGGGAAGTTGTCGAACTTTGGTTTACGGTTTGTGAAAAAGACGCTAATCAACGCTACCTAGTTTAGTATTTGCTGCCATACTTGATATGGGAGAACACCAGTATGGAAGAGGAACAGTTGGGACGCAGTTATTCGGATTTCGAAACATTTAACAAAATAAAATTCGATGAAATCGTGTGTGAAATAAATTCACTTTCACAATATGACCAGAAGCATGACCAGAAGCACAATTTGGAAAAAGAGAATACTGTTTATATTTCCTGGAAAGGATTTGGTCTGTGTTATACAGACTTAGCAAACTTTGAACCCAATCAACGGCATCGCATCGCCAACCGTTTCGTTAGCGGAACGCATCCAAAAAATTACTTCCAAGTTGTTTTGGATAAAGAAAAAGCGGTTTCGGGTTATGTGTGTAGTTATCTTAATTCCAGTCATGGTGTTTCAAATTTGGAATCAGTTAGAGATCAAGTGCTAACCGAAAGTGATCTTAGGGCAATAATGCTGCCATTACCCCCGCTTGAAGTGCAGAGTGAAATTGCGCTCGTTGGTAGAAAACTTGGCGATATTTTGCGAGAAATTGAAGGTTTAGAGACAAATATATCTCTAAACCCAATTACATCAAAAAATGATCTGAACAAACTAGATTTAGTAGTATCAGCAATTGGTGAATTAAGTGCTTCGGATCGGTTAAAGACACTTATTCGACAAGATGAGAGTATCTCGTTGGAATTCAAATCTTCGCTTCAAACCCCTTTCCCAGATTATCCGCCCGCTGAGATTGATGAAAAGGGTCAACAAATTTTTCGAATGGGCAAATTAACATTTAAATCAAAAGCGCAAATTCATAAACACTTGGAAGAAGCATGTCTAAAAACCATAGTTGCTTTCTTAAATTCTCGTGGAGGGACATTAGTTATTGGTTTAACTAATGATAAAGTTCCAGCGGGAATTGAAAGAGAGAAATTTGAAAATAGTGATAAATTTCTTCTACACCTTACTCAAATTATTAACAATCGGATAGGAAATTGGTTTGAGGTAGATTCTGAGATAATAGAGCATGAGGAAAAAAAGATCTGCCTAGTAAAAGTCCAATCCTATATACCAAAAAAGGGGCAGACGCCCGCCCACTTAGATAAAAAGACTGTCTACAGACGCAGTGGACCACGTTCTGATCCCATTGAAGGAGAAGAGTTAGCAAGATTTATTATTGATAGAGCAAGCGATAATGAATCAACATAGAAGACTACTGGTGATATTTAAATTGTAGTAAGCACAATAAGTGGGGAAGAATTGAAGTTAGTTGGGAGGATGTCAGGAACATTAATTGCACCTGCACTCTTTCGGGATTTTGGTCCGCCTGGTCTGGGCAGTCTGGGGCATTTTATAAATTTTGGTTCAGGTAATCACTGCTGGAAGTAAAGGTGGAAGCGGGGCGCAGAAAACTTTTTCCTGTAATCAAGACTGCCCAGACCGTCAGAAGGGAACCTCTTCCTCGATTGGAACTAGGTACTGATCGCTCCAGTCAATATGAGGAACATCGAATGCCCCTTCGAAATTAAAACGCGCACTATCCAGATCACCGAACGCATAGCCATGGGGGCGCTCACCTTTCTCGCCATTAATGCTGATAACCTGATTACCGGATGGGCGCGAGTGTTCCGCGAATTTTGCAAACAGCTTCCCAACTTCTGCTAGACCCAGTTTTTTCGATTTGTATCTCTCCATCCTGTACCACCGCTCGTATAGCGCATAAAGAAGCTGGGTTGATCTAAATTCATGCCAATCGGAATGATCATTAAACTCTTCTGTCTCATAATTCGCGTAAAACGAACCGCGCTGAAGTGCCCAGAATATAAATTTCATCCCGCTGTTAAACATAAATGTTTTTTGTTCACTACGTGCCGCCGTTTCGGGGATCTGTCTGATATCAAAATCAGAGAGATCGTACTGGAGTAAATATTTGAGAAATCCGGACAATCGGGGACCATCAACGACGTCCCACAGGGTGGAAAAGTAGGTTTCGTCATTTCGATGGCTATCGGATACATCGAGAACGACAAACCGCCGGTCATCAATTTCTGCGGGGACCACAAAATCCTCGTTGGAGGCCATCAGGATTGAGAGGTGGTTCCGTACCATTTTCGGTGGCCGGTATTTGGCTTCGATGGTCAGAAGGCGCTCGGTCACCAGCGACTTCAACTGGCCTTTGATTTTTGGATCACCCGGAAAAAAAGCCTCATCGGCGAAAAGAAACAGGCAGTCCTCAAGATGACTTTGAAAACGACCAACCAGATGTTCAGACTGGCTAATATGTTGGCTGTGTTTGCCGAAAATATTAAGCATTGCCGTAGCCAGAACACCTTTCCCCGTTCCCTGGCGACCTCGAAGGACAAGGACCGTTCCAGCAAGAATCCCAGGTTTCTGCACGGCCTGGGCTAACCATCCTTTGGTATACTCTGCAAGATCAAGATCACCTGAGGCAATGGTTTGCTCGATATGCTCTATGAGCGGGGATGGATCCTCATCGGCGACCGAGATCGCAAATCCACGCCATGTGTTGAAATATCCATTTCCGGCCTTTTCGGTCGGATCGCAGACGGTGCCGAAGGGATATTCCCGGCGCCGGGCGTGTTCAAACCAGACTCTACTCGTTTTTTGATACTTGCCGTTTCTGAGGCAAGTCTTGTTTGCGAATATTTTATGGAACTCTTCAGGCGTACAGTATTCCAGATATTCATGCCGGGTCCCAAGGTCAACACGTTGCCGACAAACAAAGACTTTGCCGCTTTCCACAACCACGAACCACTCCTGGTTTAGATCCTCTATCATAGAGAGGATATCCTCGTTGTTTTCGGTGCCGCCGGGTTCGGGGCGGGAGTACCCGGCCGCTGCCGACAACTGCCAGATCACATTGAGAGAGGTTCGTTTGGGCTTGAAACTCGACCAGGTTTTGGCGACATCCTTTTCACCCTGATAATTCGCCGGGGTGGTCCCGTCGGGTCGGGTCCTGGACCATGTTTGATAAGGATCAAGACCGGCATCACCCAATTCAATCTTGAGTGCGTGTCCGACGGCAATCCAGTTGTCCCGGGGTTCTGGATCAATATAACTCAATGCCTCTTCTAACTCCTCCCAATCTTGGTCAGACAACACCCGCTTTTTCTGATCTCCGACGGTCTGTCGGGTATTGGCGTTCCGGTTTTTTCTGACGCCGCCCATGTCCTCGATGAGTCGGGCGAGATCATCTCGAATCATCTGGGCGCCCTCCTCCCTGATAGCGGGTAAATCGGAGCGCCTGATTTCAAGGGGAGACCTCTCGGGCCAATCATAGGGTTGTTTGGTTTCGGGATGCACGGCAAAGGCCACGAACATCTGGCCCTTTGCGAGTATTTCAACCTTATTATTGTCAACCTCACCGATCGTGAACTCGGGCGTGACCAGTTTGCTGAAATTGCCCCCGATTACCTGGAACAGGAACAGGCGCTTGGGTCGCCGACCAAAACGGAGCAATGGTTCCCCATCCGAAAGCTCCACAACCCTATTGGCACAAGCCTCTGCAATCTTCGGGTCATAAACATCGATGTCGATACCCGCAACGTGTCCGCAAACAAGGCCAATACCGCAGTCAGGATCGGTGCCGCACCACTCTTCTACCTGACCAGGGTCAGGGTCGATATGGCCGTTCCAACCGGGCTTCACGCATTTCTTGGAACCTGGCAGGATCGGAATGGGCGAATAGCCCATCTTAAGGAGTTCCGGAGCTGCCTCCCGATAGGTGATGGCCTTCATGACAGCCGACACGAGCGCCGCAACTCGGACCTGTTCCTCCTGGCCAGTTGGTCATAAAACTCACAAAAACCGCCCGTTATGGTGGCAAGTTGTTTGCCCGGGCTATCAAATTTCCAGTCATTGGTCGGCAATATGCGGAAGCAGGGCGTTTCTTCGGGAAGAACATGTTCCCACTCTTCAAGATGTGGCGGTTGGGTCTGAATTTCCACGGTGCGCCAGTTCATCCCCATCATATCGATACCGAAACGTATCAACGGATCATATCCCCCCACCCAAACAACAATTGCGTCTGCCCTTGAGAGAACGCGACTGATCCCTGCAAAGGCACTAGGGCCCATCGAGGATGATAAGGGGTCGTCTCCAATGGTGATGAGTGCCGCATCCCTATGGTTAAAGGTTGGATAAGCACGTGCGTTGGGAAGTATCGTTGAATACCTTAGGAGGTGGTGGCCACACAGACACGGTTTTTGATTGAAAGGCGGTTTTCTCATTGTGGTCTCCCTTCCCTGCATTTTAATGTTCTTGAACTTGGGGTTAGTTCCGTTTGGTATAGGTGAGAAGCTACTCCGCCCTCACCTCCCCTCTGCTCCACCAGCCAATCCAGGACCTGGGTTCGGGGCCACCCGATCCGGCGCTCACCCAGCCTGACGGGTTCGGGAAATTTGCGCTTGGTGATCCAGCGCCTCAGGGTGGTCTCCGACAGCGTCGTTAAGTCGAGCACTTCCTTGGTCGTTAGAATTTGTAAATCATCCATCAATACTTTCTCCTCAAAAAACAAAAAAAGCCGTCCCCGGAAACGGGCCGACTTTCTTCTTTCTGGACAAACACGCCATCAAATGGCGCTATGACAGAGTTAGTTTACCACCTCCATGACTGACCGGGAACCCTCATAAGAGGTCAAGACGTGATATCCCATAAGTTGTCCCAGTAAACACCCTCCCGGATCCCTGGGTTGCCACGCGTTGGTTTGTTATAAGACTTCAATGCGGTTAGTTAGCTGGAACGTAAGACGGGCAAAGTCTAGTATCTTAAGGCTTCACTGAAGTTTATATATAATATCTTTACAATATATAATATATAGTTTATATATGTTTACTTATAATATATATTCTACAGACAGATAGGTGACCAATGGAATTTATAGATAAAGTAATATGTGCCTATAGGAAAATGATGCTAATTACCTGGATTATAGTAATATACATAGTGGTAACCTCGATATGAGTAAGATAGGTGCCTTATATTTCAACTGCTTGAATTGGCAGTCAGAGAATATAAAAATCATAGTGTTATGATACTCAATCTTAACTATCGGCACACATCTATTTGTATCAGCATTGCGATGCAGTTACAGACTTTAACAGACTAACATGTTGATCACTTCCAGCAGGTTTTAAACCCATAATGAGGGTGATTCTATGAGGAGGCAGAACGATATGCACTTGGCAATAACGATATTAGGAGGTCAGTAAATTGAAAAATATCCGAATATCTGAAGAGGTTTGGGACGCAATCGCCGAGCGAGGAAAATTTGGAGAAACAGAGGACGATGTACTTCGCCGAGTGTTTGGCATGGGTGATTCTCTCGTTCCTCGAAATTCGAGACGCGCTTCTAAACGGAGCACAAATCGTTCGACCAATCGAATGAGTGCTAGATGTGAAAATAATCATTTGGTAATTGAATTTGAGTCTGGGGCCCGGAATTACTGGGTACTGCCAAAAAAATCGGACAAAAGTGAGATTCGTAGAATTCGAGATGAAGCAGTCCAATTTGCTCTTAAAAACGATGCCACGCTCGGGCAAGTCAACGCTGTGAAAAAGGCACTAACAAACGAAGAATACTATTTGTCACGTTGAATGGAAATCATGTTGAAGGTGCTGTTCATACTCCTGAAGTATGGCTTGGATTTTGGAAAGGCTTTATTCGATGAGTGATTTCCCGGGACCACCGGATGACCCGAGCGACGCCGAGGCGGTTTTTACTGAATCCAAAACCTTTAAGGAATGCTTTAGGGCATTTGATCGTGGTGATGACGAAACGGCAGTTTTAAAACTAAAAGAGCTGGCCGGATCGGGATACGCCAAGGCGCAGCATCACCTGGCATTTATGTACCGGGAAGGCTGGGAAACGGAGCAAAACGATGAGTTGGCATTCTATTGGTACAAACGTGCAGCCGAACAGGGGCACGTGAAAGCCCAGGTGGTCCTGGGTGATTTGTATGAAAATGGAAAAGGAGTTGCCAGGAATTTTGAGAATGCGGCCCATTGGTACGGGAAGGCAGAAGAGGAGGGAGAGCCATACGCTGCGGCATCTCTGGCCCGGATGTACTGGTCCGGAAGGGGTGTCACCCAGGATCACAAAGAGGCTGTCAGGTTAATGCGTATGGCGGCAGACTTGGGTGTTCCCGATGCACAGGTAGATCTGGGTAACGCCTATGTGCAGGGGCTGGGGGTCGGGAAAGATATTGAGGAAGCCCTATGGTATTACCGGGAAGCTGCTGAACTGGGCCATCAAAATGCCCAGTTCGCCCTGGGTACATTGTACCTTCTCGGAAAAGACGTGGAAAAGGATATTAGTTCGGCCATTGATTGGTATTACGGTGCTGCCGAGCAGGGTCATCTCGACGCATTGGGGACACTGGGTCGTCTTTACTTTGAAGGGAAGGATGTCGAACGGGATATACCCAAGACCCACATACTGTTCCTGACGGCTCGTATGCTGGGGAGCGAAGGTGCAGATTTATTCGTTGAAGAGTTAGAGAAGGAACTGCCGAAGTGCGTTGTGCGAGAAAACCGGTTACTCGTGTATCATTGGTTAAACCGCAACTTTCAATTACTTGTACCCGGTGAAGCAGGGTTATGGGGAACCCAGGAATTTATATTATGGGGAAGGGCGAATGTTAAGATTTGAGGTTTCAGATACTGAACCTCCCGTAGAGGTTGAGTAGATGCTGGGAGCGATTGCCGGTGATGTGATCGGAAGCCGTTTTGAGTTCAACAATCATCGAAGCCGGGATTTTGAGTTATTTCTTGGTGATAGCTCTTTTTTTACCGATGACACAGCCTTGACCGTCGCAACTGCGAAATGGTTGCTTGGGAATGACGACCTTGCCGCGGTGATTATTGAGTTTTTTAATCGCTATCCGCACTTATCGTATGGTGGTAGTTTTTACAATTGGGCAAGAAGTGGGGGTGGTGAACCGTACAACAGTTATGGAAATGGATCTGCCATGCGGGTTAGCCCTGTTGCTTATGCTGCCCGTGACGAGCAGGACTGTTTAGCACTTGCCGAGGAAAGTGCTGCAGTCACTCATAGTCATCCGGAAGGAATTAAGGGTGCACAGGCAACGGCTTGGGCGACTTGGACAGCATTACAGGGACAGTCTGCTGATATTATCAGAACTGAAATAGAGAAGCGTTTTAAATATGATCTTCACCGGGACTGGTTCTCGGGTTATGAATTTGATGTGACTTGCCAGGGAACGGTGCCTCCAGCATTGATCTGCGCCCTGGGTGCGACGGATTATGAAGACTTTATAAGACAAGCTGTATCAATCGGGGGCGATACGGATACGATTTGTGCTATAGGCGGAGCAGTAGCGGCAGCACTATATGAAATTCCAGACACAATTATATCCGAAACAAAGGCGCGACTGGATACCTTCCTCCTTGACATAATCGACCAATTTGAAAAACGATTTATCAGGAGGGTAGCTGATTTGTAAAAGGTCACATACTAGAACTGTTGGTATTGGACTGGTTTAGCAGGTGGTGGTATCGTTTAGAAATGAAACATCTGCTGCCAGTTCTGATTGCAGGGTTGATCATATTGGTCCTGCCCACCAATGGACTTGCGTTGGATACATTAGGTACAGGTGGGTTACAATATGGCATTTTGGTCTGGTTTGTCATTTGTCTAGTCCCAGGCACTGGGATCGTTTTAGAAAGAACCGATATTAGGATGGGACGTCGGGACCTTTGGAGTTGGTGCGTTGGAGGTTCTCTGGTCTTTATAATATTTCCAGCATTTTATTTATATTTTGCTGATCCCGCCCTTTTTAGTATTAGATATGTGATCATAGGTGGTTTTGTCACTTACCCTTACTGGCTTAATTATATGTTTATTAAAGTTCACCCCTCCGAATTTTATATAGGTCTTATTGTAACATTTCCCTACGTTTATATATTCTATAGAAGATTGGTCCGCCGCGCTCGAGATGCGGGTTTAGGCAAAGGCATTGTGATTTTAGGCTTAGTCCCAATTTTAAATATGGTTATTATTACAATTCTCTTATTTAAAAAAAGTAAGCCTGTTAAAACAGAAATCCCCAACACCACCAGTTAGACCCGTGCCCTTCCCCCTGCCGAGATCAAAGTAACTGTAGAGTCTGAGAAAACGATGACTGCCAAGCAACAATACAACGCATTTACGAGCGTTTTGAATGCAGCTTTAGGACCTTGCCCCTCTTTGTTAAATGGCGCGTGTCGCGATTTTGTGACCTGGGATCCGCACCGGGGACAGGTGCCACGAGGCTGGTGGGGTGGACTTGGATCAACAGAAGAAATTGAACTGGTCATAGTTCTAGGAGAGCCATCCCTGAATACCCAGCCCGGTGAAAGCTATGGAGAATTTCCTACGGTGGCAGAGGTTTCTGGCTTCATAAATGGGTTATACCAAAATGTATTTCCGACAAAACCGCTAGGTACGGAGCTCCCAAGTGAAAGGGGAAGCGTTCACTACAATGTTATGCTTCTTCTCCAAATGTGTTTTGGCGAGGATCATTCTTTAGATGAATTAGCAAAACGGACATGGGTAACACAGGCCGTGCTATGCAGCGTGAAAAAAGGCACACTGCGGAGACACCACACCTCGGTACGCCAAACCTGTTGGCGAAAATATCTCAGGATGCAATTAGATCTGGTGCCTGACGCCTTTATTATCCCCATGGGAAACAAGGCGAGAGACGCTGTCTCTTTTGTGGCACCCTCGAGACGCACACCATCCATAAACGTCATGGCGGCCGCAAGACCCTCGGCCAGTTCGCGCAGGAAGGATTCTCTTCAATCGTGGGAACATGCGGCAAGAGAATTTCGTCTCTGGAAAAATGCGGGTAGTTAGCTGGTAAGAGTTGAGACATTCAACGAGAAAGCCAAAAGGCGTTCGCCTTACGCCGTATGGGATGAGGATCTTTATATATGCCTTTACCGAGGATTCGTCCGTCTGGTACCCCAAACTAAATGGCAGGGCTAAAAATAGACCAAAAGTCTTCTCTCAATTTCTACGGCTGTTGAAGCGGAAGACTGTCTCAACACCCTTTGCCTGTAGAGTTTGCATGGATTTTGTGCAACGATGCTCGTTTATTTGGCGGATCTTTGTTAATGAGGAACTAGGCGAAGGTAAAATGAAACCAAAGAATATCGATGCTCTTCAGGATCATCTTCCTGATGTTTTTAATCGAAAATCTCTTCCCGAGGACTGGGATGACGACGTCATCGTTATTCCGGTCGATCAACTTGATGATGATAACCCTATTGACGAAACTTTGTATCCTGACTTTGAAGACGACCCTTTAACCGACCCGTCTCAAATTCCGGAGATCCTTGATGGGGTTTTAAGTTATCCCGACGATTTCCCCCCGGTTTCCTATGACGAAGTTTCCGGCGTAGCTGATGATCTTCGTGGAAAAATCGGGGGAGATTTTCCGGGAAGTCCAGGAGGTCTAGTAGGCGCGCCGGTACCCAGCACAGACACTTTGGGATTTTACCTTCCTTGGCATGAATTCAATACTGACGACTGGGGTATATATGTGATTGGTGAAGGAATTGACTCTCTAGGAAAAGATATTCACCAAATAACCCGTGGCTATCTGACCCTCAGTCAAAGTTGCCGCATAGCGAAGGGGTTCATATTCCACCACGAAGCATTTCAC
Source organism: Rhodospirillales bacterium (assembly GCA_028345065.1). GTDB lineage: Bacteria > Pseudomonadota > Alphaproteobacteria > Rhodospirillales > UBA2165. The sequence continues at coordinate 58,918 of JAOMCN010000008.1, forward strand.
AATGTTGTCGAAACCTTTGCAGCCCAAACCGAAATTTCTCATCGAACACCTTGTTATATCAGCGGGTTTCGAAAGCTTTATAAAACGGGATTCGCAAAAGGCTTAATGCATGAAGAGGGGATGGCAAACGCATATAGCTACGCCAAAATAGACACCGGCGCCTTTAAAAATATAAAGGATCTATCCATCCGTCGCGCAAAAAAACAACTGGCATTACACGCACTTCGCATAATTATTCAAAGATCCCCGCCACCATACGATACGGCTGCAAAACTTCTCAAGCGGGCCCCATTTAAAAAAACGAGGAACCAATTCCAAGAAGAAGCTTTACAGACAAGCCTCCCCTCACTGATTGGCCTTCCACCGGACGCGTGGGAGGTGGCACTGTTTTCCATGAGTCCTTCTCTGCGACGGAATGGACATTTCACATATGTAATTTCGCGAAATTCCAAATTAGCACATCGATCAAAGCTGTCGGTCTTCTACCTCAAAAGACGCCCGTTTTTAAAACAATTGGGGAAAGTCACTGGCGGGCAAGAGATAACGGCAGGCGGAAAACATCCCAGAAAATGGGTCACGCCCGGCGGATGGAAAGTGCCACTGCCCTATCACGGCAAGGAAATCGCGAGAGGAACCGCTCAAAAAATTCTAAAGGACTTAGGCGTTTCAGGACGCCTTGATGACTTCATGAACCTCTGAGCAACTATTTACTACTTCCCGGAGAAGTAGCTCGTCGGTTAGGTAAAGACCGGTCGTCCCCTTCGGTCACACTTCTGTCACACTTTGGTCCCGGTTCCCGCCCGGCGGGGTATTCAAAAAACCATTTGCCCCGGTTCTCAAACCGGGGCAGAATGTCTTTATTACGTTGGTTTCCGGGGGTTTTCCCGGGGAAAAGATTGGGGGGCGATCGGGGGCTCGAACCCCGGACCCGCTGATTAAGAGTCAGCTGCTCTACCAACTGAGCTAATCGCCCCCATTGCTTGCTCCACTAGAATACCTTAAAATGGAAGAGGTATATAGCAATCTACTGAATTCTTTCAAGATTATCTGTCCGCGGCACCGGGCCTGAGGGTAACGTCGCGATTGATAAAAATACAGAGTATTAATCCGAAGCCAATCATGTTCGTCAACAAAGATGTGCCGCCATAGGAAACTAGTGGTAACGGCATTCCTACCACTGGTAATAATCCCATAACCATCGCGATGTTAACAAAAAAATTAAGAAAGAATACCATTGTAATTCCCATACCAACCAAACGCCCAAAATGGTGGCGGCATCGGAGTGAAATCGCAAATCCATAAATCATAATCAGAAAATAAAGACCTAATAAGACCAATCCCCCAATTAGGCCAAACTCCTCAGCGAGCATAGTAAATATAAAATCGGTGTGTTTTTCAGGAAGAAAACTGAGGTGGCTTTGACTACCTGCCAGAAATCCCTTACCAGAAAGGCCGCCCGATCCAAGAGCAATTTTTGATTGCATCACATGGTATCCCGCGCCGAGAGGGTCCTGCTCCGGTCGGAGGTAAATCAATACACGAGCTTTTTGATAGTCGAGGAGTACAAAATTCCAAATAGGCACAATGGAAGCTATTCCCGCAATAGCACCAGTAATAAAAATCCACATTCGAACAGCGGCCAAAAAGAAGACAGCAATACCACTCGCACCCAATAGAATAGCCGTTCCTAGATCTGGCTGGAATAAAATAAGTGTTGTAGGGGCAGCTAAGAGGATAACGGGGAATATCAAATATGAGAGGCGCTCAACATCTTCCATTCGGCTTGCGTAAAAATATCGGGCCAAAGCCAATATGATAACCACTTTCATTAATTCCGAAGGCTGTAGCGACATAAATCCAAGATCAACCCAACGCTTCGCCCCCATACCTGTAGCCCCAAAGAATTCCACAACAATCAACAGTCCAAGACATGCTAGGTAGACGACGTAAGCGTAACGGAGCCAAAAGTGAATACTGCTTACCGCTATCAGAAGCATAACTACCAAGCCAATAGAAAAGCGGATCATTTGCCGGTAGGCCCACGGCTCAATATTGCCGTTGGCTGCTGAATATAGCATCACAAAACCAATTGAAGCTGTGGAGGTAATTAACAAAACTAACGACCAATTAAGCTGCCAAATTTTCTCAGCTAACGTCAACTCTGGATCCCGATTTTTAGAAAAAAACACGCGTTTAGCCTTCCCTAAGGAATTTCTTTGCCGGAAATTCGGGCTCTAAGCGTACCTCTCTACGTTCCTGCATAGCACCTGAACCTGAATTAGGATCACGTTTTTGAAGCTCTAACAGAATATCTCGGGCAACAGGAGCTGCTGTCGAAGCCCCGCTGCCTCCGTGCTCCATTATGACAGAAATCGCATACTTGGGTATTTTCAGCGGAGCATACCCAACAAAAAGAGCGTGATCACGTTCATGCCACGCGAGTTCTTCGTTCTTTAATACTCCACTTTCACGCTCAGCTTCAGATATTCGTCTTACTTGAACGGTGCCTGTCTTTCCACCCATAAAAAATTCTGGCTCCTTTATTCTTGCTTTATAGGCAGTACCAAAAGGTGAATTAATTACTGCCGACATTGCTTTTTTAACAAGTCCCAAGTGCGAAGCATGGACACCCATACTTTTAAAAGAAGGCGGTGTTGAATATTCTGGTGGTTTTCCGGCAAATGGGACCACCGTTCGAGTCATCCAGGGTACTACTAAGCGGCCCCCATTAACTAATCGGGAAATCATGACCGCCATTTGCAGCGGTGTCGCCAGGATGAACCCTTGGCCTATCCCAGCAAGAAGGGTCTCGCCTTGTTGCCATTTTGAACCCTTTACATTTCTTTTCCACGCACGAGTGGGAACTAGTCCAGCTTTTTCACCAGGAAGCTCTATTTTAAACTTCTTGCCTAGACCTAAGCGCCGGGCCATAGCCGCGATGCGATCGATACCTGTCCTTAGCGCAATCTCATAAAAATATACATCGCAGGATTGGGCGATAGCATTAAATAAATCCATATGACCATGCCCTTTAACCCTCCAACAATGGAAAAGAGTTTCTCCAAGTTCAACTTCGCCATTACAGAAAACCCGGAAATTTTTGGAAATAACGCCTTTTTCAAGTGCCGCCAATGCAACAATCATCTTGAATACAGACCCCGGCGCATATTGCCCGGCAATAGCCTTATTGGTCAAAGGTGAGTGGGGATTAGAAATAAGTTGCTTCCATTCAACCTGGGATAGACCCTTGTTAAAAATGTTTGGATCAAAACTCGGCGTAGAGACCAGTGCCAATACCTCACCCGTATGGATATCCATTACCACGGCGGATGCTGGACTTTCACCAAGACGCTTAGCCACAAATTTCTGGACTTCATTATCTATCGTCAACCAGGCTTCACTTCCGTGTTGCCCTTCTATCCTGGAGAGTTCCCTAATTTCTCGGCCAAAAGCATTTACTTCGACTTGACTAGATCCACCCTTACCGCGGAGAGCTACGTCGTGAACCTTTTCCATACCCGCTTTACCAACTCGGAAGCCAGGTAACTGCAAAAGCGGATCCCTGACCATTTCCTGCTCGGACACCATTCCAACATAGCCTAAAATCGAAGCTGAGGCCTTTCCATCCGGATAATACCGACTTTCACCCACATCTATCATTACGCCAGATAATTCTAACGCATTTGCTTCAATTTGTGACACCTGTCGCCAACTTAAGTTTTCTCGAATAACGATATTAGAAAAACGTTTTCTGCGCTTTACTTCACGGGCAATACGCTTCTTTTCTCTGGCGCTAACATTTAAGATCTGAGACAGTGCAGCTATCGTAGTATTAACATTTAAAATATTTGCCGGCACCAGCAGTGCACGATAGTTCTGCTGGTTTACAGCCATTGGTCTCCCAAACCGATCCAAGATTCGCCCCCTTGGCGGTGCAAGAAGTTTCAAATTAATTCGATTGTCTTCAGCGAGTGTTTTATAACGCTCCCCCTCCATAACCTGAAGTTGATACATCCGGCCAATCAGTCCGGACAAAAGGATGACGTTACCTCCTAATAACAATACTGCACGCCTGCTAAAGGCCTTGTACCTGTCATTGTCCCGGTGCATCTGGCTCCTGCCTAAAAAAAGCCTGCTGCAATCGGAGGGAAACCCAAGCTACGATTGGAAAAATACCAAAAGATATAAGATATTGAAAAAATATTGATTGAAAATTCAATAAAGAGGCGTACCAAACGGATGCCACAAACCAGCTTTCTAAAGCCGCTCCCAAAGCAATGATCCCATAGCCTAACCAATAAACAAAAAATGACTTTCCTATAATAAAACGCCTTTGAGAGACTACAATTCCGTAAACACTCAAAAAGACTAAAATGTAAAGACCAAGTGGTACACCAGAGAGTAGATCGTACAAAATTCCTAAAATGAAAACTGCCCAGAGTGGTAGTAACGTAGGCCGATAAATTGCCCAATGATAAATTGATATAAGTGGAAATACCGGTGCTATTTCTGTGTACCCTGGAACACGAATTGGAATGATGCTAATTAACACGAGTATAAAAGTGAATATAAAAGGTATGGTTTCTTTGACCTTTTGGTCCACCTTCTGCCAAACTATGGTACTCATTTCTCTTTAGAGGCACTGCCTCCTACCTTATTCTTTAACGATAATAGATCGACGAAGCCGTTCACACCAAAATCAGCAATACGCACGAACTCTATTAGGTGATAATCGGTAAATAGCTGCACCTCAACGCTAACATCATTTACCGAAGCGACTAAGCCCACTGGCAATCCAGGAGGGAAAACTCCGCCATGACCCGACGTAATGATCCGTTCACTAGACGTGATATGTGCGCCAGGTGGTAAATGGATAAGCCTCGGACGTTCCGTATTACCGCCAACCATCAGCGCCCGAGTGCGTGTAGACTCAAGAATTACCGGTATTCTCGAATTGATATCGGTAGCTAGAAGAATACGTGCTGAATTTTTTGATACTGCAATAATACGACCGACAAAACCTTTATCACTGAGGACCGGTTGCCCTTTTCCTACACCATTCTCAGAACCAGCATTTATGACAAATGTGTTGGAAATTGAACCCATTGTACCCGCAATAATCCTCGCAGTGACAAATTTAGGTTTGGGATCAGCGACAGAATGCAATAGATTTTGTAGAGCTGTATTTTCCGTTTGAAGTCTACGTGCAACGTATACCCATTGCTTAAGCTTGGTGTTTTCTTCTAGGAGACGTGCATTTTCCTCCCGAAGATACATTAATGCGCGAATATTCTCGAGACCATTAGAAATGCTTGATGCAGGCCGAGACAAAGCTGCCAATACCGGCGCCGCTACGTTTGTTACTTCTGCCCTAAGGTGATCAATGAGCACTACATCCATTTTACCAACCAACATTAAGCCAAAGCTCAAAACGATCAGGCCGATATACATGAACCGCTGCGCCAAGCTTCTTAGCGGCGCGGCAACTCTTAAAAGGGTACTAGGGCGAAATTCCATTTAGCATCTTCCGTAGAGGCTGCACGGCAAATTCAGAAAGGTCGTAACCCGTCTATAAAGTCTATTTTGACCATTTTAAAAATTAGGTGCCCACCTAACTCATGCTCGATAACACATGGCGAAGTTTTTTCATTTCTTCCAGGGCCCGCCCCGTTCCCATAGCTACGCAAGAGAGAGCATCCTCCGCTATTGAAACAGGCAGTCCCGTTGCATAACGCAATACGTAGTCCATGTTAGTCAAAAGTGCACCGCCACCGGTGAGCACAATTCCCTTATCCACTATGTCTGCCGCCAATTCCGGTGCTGTGTGTTCTAGAGCAGACTTGACCGCTTCTATTATCTGACTTATTGGCTCAGCAAGACTTTCCGCAATTTGCCGTTCACTAATAATTAACTCCTTTGGAACACCGTTCATAAGATCACGCCCCTTTATTTCCATGGTCCGGCCTTCCCCTTCCTCCGGTGGGCACGCGGAACCGATCGACTCCTTTATACGCTCAGCACTGCGTTCTCCCACCAACAAATTATGTGTTCTCCGAATATAGGCTATAATCGCCTGGTCCATTTTGTCCCCACCCACGCGGACCGATTGTGCGTAAACAATGCCACCTAAACTAAGAACGGCGACCTCTGTGGTACCTCCACCAATATCAACCACCATGGAACCCGTAGGCTCTGTGACAGGCAATCCCGCACCAATTGCCGCAGCCATTGGTTCTTCTATCAGGAATACTTTGCGAGCACCGGCAGCCTCTGCCGACTCCTGAATTGCTCGGCGTTCCACTGCGGTAGAGCCGGATGGTACACAAATCACTACTAATGGTGAGGCAAAGCTACGTCGATTATGCACCTTCCGAATAAAATATTTGATCATATCCTCGGCTATATCGAAGTCCGCGATTACCCCATCGCGCAAAGGCCTAATAGCCTCAATGTTACCAGGCGTGCGTCCAAGCATCTGCTTGGCTTCTTCGCCAACTGCCAGGACATGTTTTTTATCTTTCACTTTCGCAATTGCAACCACTGATGGCTCATTGAGAACAATATTCCGTCCCTTCACGTAGACCAATGTATTTGCGGTCCCAAGATCAATTGCCATATCGGCTGAGAGAAATCCAAATAGTGATGATAGCATGTAACTATTGAAACCTTTTTATGTCTAAGCCTATCTAACTCTATCTGAGTTGGGCTTTATGGTGTGCCCAGATTAAAAAATCCTGACCGTGCCATTAATAGAACAAAAATCCCTCTGGCCCAATCTAAATTATCACACCGGAAGATACCCCTAATACTCAAGCTCAATTTCCAACTTTCTACTAATTCTGCAAGTACGTTATCTCATTGGGAAGCCTTTGAATTCAAGCGGAAAGAGCGGCCGGGATGGTTTTTTCTCTTTTTATCAAAAGCTTATTAAGCGCGTTGATATATGCTCGGGCAGCCGCAACCATCGTGTCAGTGTCAGCACCCTGACCGTTTACCGTCTTGCCATTCTCTTCCAACCGCACAGTGACCTCTGCCTGGGCATCAGTTCCCTGGGTTACAGCTTGAACCTGAAAGAGCTGCAAGTGCGGTGTTTGAGAGGTTAAAACCTTTATACCAGTGAAGATTGCATCAACAGGACCATCGCCTGAAGTCTCTGTGCTTTTCTCTTCTCCATCTATGCAAAGGCTGAGTGAAGCCCGCGGCGGCCTATGCTCGGTCCCACAAAGAACCTCTAAAGAAACCAACTGGATAGTATCATTACTTCGAACTACGGTATCATCCACTAAAGCAATGATGTCTTCGTCATATACGTCCTTCTTCAGGTCAGCCAGATCTTTGAACCTTTTAAAAGCATCCTGGATGGCATTATCACCCAAGTCATAGCCTAATTCGGCAAGCTTCTGACGAAAAGCATGGCGACCTGAATGCTTGCCCATTACCAACTTACTCTCTGTCAAACCAACACTTTCCGGCGTCATAATCTCGTATGTCTGAGCATTCTTAAGCATACCGTCCTGGTGGATCCCGGACTCATGGGCGAAGGCGTTGGCACCAACGATAGCTTTGTTGGGCTGCACCGTAAAACCGGTTACTGTAGACACCAAACGCGAAGCCTTGGTGATGTACTCCGTTTTGATGTTACTTGTGTAAGGCATAGAATCTTGGCGTGTCTTAAGTGCCATGATGATTTCTTCCATCGCGGCGTTACCAGCCCGCTCACCTAGACCGTTAATTGTACACTCAATCTGCCGGGCACCCGCTTTGACAGCTGCCAGCGAGTTGGCGACAGCTAGTCCCAAATCATTATGGCAGTGAACGGAAATAATAGCCTTGTCTATATTTGGTACCCGATTGAAGAGCATTTCGATTAGTCCGCCAAACTCATCGGGGACTGCATAGCCTACAGTATCAGGTATATTAATAGTTGCAGCACCGGCCTCAATCGCTGACTCAACTGTCCGGCACATGAAGTCATGTTCAGTGCGAGACCCGTCTTCACAAGACCATTCCACATCATCTGTGAAATTACGAGCGTAAGTAACGCTATTAATTACCGCCGCATGGACATCCTCCGGTTCCATTTGAAGTTTGTATTTCATGTGTAATGGACTTGTGGAAATAAAGGTGTGAATACGGGGTTGAACCGCTGGCTTAACTGCTTCTGCGCAGCGCTCAATATCTATCTTGCTAGATCTAGCAAGCCCACATACTTTAGAATTCTTTACTAGCTTGGCAACCTCGTTCACGGCCTCAAAATCACCGTCAGAAGCTATGGGGAAGCCAGCTTCTATGACATCTACCCTCATTTCCTCAAGAATATGTGCAATCCTCAGTTTTTCAGACAGGTTCATCGATGCGCCTGGTGACTGTTCCCCGTCTCGCATAGTAGTATCGAAGATGATAATTTGGTCAGCGCCAGGTACGCTACTCATTCGATGTAACCTTTCTATGTTCTTTTTAGTCTACGATTAAGAATATTGTGTTTCCCTGAATTTCCACACTCATGTGGTTAAATTATTCAAAGACATCCAAATCGAAGGGCTCGGGTGTCAAACGACGGCAGATCAGACACTGGTACTAAACAAGCACACCAAGCCAACACCTAAACCATTTAAAAAAGACTAACCCAAAAAATCCTGTTGTTTGTTCATATTGTATCCTAATCTCCGTCAAGTGTCTGCCGGAGGTGATAAGCTCCTAGATTAAAACGATTTTAAAGAGGGGAATGCATCGAAAGTCAATAGAGTTATGAGAAAGTTTGATCAAATCACTTCTCAATATATCACGCTTCTTGCGTATACAGATAGCGATCAACTGGCTACCGATATTTAATTCGCGCGGTTTTCCAAAATCCAATATACCCTAATTACCAACCAATGAAGTGATCATACCTAAGGAAAATATTAACCTTTAGGACTGTTGGGTCTGATTTTTCCCAATGGAACCACTCCTAAATTCCGGTTGTCGCTGCCGACAATGAAAATTTAACACTTGATTGGAACGCATCACTTACACAAAATCTATGCAAAATAAGACCGCATGTGGTTAGTTCCCCTACCTCCAATATAATATCGTCTAGTTTTTCGATTTATCCACCAAGGCGTTATCTGCTATCCACGGCATCATATCCCGAAGCTTCTTACCTACCTTTTCAATATCATGTTCAGCAGCCCGACGACGCATAGCCTTAAATCGGGGAGCACCGACCTTGTTTTCCATCATCCAGTCCTGAACAAACTTACCGGATTGAATATCTTCGAGGACGACCTTCATACGTTCCTTCACGCCAGCATCAATCACTCTGGGGCCACTCAAATAATCACCAAATTCAGCCGTGTTGGATATAGAGTAACGCATGTTCGCTATCCCCCCTTCGTACATCAAATCGACAATTAGTTTAACTTCGTGCAGGCACTCAAAATAGGCCATTTCAGGTGCATATCCGGCTTCCACTAGCGTTTCCCAACTTGCCGTGATAAGGGAAGTTAAACCGCCACACAGCACCGTTTGTTCACCAAACAAATCGGTTTCGCATTCTTCTTTAAAAGTGGTCTCAATAATACCAGAACGACCACCGCCTATCGCGCTACCGTAGGATAGTGCAAGTTCAAAGGCCGCTCCACTTGCGTCTTGGGAAACCGCCACCAAGCACGGAACACCTGCTCCACGGACAAACTCGGAACGCACTGTATGTCCAGGCCCTTTTGGCGCAATCATAAAGACATCGACGCCAACTGGGGGGGCAATGAGGCCGAAGTGAATCGAGAGACCGTGCGCAAAGGCTATGGCTGCGCCGTCTTTGAGGTTATCATGGATTTCGGCACTGTAGAGATCCGCCTGGATCTCATCTGGAGCTAAAATCATAAGTACGTCGGCCCAAGCGGCGGCGTCAGATGGCGTCATCACTTTCAAGTTTTCATCTTCCGCCTTGGTGATGCTACCAGAACCTTGGCGGAGCGCCACGGCAACTTCTGTTACACCGCTATCGCGCAAATTCAGCGCGTGAGCGTGCCCTTGACTGCCATAACCTACTATTGCAACCTTCTTAGTTTTTATCAGATTGACATCAGCATCACGATCATAAAATACTCTCATAAGAACTGTCCTTTCTTGATTAAGCCTGTTAATGTTTCAGGCTTCATTCCTCCAAAATTGATCACATCTCGTCGGCACCTCTGGCGATAGCGACAATCCCTGTCCGCGATACATCTACAAGTCCTATGTGACGCATCTCTCCAATAAAACGATCCAGGGTAGCGACTTCTATGTAACCACTGATGTTGGTCAACATCAAATGTGGGCGGCTCAATTTCTGCATTTTGATAAACCTAACCGGTGGATGACATCGGGAGGGCTTGGCACGATGGGCTACGGTGTTCCTGCTGCGTTGGGTGTGCAAGTGGCCCACCCAGAATCGACTGTAGTATGTGTGACTAGTGAAGGGTCACTAATGATGAATATCCAAGAAATGGATACTATCGCCAAATACCAGTTACCTGTTAAAATATTCAATCTTAATAACAAAGTACTGGGGATGATCAGGCAATGGCAGGAATTATTCTACGACAATCATGAATCCGAATGTGACTTGTCTGGGGGACCTGATTTTATTGGGCTTGCTGAGGCCTTTGGTTTTAAAGCTATTCAGGTGATAGATCCTGATGAGGTGTGTAGCGGAATCGAGAAAATGTTAACAACAAAAGGTCCCGTCTTTTTAAACATTGA
>JAOMCN010000083.1 GCA_028345065.1 Rhodospirillales bacterium
AGATAACTTCGTTAATACAATTTTTTTCTCGCCAGTCATCATATTTTGTTGCTGTTGGTATTGTCCTTCTTTCTGTTCTATTCAATTCGCTAGTCGGTTGTTCCTCCCGAGCGCCTCTGGCCCGAGTATTTAGTGGTTTTGATGTTACATTTAGTCGCCCGTATGAAAACTCTCAAGCATATCGGGTTTTTCGAAGAACCTATGCTGAATACGCATTAAAAAACACTGTTCGTATGCAACAGTTGAAACATTTTTCAGACGCATTCAACAGGATTCGTAAAGAATATTTGCAGGAAGTAGATGAAAATCATCTTCTAGCTGCTGCCGTTGAAGGGATCAAAAAACTTAACGGCAGAAGAGGAACACTACAGCCAGTAGCTGTTACTGAAGCAGCCTTGGATGCTCTAGTTGGAACACTAGATCCTCACTCTAGTTATCTCAATCCGGATGAATACAAAGATTCACGAGTGGTTACCAGTGGTGAATTTGGTGGCTTGGGTATAGAGATCAACATGAACCAGAATTATAAGGTTATTGAAATTATTTCACCCATTGCTGATACACCGGCCTATAGAGCTGGTTTAAAGACTGGTGACTTGATAACCCACGTGGATGGAGTTTCAATTAAGGGCAGAGATATACGTTACGCGGTACAAATGCTGCGTGGCAAACCAAACACTGATGTCCGTCTTACGATACAACGCCAAGATAATAGGCCGTTTGACGTGACAATTACCCGGGCAAAAATTCAAATTGAAAGCGTGAAATGGCAGACGGTGGGGGGGATTGGTGTCGTGCGCATTACTCATTTCATTTCCAACTCCGAGCAAGCTTTAGAGGATGCTTTGCAAAAAATATTTCGAAAACTTAACGACAAAATGTCTGGATTGGTTCTTGACCTCAGAAATAACCCAGGGGGACTTTTAGATCAGTCAGTCGCCGTAGCTGATGCATTTTTAAGTAATGGTGAAATTGTTTCGGTGCGTGGTAGATCTGGTCGTTCTCGAGGTTTTTCTGCGAGTAGTGGCGATCAGATAAATGGTTTACCAATAGTTGTGTTAATTAATCGAGGTTCGGCATCAGCATCAGAGATTGTAGCTGGTGCCTTACAAGACCACGGCCGTGCAATTGTTATGGGTACAGGATCATTTGGAAAAGGCTCGGTACAAACAATTACGCCATTAGGGTGGGATGGGGCACTGCGTTTAACAACAGCCCTTTACTATTTGCCTTCCGGAAGAACGATTCAAGGGTTCGGTGTAGTACCAGACATAGGTATCACAGGAGCATCAGCGGTTTCATCCAGGCGTCTGGAAGGTGATTTACCAAATGCTTTTAAAGTAGAGGAACCCCTTACGCGCCCTAAAATGCGCCATAATATCATAGAGAACAATTGTCCGGCGGCTGGAAAGGATGGGAAAGACAGAGTGTTGGGCTGCGCAGTGATGTTGTTACGATTAGGTTCAGAGGATAGATTTTTAGCAACGATGAACCGGCGCAAAATGTAATGACAAGTCCCTATTATTTGTTATTCGGCAATTTCATTGTGTAGAAAATATGCCACATTTTAACTATCTTTTATCTAAAGGCTGCCAGTACACGGTTGGGCATTCAATAAGAGGAAAAATCGATGAAAATTAAGGCGGCTGTATTGTATGAACAGGGCAAGAAGACACCGTTTAGAGAGTCAAAGCCGCTTAAGGTAGAGGAGGTTGACTTAGAACCCCCAGGTGCTGGAGAGGTTTTAATTAGGACAGGTGCTGCGGGGCTCTGCCATTCAGACTTATCCATGATTAACGGCGTAATGCAACGCAAAGTCCCAATGGTCCCCGGGCATGAGGCAGCAGGCGTAGTGGAGGAAATTGGTGCCAATGTGACTCAATGTCAGCCAGGAGACCACGTTGTTATGAGTTTTGTTCCGATCTGCGGCAAATGTGAATTTTGTATTACGGGTCGATCAAATATTTGTAGTACGGCTTTTAATGCCAGGGCCACTGGCGCATTGATTAATGGAAATAGACGTCTATCGCTGAATGGCGAACCGTTGCACCATACGAATGGTGTGTCTTGTTATGCCGAGTACATGGTAGCCTGTGAAGATTCGGTGATTACGATTGATCAAGAAGTCCCGATGCTGGATGCCGCATTATTCGGTTGTGCTGTCGTGACGGGTGTAGGTGCTATCATTAATACTGCCAAAATTGTTCCTGGATCAACGATTGCGGTCGTGGGTCTCGGCGGTGTAGGTCTATGCGCATTGTTAGGTGGCGTCGTGGCTGGAGCTGGACGTATTATTGCCGTAGATATCGCTAGTGATAAGTTAGGTTTAGCCCGGCAACTGGGGGCAACTGATACCTTCAATGCTACTGATCCTAATTGTACAGAGAAAATAATTGAAGAGACCAAAGGTGGTGTCGAATATGCCTTTGAGGTTGCGGGCGTTGTTGAGGCTATGCAAACCGCTTATGCCATCACCAGACGAGGAGGAACAACAGTTACCTCTGGTCTCTCACAACACCAGCACACATTTGAAATACCGCATTCCCAACTGGTGGTAGATGAACGCACAATAAAAGGAAGTTATATGGGAAGCTGTGTAGTGCGCAATGATATACCTAAGTTTATCAATTTGTATAAGCAGGGAAAGTTACCTGTAGATAAGCTCAGGAGCGGAAACATTAGCCTGAATGACTTAAATCTAGGCTTTGATAAACTTGCCGCAGGAGATGCGATTCGTCAAATGCTAGTAATGCACGACGAATTCAGTGCGTAAATTTAGTGCCGATGAAATTGATTAGGTGTTCTTTGCACTGTTCGACTGACTGATTATTTGTGTCTACAATCAATTCTGGATTATTTGGTTCTTCATAGGGAGCAGAAACCCCGGTAAACTCTGGAATTTCCCCGGTTCGGGCTAATTTATAGTGTCCTTTAGGATCTCGTTTTTCACACGTGGTAACGTCAGCTTTTATATAAATTTCGTTAAAAAAGTCGCCGGCCACCTGACGAGCTAATTCGCGATCTTTTCTATATGGAGAAATAAAAGCCGTAATAACAATAAATCCGGCATCAGCAAATAGTGTCCCGACCTCACCAATTCGACGGATGTTCTCGGTTCTATCAGCAGGAGAAAAACCAAGGTCTGAGCACAAACCCTGACGGATATTATCACCGTCTAACACATATACCTGGGTGCCGTTTTGGAATAAATAGCTTTCAAGCTCAATAGCTAAGGTCGTTTTGCCTGAACCTGGGAGCCCAGTGAACCACAATATGCCGCCTTTATGTTTATTTGCGTTCCATCTTTCTTCAACGGTAATACGGTGTTTAACTGTGACCAAATTGGAAGATTTAATATTCATAAAACGCCTGCGAATAAGGAATTAACTGGGTGATTACAAAGTAGAGATTAAATACTCACTTTAACAATGATTTAACCACCTTGGTTGCTTTTACATATCTGTTTTATTCTTAGTTTGACATTGTCTTAAGTGAAATTAATAACACCCCAGTTCATTTCTAGAATCTTATTTAATAGCTTTATATAATTACGAATGAAAATTAATTTGTTAGATCTTATGTCTATACGTTTTGGTTCTAATTACCCGTTTAAAAAGGTGGTCTTGTTG
>JAOMCN010000080.1 GCA_028345065.1 Rhodospirillales bacterium
GGACATCCGACTAGTCGAATTAACCGGAGGTAAACTGCATTTTGCCCATGTATCGACTGCTGAAGCAATCAATGCCATAAGAAAAGCTAAGGCGAAGGGCCTGCAAATAACATGTGATACCGCTCCCCCTTACTTTGCCCTGAATGAAACCTCTGTGGGCGAATACCGAACTTTCGCCAAGCTTTCTCCACCACTCAGAAGCGAGGAGGACAGAAAATCTGTGGTAGAGGGCATAATTGATGGAACTATCGATGTAATTGCCAGCGACCACGCTCCACAGGATGAAGACAGCAAACGTGTTCCTTTCTCCCAGGCAGCATATGGTGGGGTCGGCTTGGAAACATTACTCTCAGTGTCTCTCGAACTTTACCATAATGGGCATTTGACCTTACTGGAGACGCTTGCCAAACTTACCTGCTCTCCGGCGACTTTACTTGGTTTACCGGCAGGGAGGTTGCAGACTGGCGGAAAGGCCGACTTTACAGTTTTCGATCCGGACCGGGGTTGGCAGGTCAATGCCGATGACCTAGCCAGTAAAGCAAAAAACACACCCTTTGATGGCCGCCCTGTTCAGGGGATAGTAATACGCACTGTCATTGACGGACGGACCGTCTACAGAGTAGATAGCTAACCTCACCTAGTGGAACCCAGATAGCACAAAATGGAATCGATCAGCCAAACCTATGTCTTAACAGCAATAATTGCCTATTTGGCCGGTTCGATACCCTTTGGCCTAATTTTGGTAAACATCACAGGGGCTGGAAATTTAAGAGAAATTGGCTCAGGAAACATTGGTGCGACAAATGTATTGCGTACCGGACATAAGAATATTGCCATTGCCACCCTTATCCTAGATTGTGGCAAAGGTGGGGTAACGGTTATTGTGGCCCAGAGCCATGGCCTTGATCTCGCAGTTATTGCTGGCGTCTGCTCCGTTGTCGGCCATATTTTCCCAATTTGGTTAAAATTTAGAGGTGGAAAAGGGGTAGCCACTGTTTTAGGCGTACTTCTTGCGATTGCTTGGCAAGTTGGTTTAACAGCCGTAGCAACCTGGCTAATAACTGCGGGTATATTCCGTTATTCATCTCTAGCTGCAATTCTTGCACTTACTTTATCAACAGTTTATGCCTGGTATTTGCCTGATACAAATGTATCTATCATGACAACTCTCATTGCTGGCCTCAGTATACTAAGGCATAAGGAAAATATCTGGCGCCTAATCAAGGGTAACGAAAGTAAAATTAAGCTTGGGAAGAAATCAGAAAATGGAACCACAAGTAATGGCCAAGAAAAATAATAATTTTTTAAAATTTTAAACTAAACAGGTAATTTGGAAGGAAAAAATATCAAATCCGGCGGACCTAATGGTTGACGAACCCCTTCGCCAGTGCCACATGTCCATTATTAACATTCATATCCTTTAGTTTAAAATAGGAATAAGAAGCTTGGGCTAGCCTATTAAAACAGTGGCCAAAATACTTAATGTTACAAAATTCAAAAATTTAGAAGAATAAATTATGTCAAACTTGGTCATTGTAGAATCGCCTGCAAAGGCAAAAACAATCAACAAATATTTAGGTAATGATTATAAAGTATTAGCCACCGTTGGCCATATAAGGGATTTATTGAATAAAGACGGCTCCGTGCGTCCCGACGCCGACTTTGAAATGGATTGGGAGGTTCACCCAAACTCCCAAAAACAGATCAAGGAAATAGCCGCAGCGCTAAAAAAAGCTAACAATTTGTATCTTGCAACTGACCCGGATAGGGAGGGAGAGGCCATATCCTGGCACCTGCAGGAAATTCTGAGAGAAAAAAACCTGCTAGCGGACGTAAAAGTTAAGAGAATTGTTTTTAACGAAATTACCAAGAAAGCGGTTTTGGACGCTTTAGAACAACCTCGAGACGTTGACGGAGATCTCGTCGAAGCCTATCTCGCAAGACGCGCTTTAGACTATTTGGTCGGTTTTAAATTATCGCCCGTATTATGGCGTAAATTACCAGGCAACAACTCCGCAGGTAGAGTACAATCCGTAGCCTTGAGACTAATCTGTGAGCGCGAAATTGAGATTGAAAATTTTATCCCGACAGAATATTGGACGGTAGAAGCTGAATTTAGAAATTCTGCAAATGTTTGCGTTCTGGCAAAACTCACTCACCTAAACGGGCAAAAGTTGGATAAGTTCTCTCTAAATGACAAAGCCGCTGCTAACCAGGCTGTCGAACAAATAGAAAAAAATGACTTTGCTGTTTCGATGGTCGAACGCAAACAAACCAAAAGCCACCCGAGAGCTCCCTTTACTACTTCAACTCTACAGCAAGCTGCTGCACATAAGCTCTATTTCACAGCGAAAAAAACAATGCAGGTTGCACAAAGTCTTTACCAGGGTGTCAATGTGGATGGCGAAACCCTTGGACTTATTACTTATATGAGGACGGACGGTGTCACAATTTCACAGGAGGCTATTGGGAGTTGCCGAAATCAAATAAAATCTCAATTTGGCGATAACTATCTTCCTAAATCCCCCCGTATATACAAGACGAAGGCAAAAAACGCCCAAGAGGCCCATGAAGCAATTAGACCAACCAACATGAGTATCCGACCACAAGATGTAGGATCATTAAACGACGACCAAAGAAAGCTCTATGAGTTGATATGGCAGAAAACTATGGCGAGCCAAATGGAGTCTGCCGTGATGGACCAAGTGGCAATTGACCTACGCCCGGCTGGAAAGCAAGAAACATTTAATGACGTCACTTTGCGGGCAACGGGTTCCGTAATCGCCTTCGACGGTCATTTGCGCGTGTACGAAGACGCTCCAGACAAAAAAAATGATGGTCAGGCAGATCGTGTCCTTCCTAATATGAAAGAAGGTGAAACCGTATCAAGAGCTTCCGTTTCTCCCGAACAGCATTTCACAAATCCGCCCGCACGCTTCTCTGAAGCAAGCCTGGTCAAGAAAATGGAAGAATTGGGAATAGGCCGGCCTTCGACATATTCATCAATCATTTCTAAACTAAAGGAAAATTATGTAAGGCTTGAAAACCGAAGATTTTATCCAGAAGGCCGCTCCAGATTGGTGACCGCTTTTCTGGTTAAATTTTTTGCAAAATACGTTGAGTATGATTTCACCGCTGAACTCGAAGAGAAGCTGGACGACATATCGGGGGGGCATATCGAGTGGAAATCTGTTTTACAGGACTTCTGGATTTCCTTTAGCGAAGCTATCAATGAAACGAGTGAACTTCGTAACAGAGAGATTCTAGATGCCCTAAATGAATTACTAGGCCCACATTTCTTCCGAACGGATGAGGAAGGCGGAGACCCACGGAAGTGTCCAAACTGTAAAGATGGGAGGCTATCTTTTAAATCATCGCATAAGCACGGAGGGTTTATAGGGTGTACAAACTATCCTGAGTGCAATCACACACGCCCCCTTACCGTAGGAAATGGACTAGAATCTACCTCCGCTCTCACAGATAACGGACCCAAAGAATTAGGAATAGAACCCAAGACAGGATTTTCCGTCAGTCTCCGGCGAGGTCCATATGGATTCTACATCCAGTTAGGTGAACCCGAAGGAAAAATCAAACCTAAGCGCGCCTCTCTAACTAAGGACATGGATCCCAATGACGTTGATCTCAAACTGGCACTCGATCTTTTGGCCCTTCCCCGCGAGGTTGGTCTTCACCCTGAAACAGCTGATATGATTACAGCGGCAATTGGCAGGTTTGGG
>JAOMCN010000081.1 GCA_028345065.1 Rhodospirillales bacterium
ATGAAACGACTGCGGCCAGTTCTGACGGGTTTTGCATTCCTGTTCTTACCCTCAACTACCTGGTATCCGTTTAGCATCAGGGGGGGGTGTTGTCTCATTCTCTACTAGTATGTGGTTCCAATTTATTTCAGTTTCCACCGTGACCAGAAACTAAGTGCTGCGATTATTCCTGTGGCAATCACTGGCGGCACGGGCAACGGAAGACCACGAAGGGGACCTTCCATAAAAATTATGACAGCACACATCGCAGAGAAACCGATAGCGGCACCCAAAAGAATTGCTTTTTGGTTATCCACTCCCTCAACGCTACTGGATTGAAATGCAAAACACACAACCATAAATAGCATACCAGCCATAACGTATCGATGAGTTATTCCAATTTCCAAACCTAACCCTTCGGCACTGGGGTATCCCTGTAAAACAAAAAACTCTGGAACAGCAAAAAACGCAATCAAAAAAATTAGAGGCACTGCTGCAACTAGATACATCATTATTTTATATGGCATATGAACTCCCTAATAATTGTTGAGGTTGTCGATCTAAACACTTTATTGGTGTTCCTGCAATTTTATGCAGTCTTTTATTTCATATTCTCATACAACATTCATCACCGAAGTTTACTTACTGATGGACTTTATGTCATCATCACGGAATGAAACGACTGCTGCCAGTTCTGTGTGTGTTACCGTTGTTGTTGAGCGGGTGTCAGACGACAGCCATTATTTCTTCAAACAATCAGACTTTCGAATATCCCCCTTGTAACACGAGCTCAAATGAAGATGTGCTTGGTGGGCTGTCATTCGAGACCTCCCACCCCATTAATGAAACAGACTATGGGTGTGCCCTAGTTAGAAAGGCAGATGGCTTTCCAGTCTTCAACGAAACACAATCTGCGCGCTTTGAAGTTAGGCCAGGTGATTGCAGTGCTAGTTCAGGTTGGGATGATTGCCCAAATGATAGAAGTCGGCATGAAATTAGCGAGAGTGATTGGGGTTCTACTGAAGGTGAGTTACTAATCTATGAACTAATGGTCTATATACCATCAAAACCGAAGATACGTCCTCTCGGCAGTAATCTGCTATTTTTGACACAGATTAATGTTAGAAATAGGTCGCTTTATACAACTCTTGCTTATCTGCAAGTTAGTCAATTTGGGGAGCTTCAAATCAAGACCCATTACGGGTTTACCTGGGATATTAAGGAAGAATATACGGTACACGATAATCCTACAGATAAATGGATAAAATTAAAATTCGAAGTGAAATCTACATCAGAGAAGAACGGTTATTTAAAAGTCTTTGTGAATGATGAACTAAAAGTTCACGAAACCAGACAGACACTGCCTGACCCAAGTTCTGGACACAGTCTTAAATTGGGAATTTACAATGCCTATAAATCTAAGGCGATGGAACCATACGGCAAACAGGTTGTGTATTTCGATGCCATTTCAAAGTCAGCCAAGTAGTTGGTTAATTGAGGAAGTAGTCCATTCCCCACCAAATAACCTCCAAAGCAACCCAAAGCGGCACTGCCATAGCTGCCGCAATCGAAGTTGCGATTGCTGCATCAGCGACATCAGTCACAGGGTGTTCTTCGTAGGAAAAATTAGTCTGGCTGGTCATTTTAATACTCGCAAACGGAAGGCTCAGACGCATAATCAGAATGCAGATAGCGAATAGAAGCACGTGTTCAAATGTGTCGATCATCTAATTCTCCGTGAGTTGATCAACTAGAATAAGCCAAGGAGATGGATAAGGCTATCGGTCGGGCGTTGCAGTCTGCGAAATAACGAGCGGGGCGTACTTATAGCTGAGGGTTATTAAAATTGTTATTGCGATCGAGTCCCACCATCTATAATTTTGCCAGCGTTTTTTTAGCAGCCAACGGGTGAACACGAAGACCCCCAAAGCTGCTCCACTAACGAGCAAACCATCTATCGAGGTACCCATCTAAACAACTCCTTCTACATCGAGGGCGTGTTACCTCGGTGGCGTTTATCATAAAATTCAAGCTGCTGCCGGAAATCTTTCGTTATGCGCTTGGTGGCGAGTCGTTTGTTGGTACCTTGGGCATAGGCATATGCGGTAAAGTTTGCTGCGGCATGACGATAAGCCGCCGCGATAACTGTCGGATCAGCCCCAGCGGCCTGCTTGTCGTTCGCAAGGTTAATGAGTTCATTTGCTAGTTCAATCTCAAAACTTCGGTCTTCTGCCATCGGTTCCACTTTCTTCTACATTAGGTGAACAAGTAAACAAACACCGCAATCGCCCAGACGAAATACCCAATTGCGAGGCATAGCAACCACCACTTTGGTATCGATGTTCGGCTCAATCTCATGGCTTCATCATAAGCCCGAAGGTACTTCTTGAGCAATCCCGTTGCCGGTTATTCGCGATGGCAATTGTTTTCTAGTCACAAAAATTTTTAGAGGACGCTTCTCAAGTATCCCTGAGCATAAATAACAATATCGAGAACTTTACCCCCGATACTTCCGATTAAATTCCAGATCATTTAATGTCCTTACTAAAAAAGTTCTTGTAGGGGTCTAAAGAATCGAGGCAACGTGGTTATCTCTTACTGTGGAGGGTGCTGTTTGGCCAAAAACTACAAAAACCAACTTGCTGGACAAATTGGCGAAAGCCTTATTATTGGGGAACTTGGTAGGCGGGGAGCTTGCGCCGTATGAATGTCGTTTCGGTGGTGAAATTCAAAGTCAAAGACGGGTTTGAGGACACATTCTTGGAGGCTTTGAAGTCCTATGATTATTCCAACGCGATCAGTTCCAAAACGCTGTTGCTCGGTGAAAACGAGTTTGTCACCATTTCCGAATATGCCAGTATTGATGCGATTGGCGACGACGAAGTCACCGGTTTGGAGTGGCTCGATAGCGTGACACATATGCTGGAATATTCCGGCGAGAGCCGCACCCAGGCATACTCGGGCCTCGTCGCCTTTGATACCAGAAACCCCGATATCAACTGAGTGTTACACAGACCGCCTTCAGGCGCATATGAAACGTCGTCGCTTGTAGGTCAAAAACTCAGCCGATAAACTCAAAATGCGCGGATTAACCCTGCTAACAGGGAGGTAATGGTATCTATCAATTGAATAACAGTCTTAGGCTCGTCGATTACGATAAATGGTACGAGAGAGCGTGGGCGAGCGGTTTTTTAAAGGGTATAATGGCAGAGTATGAAGTGATGCCAGTTAGAATACTTCGAGACGACGAAGATCCCAACCATGCTATAGTTGTTCTTACGGCATCAAGCCTAGACGCCCTCGACAAGGTCCGTGCCGACCCAAGGATACAAGAGTTTGTTCATGATAAATCCATCATTGCTGAACCGCCCCAACCGTTAGGCCGGTACACTGCCACAGAGATCGCGGATCTAAATCCCGGAACTTTCGGGTTCCACGTCGAGCACAAGCTTGTCGATTATGATAAATGGTTTGCCATCTTTAAAGAAGCCCAAGTCAGAAAACAAATTGAGGAAGAACTTGGTATCAAAGCTATTAGGGTACTTCGGGACGTTGACAGTCCAAACAACGCTATAGTTGTTTTTGAGGGACCAGACCAAGATGGGATGGATAAGTTGCACACCGACCCCAGAATTCAAGATCGGTTTAATGATAGAACAATATTTTCT
>JAOMCN010000082.1 GCA_028345065.1 Rhodospirillales bacterium
CTTCAGACGAACTCACGGCAGACAAAGAGATCCTTCTGGCGACCGGTGAAGGAATTTCAGCAACACTTCTTGATCTTGGTCCGATTCACTAATTTTTAAATCCAATAGGTCATAGTGTGGAAAACCAAAAACTGCAGCAGAAATGCAGTAAGATACACCAGGGCGAACTCAATTGACCAAACTTTTTACGGGGGGGTCCTCTCCTCAAAGGGACTTCAGTTCAACATTTGTTTTGATGCTGGTTAGGGTTGGAGATCAAAAAGCTTATCTAACCAAAGAGGAATGCGACCTCTATATGACATGGTGGTTTCAATATAGGAAATTCAATAATGAGTCTGATTGGGTGTGTTTAAAATATCCTCCTCCGAACCTAGCGGAAAAATTATGGCGTCTGGATTTCAGTTGGTCACAACTTAACGACCTTAATAACGATTGCCTCAGAATGAAGAGAGCTAACCTTAAATACACCGAAGGGTTTATCAAATCAGACAGAGATAATGTGGTAAATTTATGTAGCTAATCACCCGTTTCCCTAAATACCTCTGACAGACGCCTCATCCACCAATCAACTTCAATTTTTATCCACTTTATGTCATCATCACGGAATGAAACAACTGCTGCCAGTTCTGATGGGATTTGCACTCCTGTTGTCGTCCTCAACGGAGGGGTGGAGTGGGATTAAGGTCGTTCCACTGAAGAAAGGTACTCTGCCTCCTTGTCCAAGTAGTCCAACATACAAATATAAAGAAACGAAAACTTGGACTGATTGCGCAGGCACCATTACCTATCTCCTTGGCGACAATTATGTTGGTGAATGGAAGGATGGGGAAAGGCACGGACAAGGCACTACAACCTATGCCAGTGGGGACAAATATGTTGGTGAATTCAGGAATGGTGAATACCACGGACAAGGCACTGCTACCTATGCCAAAAGTGGGAACAAATACGTTGGTGAATGGTGGTTTGGCAAAAGACACGGACAAGGCACCTATACCTTTGCCAATGGAACAGTGAGAGAAGGCATATGGACAAACGGTAGTTTACTCTATGCCAAGAAACCCTCACCAACAGTTACTGCCAAAAAATCTTCTAAAGATGACTTAAAGAAGGGTCGGGATGCCTACGATAAAAAAGATTATTCAACTGCCTTGCGTCTCTGGAAACCCCTTGCCGTTCAGGGAAACGCCCGTGCCCAGGACTATCTGGGTTGGATGTATCACAAAGGACAAGGTGTTCCAAAGAACGATCAGACTGCGGTGAAGTGGTATCAAGCTGCTGCCGAACAACGTGATGCATATGCCCAGTACCACTTAGGTATGATGTACAGAAAGGGATGGGGTGTTCCCCGGAATCATGAGACTGCGCTGAAATTGTTCAGACTTAGTGCCGCACAGGCAAATTCCCATGCACAGGGCAAGCTGAAAGAACTCCATAAACTGGCACGTCGCACACAGGAAGCATTAACGGTTCTCGATCTTTATTCTGGCAAACATGATGGCATCATGGGTGTAAGAACAAAGTCTGCCATCCAGCGATGGCAGAAAAGTAGCGGTTCACCTAGCACTGGCGAACTCACAGAATTACAATTCGATAGATTGGAGCAGGAAGCGGCCACAATTCTTGCGAAGAAGGAACTCAAACCCACAGTTGCTGCTGAGAAGACATCATCAAGTGGCGAACTGTCCAATATCCTCATTTTGGGAGAGGATTTTGACCCGGACACTGTCCCCCGGAATAACAGGATCTTTAAAAGGGTGTTGAATGCTGTCAGCAATCAGCTCAGCGATAGAGGTTTTAACGTCTATGATGAAACTGCTTTAACCCTCGATGATTTTGTTCAGGGACGCTCTCGGCGCACGGATGCCGAACTCATTGACATTGCCCGCTCTATCAAGCGCCCCCCTATCGATGTAGGTGTTATCTTCTCCATCTACGGCTCCCATAAGAAGCTGGCCTATACGGCTAAAGTAAATATGCGTATTGAAGGTCGCCTTCTCAATGTCAAGACGGGCCAGAGATTGGGTAATATTGAGGTCGATACGCCGGAGGCTGAAAATGTTCCACGCGACTGTAATCGCGATTGCCTCTTAGAAGAAATCGGGAAGAAATCGACAGAACTGGCTCAAGATTTAGGTGCAGTTCTAGCTATCAAGCTTGCACACTTTGGTGGAAAAGGCGGCTACTCTACCAGCAATCTGCCGACTGGCTATTCTCTCGTATTCAGCGGCTTCAAAGTACCTGAAATAAACGCAATAGAAGCATATTTGACTACATTCAGCGGTTATAAAAATTACAGTCCCGTCAAATTATCGATGAGAACAGCCGAATATTGGTATCAAACCGACTCAAAGAGTACACGTTTATATCGTAATCTAAGAAAGATGCTCGATCACCTCGATGTTAGAGGGCGGGTCACGTTTTCCAGAAATGAGTTTAGGATAGAGAAGATAAGTTTACGGACCAATATTGCTCGTGAATCGGTTATTCTTCGTGAATCGAGGTCAATGGAGTATGAAGAGGATTTAAAGGCGCTCAAAAAAGCAAAAGAAAAAGCCCAGCATAAGCTACTAGCACACTCAACTCGTGATAATACAGCTTTGGAAGAGCGTATAAAGAAGCTCGAAAAATTAATGGGCGAGCAATCGAAACCAACACCGCCTCCAAAATCCATAATTGATTTTTCAAATAAACGCATAGCTCTTGTTGTTGGTAATTCTAAATATAAAACGAGGCCGCTGGATAATCCGGTGAGGGATGCCCGCCTGATTAAAACCACTCTGGAAAAAAATGGATTTAGAGTAAGCCTTGCGGAAGATGTTGATCATCGTAAATTCCGAAAAGCCCTCGCTGGATTTAAAAAGGAATTGAAGGACGCTGGGCCCGAGACCACCGCTTTTTTTTATTACTCCGGACATGGTTTACAATATCAGGGTAATAATTATCTCATACCCATTGGTAGTCAATTCGAGAGTGAGATTGAACTTGACCTGGATACTATTCGGGCAGAGAGGGTTCAGGCGGCAATGGCCAGCATCAATGGGGTAAAGATCATTCTCTTGGATGCCTGCCGGGATAGTCCCTTCAAATCTTTTGTTCGGTCAAAGGGACTAGGGCTGGCACAGATGGATGCACCCAAGGGGACCATCATTGGGTATTCGACATCTCCGGGTAAAGTAGCCATTGATGGAACGGGCAGAAACAGTCCTTATGCACTCGGGCTTGTGAGAGCGATCAAGACACCGGGTCTTACAATTGAGGCTGTTCTCAAACGAACTCTTAACTGGGTTGACGATACGACCAACGGTAAACAGGTCCCGTGGTATTCATCTTCACTCCGCGGAGATTTTTACTTCAGTAAGAAATAAAAACTTTATCCCCCCTACCCAAAAATTTTCTCTCCCCTCTTCAATAATTTTCCTTCCTCAACCGTTTAACAGGTAGAGACGGAAGACGGGACATAAATTCATTCAATAATTTCCGCCGGTCGACCGTTTAAGAGTTAGGACAACCGAAAAACGGAGATCAACATGAAACGGACGAATTCAATCGGTAAACGCCTCCCGGGATTGAACGAAAGACACGGAAAGGCGCCGGATACTTCAGAAGATAACTTCTACAACGACGCCATGCCTGTAGATCTCG
>JAOMCN010000084.1 GCA_028345065.1 Rhodospirillales bacterium
TGTTGCCTCACGTTCTTTAATGTTGGCTGGCAGCGCCGCTGTTCTTGCCTGCGACGAAGCTGTTGAAAAAGGTCGGGTGATTGCCGGCAAATTACTTGAAGCGGCAACCGATGATATTGAATATGGTAAAGGCAGCTTCCGGATTGCCGGAACAGATCGAACGATCCCCCTTCTTGAATTACCGTCACGAGCAGTCGCAGCTGGACTCACAAATTCCAGTCTGGATACCACATACGAATTTATCTCACCGCAGATGAGTTTCCCAAATGGATGCCACATCAGCGAAGTCGAAATTGATCCTGAAACTGGCTCGCTAACAGTCGTTGGCTACTACGCTGTCGATGACGTAGGGAACGTATTCCAGAAAACGATTGTTGAAGGCCAAATTCACGGTGGAATTGCTCAGGGGCTTGGCCAAATTCTGGGTGAGCAAGTGATCTACGACGAAAACGGTCAACTTCTGACAGGTAGTTTCATGGACTATCCGATGCCGCGGGCAGATGAATTACCATCATTAGCCGTGGAACATCATTCGGTTCCTTGTACCAATAATCCACTCGGCGTAAAGGGGGCCGGAGAATCGGGTGTTGCAGGTGCGCTACCCTCCGCATTTTCGGTAGTGATTGATGCACTTTCATCGCGGGGTGTTAGTGACTTTGACTTACCGGCAACACCGTCTCGTATTTGGTCCGCTCTCCAACTGTTCGCCTCAGAATAGTATTTATCTGTCTGCGAAAACTGAGAAAAAAGAAAAGAAACATACATGAGTAACATTTACCTCGTCCTCAGTATATTGGAACGAGATCGGCGGTGGGAATAGCACTCCCTCAACCTATCCTATTCGGAATAACTCTTTTGCAGTTCCACCGAGTACATTCTCTATGTCGTCGTCGGATAGACCCTCGACACTCAAGAGATGTGCAACTGGGTTACGGTTCGTCATGCCGAAGTCATGATCGGTTCCCAGCATCAACTGACTGATACCTACTTCTTTAATTAGATGACTCAAATTTTGTGTACCGTAAACGAGCGTATCGAAGTAAAGGTTTTTGAGATAATCGCTCGGTTTTTTTTCTTCTAGGCCTCTTCCTCCACGATCAGCACTGTTATGTCCATGATCAAAGCGTCCTATATATGAGGGCAAATAACCACCCCCATGCGCGGCAGCAATTTTCAGGCCTGGAAAACGATCAAGAGTTCCCTCATAAATTAGATGTGCGAGTGCGGTGGCTGTTTCTAAAGGATTGCCAATCATATTAGATAAAAATCCCCGACCTTGAAGCCTTGGATTTCCACTCTTGGGAACACGAGGGTGTATAAACACAACTACACCCAATTCTTCAGCTTTTTCCCAAAACGGATGAAATTTTGAGTCCGAGAGCTCCTGACCCATGATGTTTCCTGTGATCATACACCCTCTATGACCCAGATTTTTAACCGAATTTTCGAGTTGTTTAGTGGCAAGGTGGGGGTGTTGAAGGGGAACAACACCCAAAGGTACAAAACGGTCCGGGTGAGCCGCACATACCTCGCTCAATGTTTCATTTTGTAAAGTGGCAATCTGTTCCGCTAGATCGTATTCCGCCCACGGAAAATGCTGCTCTGTACCGACGCTCAACACTTCGAGATCGGTTCCCATCTCATCCATTTGTTTAAGACGAATTTCTATATTTTCAGTTTTTTTTAACTGACCCTCATAGGGATTTTCACCTTTCAATTCTTCCCGGCCTTCAACTAACGGCCATACATTAGATAACTGACAGTGAGCATGCATATCTATAATTGTCATGCGTTTTCCGTTGATCGTAACAGGACGAGGCGTCTCCGATTTTATGGTACTTGGGTTTTTTGGGAAAACGGAATTATCGGTATGATAACTTAAATTGCACCCTCCGAATTCAAGGTTCTCAAAACTTTTCTTTACCATGCCGGATTGCTCCTACTTAATCACGCAAGTCGGGTCAATCTCAATGAGCGGACCTGGATACATCGTCCCGGTTGATGGAACGTATGCGAGCGTTGGCGCCTTTGACAAATCGGGAAAGCGCCTCTTCCAAACGCGCATAAAACCACGATAGTCGCGGTGCGGTTCCACCAGCCACACACGAACCTGGTGGCAGTGTTCCCAGTCGCTCCCGTTTTCTTCAATCTGTCGGGTTAGGTTATCAAGCACATGATCAGTCTGGACTTCAATATCACTAAAATGATTAGGTAATCCAGCTGGAGAGGTATGCACCGTATTCATATCACCAGCAGTTTTCCCGGCAATAAACAGCCACGGTCCGGCCTTAAGGGTTGGCGTAAAATTAACTTTGCGGCGTTCCACTGGATGATAGTCCACGCCTTGTTCCGATTCCTGTTTGCCCTCTTCACCGTCAGGCACCCAGACAGTGAGGTCAGCAACAAAACAGGCGCCTGGAACTATAAGACCCTCTACGCCCATCGATGCCCTGCATGGTGGTGGCTGCATATAAGTACGCCAAACTGTATCTATATCGTTGAATGTCTGTAAATCGGTTTCATATAGGTACGCCTCCATAGCATTGGAAAGAGAGGTCCCTGCCGTACCAAGTACTCGGTTAAGTCTTTCAAATACGTACTCAGCCTGCATAGTTGCATTACTGCCATAATTCGGAAAACCGGGAGGTCGCCCAACGGCTGTACCTTGTTTAAAATCGCTAGCAGTAAAGCCGGAGCAGAATACTAAATTACCGGCCCATACGGCATGAGGTGCCCATTCAGCCTCTAACGGGTCATCCCCTTCAGGGTCTGACAAACTTACCCGCTCCAATTTCGAGGCGCCGGAGAGTGCAATCGCATCGATGCTAAGGAGAACCCCGCGAAATGGAAACGTGTCTCCAACCTCAACCGTTGTGCGGGCGGGTGGATTTTCAGGAAAATATTCCTTCCAGACAATTTTAAATTCATAAAAATCCTCTGCATCGGCGAGGTGTACGTTTACTTTGAGAACATTCGCGAGAGAACTACCGTGATCTCTAAGTGTCTCGTTCAAGCTATTGAGGATAGCTCGGGTTTGAGCCTCCATAAGAGATGGACCGGTCTCCCCTAACCTACTGTCAACACCGATAGCTTGCCCCGCACCATCTAAAGGATAGATGGAGGACGTAAACACATAATCACCAACGCAAACTGAGCCCGGAACCAACTGTATCGATGCCGCTGCTCCGCGTTTCAACTTGTTAGTGTTCATCTTTTTGCACTCCAATTTGAAAATATGGTTTTGGTAAGTCTCTTAAATCAGTGCATGTAAGGATCAGGGTGCATACGCAATGAGATCATATTGTACAGAGCAGGCTGGAACAGGCAGTGGTCCTGACGTTTGGAACACACTAGTCGGTGGAATTTGATCACCCAAATTTTCCTTCCAAGCAGCCTCGGCGTTTGGCGTGTCATTGAGATCCGTGTGATGGACCCGCCGCTTAACCAAATTGTTGATCGAAGTTCCAGCTGCCTGACAAATCTTCTCAACATTCTTTATGACGTATTCTGCTTGTAGTTTTGCAGGCGTCGAATGAAATGGAAAGTCGGGATCACTTTGCGCTTCGGTT
>JAOMCN010000085.1 GCA_028345065.1 Rhodospirillales bacterium
CTTTTGCACTACGAAATAATACTAAAATGGCTTTAGTAGCATTATTGCAGCACAATAAGCATTAGAACAAAATAGAGCTTTTTTTGCGCCTACCCAATAACCCTTTGAACCGACCCGATGTTGAGTGAAGGAGCATGGTATTTAGATGCGAGATCAGTCAAAACCTGAGTAGATCCGAGTGTTGACGCCTAAGGAAAATATTCCCGAACATTCGAGAGTGTCTCTATTATTAGAGCAAATTTCAGCGGATGCTCGATCAACCGCAAATTGGACAGGGCGACCAGTCTTTGATGCTGCTGTAATGAGGGCGCTCGAGTTGGTGCCTCGTCATGCTTTTGTTCCTGATATGGATCAAGCACTTGCATACGCTAATCGGCCACTTAGCATTGGACATGGGCAGACAATATCTCAACCGTATATAGTTGCTTTGATGACGGTTTTGTTGGAATTGGAACCCGGTCATAGAGTGTTAGAAGTGGGCACTGGCTGCGGTTACCAGACGGCAATTCTGGCTGAGCTTGTGGACCAAGTATTTACCATAGAAGTGGTTTCGGAACTAGCGGCAAAAGCAAAGGAAAAACTTAATTACCTTGGGTACAATACAATTGACTTCAGAACCGGTAACGGTCGTGAAGGCTGGCTAGAGAAAGCCCCATTTCAAGCGATTTTGGTGACAGCGGCATCTGGGTCAATACCAGCGACTCTCGTTGATCAATTGGATCTAGGAGGTCGTATGGTTATACCAATCGGCTCCCAAGAGGGGACACAAAATCTTCTGGTGCTGGTCAAAAACGAGACGGGGGATGTCACCAAAAAAGAGGTTCTTCCTGTTTCATTCGTTCCCTTGGTATAGGTGAGCATATTATTTGTAAGCTAGGTTAGGAAAGATTAGGAGTTACGAATATTTCTACTGTAATGGCTTGCTGTAAGGGATGAAACTCGACTAGTTCAAAAATATTATTGCCGACACCCTTCTATCTAACGCCCAAATCTCTCACGTTAGATTAGTAATTTAGATAATCTGATGGATATCGTATATTACCCGGTCAGGGAAACGCTGACCGGTTTCCGCTGCTAGAAGTTGGTTAAGCCAATCATATTTACCATCTGCAGTTTCAAATTTGCAGATGGTTCGCATGTAGAATTCTCTGGGATCGATATCTTCTCCGGCTGCGAGATGATCAAGAACTGACTGCTGACCTGCCCGCAAGCCCTGGTAACTCATATAGACCAAAGTGTTATCATCTGTGACCAATGATACGCTCACATCCAACAGCACGGAATTATCTGCCCGGATTAAAAGCCAATCGCCGGCAGGCGGTTGAACGGTTCCTTTTATGTTTGGTCGTTCAAAGTGTACGCCATCTACGTTGGCAATGATTCATTTGCCATGAGGAGTATCGCCAACAATATCGAGTTTAGGGGCAAAAAAGGTGATGGTAAAAAGAAAATCCAAACCAAAGGAACGTTCCAAATTCAATCTCCAATTACATGAGCGATCAGGCGACGACCCTGCCGGCATCTACCTTCAACAGTGTACCAGTAAGATGAGGAGCTTCGTCGCTTAAGGCAAAGGAAACAAAATTTGCCAGTTCATAGGGCTCCACTACTTCGCCCATTGGTAAAGTGGGTGCAACCCTCTCTAAATAACCTGGCAGCGCTTCGGTAATAGCCGTGCGGGTTGTTCCTGGTACAATCGTGTTCACTCTTATTTTGTGTTCTGCGAGTTCTAGCGCGAGTGCTTGCATCATGAGGTGCACGCCCCCTTTTGCGGCAATATAAGAGGCAAATCCGGGCGCCACTCTAATAGCTGTAGAGGAACCCGTTGCCAGAAGACTGCCCCCTTCACCTTGTTCGATCAGAACCTTGCAAGCGGCCTGAATGGTGATAAAGACACCACGCAGATTGGTAGCAATTATCCGATCCCAATCATCGAGTGTAATATTATAAAATGGAGTTTGGCCGAGGACTATACCAGCATTTGCGATAGCGGCATCTAACCGGTTAAAGTTTTTCTTTGTCTGGTTAATCATATCATTGACACTAGCCGTTTCTCGCACATCCGTTTTCGTCCAGATGAGGCGTTCTTTGCCCCCCGTTTCTGCACATAAGTCAGCAGTTTCTTTAAGACCCTCAACATTCAGGCCAGCCGCGGTTACACATGCGCCATCTATAATACAGCGCTGAACGATGCTTCTGCCGATCCCGGATTCTGCTCCAGTAACAATAATTACTTTCCCAGCTAATCTTTCGTTCATGTCCTTAACCCCTATAAATTCAATTTCTTCCCAAGAATAATCAACCATTAAGGGCCTTGGCCAACCAATTCCACTCGGTTAATTTTGTTTTATAAACTAACACGAGAACAGGAGGCTTTTCATGGGCCACTTCGACTTTGATATTGTGCCCGTCACAATACAACATGAAGATAATTTAACATTCACTGAGACCTACGGTTTTGTGGGAAGCCAAGGTTTAGTGGTTTTAGAGGGAATTCATTTCATTCCGCGAAATCACCCATCAAATACAGTTGTTTTAATGATGCATCCTTCGAGTACCTTACAGCAACTGCCCATACCGCGGGCTTTGGCCGAAGTAGGAATTCACTTGATGTGTTGCGGCAGCCGATACCCAAAAAATGACACTGCTTTGATTATGGAAAAGGTAACATTGGATCTTGGTGCCTATGTACGGCATGCCAAGGAAGAACTTGGCTATGAAAACGTAGTATTATTAGGCTGGAGTGGGGGCGGTTCATTATCCCTTTTTTATCAGGCGGAGGCTGAGGATCCGACAATCACCAACACACCAGCGGGCGACCCCGTTGACCTGACTGCGGCTGACCTGGTTCCTGCAGATGCTGTAATGTTTATTGCTGCCCACGCCAGCCGAGCCTTGACACTGACGGAGTGGATGGATGCCTCGGTTCGGGACGAAATTAATCCAGAGGATCGTGATCCAGAATTGGATATTTATAATCCTAATAATCCTAACCATCCTCCTTTTAACTCCAAATTTCTTTTGCGATATCGAAACGAGCAGATTGTAAGAAATCGTAAAATTACGACCTGGGTCAAAGAAGTATTGGCCGAACTTAAACGCCGAGACGATGGTGAAGTGGAACGGGGATTTGTTGTCCATCGCACCATGGCCGATCCTCGCTGGATAGATCCTGCAGTTGATCCGAATGAACGCAAGCCTGACTGGTGTTACCTAGGAAACCCCCGCACGGTGAATAATGGCCCTGCTGGTTTGGCAAGGTTCTGTACGCTTAGAAGCTGGCTTTCCCAGTGGTCATACGACGAGTCTCGAGTAGATGGGATTATCAGTGCTCAGCGGGTTTCTGTTCCTTTTCTGACACTCGAGAATGGAGCTGACGATGCTTGTCCTGCTAGTCATGCCAAGATGATCTTCAACGCTGCCGCAAGTGCGAATAAGGAAATGAGGGTAATAAAAGGCGCCGGTCATTATTACAAAGATCAACCGGATAAAATGAATGAGGCGGTTAGCCTAATCACAAATTGGTTGGAAAGGCAGGGTCTTGTAGACACTGTCGTGTCTCGGCA
>JAOMCN010000086.1 GCA_028345065.1 Rhodospirillales bacterium
CCATTTCATCAGCCCTTCTAGAAAGAGGCGGGGTGGCATTATTTATTGACTATGGTTACGTCGAACAAACCGGCGGCGATACATTTCAAGCCGTTAGGAACCATGAGTATTGTGATCCACTGGAGGCTCCAGGATCAACTGATCTAACGGCTCATGTGGATTTTGAGGCTATAAAACAGGCTGCGGAAAAAAAAGGTGTTAGGGTAAGTGGTCCCGTTAACCAAGGAACATTCCTCCGTAGAATAGGTATTGAGAAACGTGCGGAAAGGTTAATGAATGTAGCAACACCGCAGCAAAAAAGGGATATTGAAACTGGCGTAAAAAGGCTCATTGATGACAATGAAATGGGAAGACTATTCAAAGTAATGGCGTTAAGCTATCCCGAAACTTTTCAGCTTGAAGGGTTTAATAATGCAGGATGCGAATAATAATGTGAAAGCACCTGGGTCGCCTTTGCTAGATGAAGCGCATGGCATTACCTACGCATTTTGTACCCGACATGGGGGTGTTAGTGAAGGATTGTACCACTCTTTAAATTGCGGGTTAGGATCGTCTGATGATCCTGCTAATGTAAGAGTTAATAGGGCACTTGCTTTGGCTCAATTGGGGAGTTCACGTGCTAAATTAGTGACCTGCCGTCAGGCACATACCTCTAATGTGGAGTTTGTTACTAGACCGCGGACTAATGCCCATGCACCTGCAGCTGATAGTATGGTTACCAACTGCCCTAATTTGGCCTTGGCTGTTTTGACAGCTGACTGCGCACCAGTTCTTCTGGCTGATCCAGTTTCCAAGATCATTGGAGCAGTTCATGCTGGTTGGCGCGGGGCAATCGCAGGTGTCATTGATAAAACGCTTATGTTGATGTCGGAAAAAGGGGCCGATATTTCGGGTATTATAGCAGCTATAGGACCATGCATCAGACAAGCATCCTATGAGGTTGATACAGAATTTAAGAATAGGTTTGTTGAAAATGATTCTATAAATGAACGATTTTTCATCGGTGGCAAGGGGATTGGCAGGCATCATTTCGATTTGTCAGCTTACGTTCGATATCAGCTAGAACGGGGAGGCGTTGAACAAATCTCGCAGTTGGACGGCGATACCTTTGCTGATGATGATAAGTTTTTTAGCTATCGTCGCTCCGTATTGAATGGTGAGAACAATTATGGCCGAGGAATCTCAATGATCGCACTTGGTCAACGTGATGACCCGTAATTGATTGCTATGCCTTATATGATCTGGCTTGTCCTATTTAGTTTAATGCTTCTCCTTTTTAGTTGTATTTTTTGAAGTGCGAAAAGGCTTAGCCATCTTGCTGGGTGCAATTGTTTTGACTGCTTGTACAGTTCTTCCTAAGCCTTTTGAACACACCAATCAGAAAGGGCGGAATAGTTTAGCAGCATTAATAGATGGCGGTGCTATACGCGTTGAGGTGGACAAAAACCTTCCGGAATTCATCTCCAAACCTTTGTCACTGGAAGCTGTAAAGGCACTGGTTGGGGCAAATATTCCCGCTAGTGCAGACCCAAAATTTTATAGTAAATATGTTTTAAAAGGTTTTGTAATTGTTGAACGGCCAAACGATTTTGATCCTGAGAAAGCAACCTTTGTATGGAACCTGATGATCAAGGGTGGCAGTGAGATTGTATTATTTAAGCAAACAATACAGGGAGATGAAAACGGTTGGTTAAAATCTGATCCGGAATTGTTTGCAATTATTGCCAAAGATGCCGGTCACCAGATTGCTAAACATATCCAAAATAGTCGAAGTTTGACTAAACGTACAATGAATTCTCTGGAAATATCAGGGCAACGTGACAATATAAGAGGTCTATCGTCCACATTCTATTTATTTGATATTTCAGGAACGCCCGGTGATGGCAATCGGGCAATATTAAGATCACTAAAGTTTTTGTTGAATCGTGAATTAGGCCCCACGGTTTCTAATAAAGCAGAGGCAACATACTTGGTGAGGGGAACTGCTAATGTTAGTTCACCTTTTAAAGGTAGAAGTGATGTAGCTATCACTTGGTTGGTGTTTTCTGCTACTGGGAAGGAATTGGGCAAAGTTACACAAAACAACAACGTAGCTGCGGGATCACTGGATGCGCGTTGGGGCCTGGTGGCTTTTGCTGTTGCAAAAGGGGCTCTGCAGGGTATTAGGAAAATTGTTAGTCACAATAATGACACTCAGAATTAACTTTTAAATCAAAAGATTTTAAATATACAGGTTTCTAAAAAATTTATCTTGAACGTTTACAGAATTGCCGCCGATTGATAAATAAAACCAGCATTTTGTAAAAAATTATGGTCCTACACTTTTTAGTGAGAAATTAGTAACTCGTAAGTTCAAGGAGGCATGAGTTGGATGAAAGTCCTTGCTTGTAACAGTAATCGTCCCATTGCCGAGGCAATTTCTGCTTACCTAAATTTGCCTCTGACGAGTGCTAGTATTCGAAGGTTCTCAGATATGGAGGTTTTTGTTGAAATCAATGAGAATGTCCGAGGGGAAGACGTATTTGTAATCCAGTCGACCTCCTATCCTGCAAATGACAATCTCATGGAGCTACTTGTCACTATGGATGCCCTTCGCCGTGGCTCAGCAAGAAGAATTACGGCTGTGATACCCTATTTTGGGTACGCCCGGCAGGATCGTAAATCAAGTCCGCGTTCACCGATTTCTGCTAAGCTGGTAGCTAATCTAATTACCCAAGCAGGTGCCGATAGAGTACTTACACTCGATCTTCATGCAGGACAAATTCAAGGTTTTTTTGACATTCCTCTTGATAATCTTTTTGCTTCCCCTGGCTTCAGCAAGGATATTAAGGAGCGGTATGATGGCGATGATATTGTCATGGTGTCGCCGGATGTTGGTGGAGTTGTTAGAGCTCGGGCCATGGCGAAGCGACTGGATGCCAACTTGGCCATAATAGATAAGCGCCGTGAACGAGCTGGTGAATCAGAAGTTATGAATATTATTGGAGATGTAAAGAATAGCCGTTGTATTCTAATCGATGATATTGTTGATTCGGCTGGTACATTGTGTAATGCCGCGGAGGCTCTGATAGAGTCTGGTGCTAAATCTGTTTCTGCTTACGTGACCCATGGTGTTTTATCCGGCGGTGCAGTGGCCCGTGTAACCGCATCCCCTCTGGAGAACTTAGTTACTACCGATAGTATAATGGCAACAGAAGCTGTCAGAGTTGCGCGCAATATCAATCAGCTTACAATCGCACCGCTGATCGGAGAGGCAATGCTCCGTATCAGTCTAGAGAATTCGGTCTCAAGTTTGTTTGACTAAAGAACTTTTTCCCTTTAAATCCTCGCTTTTTGTGACGTCAGTATCGTCAGAGGCCAGTGTCTATTCACCAACTGGAGATATAAAATGGTTGAAGCTGTTACTGTTTCGGCGGAGGTGCGCGAGCGGACCGGCAAGGGAGCGGCTCGAGCTCAAAGGAGAGCAGGCCGAATTCCGGCGGTGATTTATGGTGACAAACAGAATCCAATAACAATTTCTATTGACGATCGGGAATTGACCAAGCTGTTCCATAGTCCAAGGTT
>JAOMCN010000087.1 GCA_028345065.1 Rhodospirillales bacterium
AGTTGGTCAGTTGAGGCCATGTGAAACATCGGTGTCCATGCGATAAAGGCATCTTGTTCACGGATAACAGTATCTAAACGAAGAGCACACATACGTGCTATCTGAGCGCGATGACTGATAAGAGCTCCCTTCGGTAAACCAGTAGTTCCGCTGGTATAAAGAATTACTATTCCTTCTTCCGGATCAAAAAATTGTGGAGATATCGCCGGGGAAACGTTTCCCAATAGTTCCGTGTATCCATCATCTAAATTAATGATCTCTATATTACTTAAATCTAGCTCGTTCAGATTATTGGCAAAGCGTTCGGAGACTATTAGGAGTTTTGGATCAACGAGTGTTATGCAATGCTTAAGCTCATCTGAAGAGAGACGCCAATTTTGGCAGGCGATTATTGCACCTGTCATCGCGCAAGCAAGTTCAGCCACGATGTATTCGGGTCGATTTTCAGAAATGATAGCCACCCGGTCGCGTCTTGCTATGCCAAGATTTATAAAAACACTAGCCAGTTGTCGTACGGCTTCATCAAGTGTGCGGTAGCTCCAGGTATTCTTCTGGTATTCTATCGCTATAGCATCACAGTTGCGCCGGACTTGGGCATGAAACAAGCTATAGACAGACGATTTGCCAGAGGCTGAAATATCTCTATTTTTTTTTCATAAATTTCCATAATTTCTTTCAGTCTAGAGGTTATCTCTTGTTTTACTGGATGAAAAACAAACAGAAAGCTAACTCTGGGGTATGACTTTAATCAAGTTTTATCAGGATTTTTTGAAGATGGGTCATTGACTTATCCGAAATTTACCCTAATTACCTTCGTTACGTGTTACATTTTTGTCGTGTTATCTAGATCTCCGGTACGCCGATCAAAGTTTTAGTTATCCGCTTGCAATGTGGGCGTAGAATGTTTTTGCGTTGTCACATGTTGTGAAACGCCAATTCAACAGAGACTTGTGAGAGGAATCAAGTATGACTACTGGTACAGTAAAATGGTTTAATCCGACTAAGGGATATGGCTTTATTGAGCCAAGCGATGGCTCTAAGGATGCTTTTGTTCACATTTCCGCCGTTGAACGTGCGGGGCTGACAACACTCAATGAAGGTCAGAAAGTCGAATATGAGGTTGTTCCTGGCCAAAATGGGAAAGCTGCCGCCGAGAATCTGGTAATCCTCGAATAATACTATTTTTATTTTGTTGACGTTTTAATTTAATCGCAACCAAAATAATTTTCATCATAAAATATTACTAAAAAGGTGCACTGGCCAATAATGGCTGGTGCACTTACATTTTGTAACCATTATTTTAAGACCAACAATTGAAGATGGCGATATTTGTTACTAGCGTGTAACATTACTTTTGCTCTTTACGCGAGGCAGTCAGGTTACGTCATGGGGGCAGAGGGCCGCGTGAAGAAGTGGAGAATTAAACTATCTCATCATAAAGGCGAGAGCCAATGTTCGAAAATCTCCATTTCTAATAGGTCATTGCCGGGACCTGTGTAGTTTAGCCAAATATCTACTTGTTTAAATGAAACCCTGTAAAGCACTCTTTTGGGCAGCCCATCAAAGCCATAGGCCAGTTCTTCCGGATTAGGGTATGACCCACAAATACGTTCGATAATTCCAACGTTACCCTTGATATAAGCCGGTGTCCGTCTATGTCCTGGAGGATTAGATCTGATTACTTTAACTTCGTCGCCAATGTTAAAAAGGTGATCAGGCGCCTCTGTATATGTAGATGTAACGTTGCTCAACTCTCATTCTCTCAATCAAATAAAGCGACTTTAAATACTCGGAATAGTTACACCGACTAGGGTATCCCGTGAAATAATTTTTTCAAGTTTCTCCTCGGTCCAACCTGTAGTGTTTTCGGGACGCATTGGGATAACAATATATCGCATGTCAGCGTTAGAATCATGGGTCCTAATTGTTACGTTATCTGGGATATGGGTTCCAAATTCTTTTAGGACGGAGCGCGGTTCGTAAACCATCCTAGACCGATAACTTCGGGATTTATACCAGGTTGGAGGTTGCCCCATAAGTTGCCTAGGGTAACAAGAGCATAGCGTGCACACCACGACATTATGGACATCGGTTGTGTTCTCTAGAGCTATGATCCGGGCAGCATGCTCAAGATCAATTCCAAGCTCTTCAATGACAGGGTTAGCATCTAGAAAGAGTTGCTTTTTAAACTTGGCATCTACCCAGGCTCTGGCAACCACTTTTGCCCCTCGGTTAGGATAGTCCCCATCGAATTTTTCAATTTTTTCACGTATCTGGTTGGCTTTAATCAAACCCTTACTCTCAAGAATCTCCTGCATGGCAAGGTTCATACTATGATGCTGGTTTGGTCCTTCACCAGTCTCATCCTCTTGTATTGGTTTGCCATCGTGGTCGTGGTCATCAGGTAGAGGAATAATAGGAACCTGGAATCTCTCTCTAACCTTATTTAGTTCCGATTGAAGCATTTTTTTGGGTATTATGCCCCTTTCGGCCAATACGATTGCTAATGCTTCGGTTTGCTTTTCGAAATAACCAATTTGGTTGTAACGCTCTCCGAGATTCTCAGCTGCGCGCCGCATTTCATCTACTGTTGCAAGTTTCAAACCGCTTACGGTCATTCTTAAAGCATTGGCATGCTTCTCCCAATGCGACATTCCATGGTCAACAACGTCGATTGGACCAGATACCTCTCCGCCAACATCGTGCGGGCCCATTCTAGGATTTTCGTGCTCCACTTTATTTTCTCCTAAATCTAATTGGTTATTTGATCGTAAAAATCTTCTCCCAAATATATTTAAAGCTCACACCACTGTATTTATTGCATCGGAGAGAATGGAGCAGGCAGCATAATTTTATTTTCTTGAGTTTGCACTTCTACTGTTTCCCCCGGTTCGTTCTTTGGAGGCCAAACCCCATCTTCCTTAGCTTGATTTCGAATCTTAATTCTCTCATCCAGGCTTTTATAAGGCCATATATGGACTAGTTTACTCGCTGTTCCGACATCACCTTCCATAACCACCGCCAAGGGAGAGCGTGCTGTCCTTTCATCCATTTTTTTTGCCCATCTAGTCTTAGCCTGCCCCATTAGGCCAGGTTGTATCAGATAGCTGCGCATTTCATAGTAAGGACCGTGTTTTCCCGGCGTGAGCAAAGGTGAGTTGTCCCAAGGGATAAACAATTCAACTGTTTGTTTGAGAACAAACTCACCAATCTTCGGAGGCCATCGATTCTGTTTGACGGCTTCCGATCTAATGCGGCCGCGTTCCGCGGCGTCTTCATACTGCCAACAATGTATGATCTGATTGAGTGGGCCGATTTCCGTATACCAGAAAGCAATCATGGTGGAGAGCTTCTGACGCCCCTCAATGAGATCACCAAAGCGCTGAATAACCTCGGGGAGTGTTCGGTGCTTCAAATCATAAGTACGTAATTCGTAAATCATATAGTGAGTCTCTCGTTTATTCG
>JAOMCN010000088.1 GCA_028345065.1 Rhodospirillales bacterium
CCCGTTCCGCAGATCCAAATTCGGTTTTGGGTGGCAACACGTGGTCTAAATGCCTGTAACTATCTTGGCCTCTGATCAGGGTTGCCCCCATGCGCACGGACCCGATAGTTCGCACGCGAGTAGGAATGAAGCTCAAGGCAACGCCGATGCGATTATGCGCAGCTTTATTAGCGCCCGATTGGTGGACAGAACAAGTGTGATGCAGAGAAAACTGCCCCGCCTTTAGGACGGCAAACTTGGTTTGGGATTGGTCAAACCACTCGACGATTGATTGTCCCGCCGTATTTACGCTGCCTTCTACCATTTTGCTACGTTGGTTAAGAGGACCACGGATGTGGCTACCACTGGCAAATTCGACGGGACCACTTTCCAGAGGCACGTCAGAAAGTGCCACCCAAGCGGTAACATGATCAAAGGGGCGGAGTCCAAAATAAGTGCAATCCTGATGCCAAGCAGCGAAGGCTTCAGTAACGGGACCCTTGATGAAAAATCGACTGGTGTAAAGCAGAATATCGGGGCCTAAAAGATCCTCGATGACATCAACAATGCGCGGTTCGCGGACAAGCGCATCCATCCACGGGCACAGTAGATGTAAGTTATGGCGATACTTTGGCTCGACAGTCATCAAGGCTCCACCGAGCTGGCTCTCCGTCGCCTCCAGCTGGGACCGCAATGCAACCACCTCAGCACCATCCAATGCGTCTAACGGAAATAAATAGCCATTGGCTCGGTATTGCAAAACTTGTTCATCGGTTAGAACCCTGGCCATGATTCCGGACTCCTTTATTCTAGTTTAGGGCACTTTTAAGTGCTCGCCCGCGTATTTGCCACGATACCATAGCAAAAGCCTAGAAATCGATGCAGCGCCCGTTTTTTTCCCAATCGCCAAAGCGGGTGACATCTGGGTGGTGATGTTGGCTCCGTTCAGTGGTTTTCCGCTTAGCTTCTGACTGATTTAAGGCACCCACTTTCTTTTTAACCTCTGCTTCCCTCTTGGTTGGGGGATCATTTGTCGAGTGTTGAGCCACGCTAGGCATTTTGCTATCTGTCATGATCCACTATTTTCACCTGATTTTGAGTAAAAATCCAACTCAAATATCCCATTTGCCTGCATTTAATCCTTTCAAACCCTCTTAACACCCAATTTTTTCATCTAACCGTTCCCATATCAAATCTCGCTCAACAAGAGCTCGCTGAGCGCCGTCCCTTATCCTTAAGTATTTAATCATATCAATAAAAGCATGTTTGGCGAACTCTCACACTTCTTGGTGAAATACACACCCAGAACTGATCAAAATGGTTTTTAGATTTCCGGTACGCAGAGAATAATGAGCAATAATCCACCCCAAGCCGCTTTTTAATAGCTCCAGATCCGCATGTTTATTTGAAATGTGCTGTTATTTTATGCTGTAATAGAAGTTAAAAAACCTCCCTAGAACTTAGGTTGATTTGAAAGTGGTTCCAAACATTTTCAACTGAAGACCTAGATTATACGAGTGATAGGCCTCAGATACCTCCAAACGCCCCCATAGTCATAGTAACACGAAGGTATACCAATGTTATCTAACTCAAAAAGTTTTCCGATAATTGAACCTCTACTTCCCGTCAAACTAGGGAAAGGATCCATTCATTTTGCGCAGGGCATACGTGCAGGGCGCTGGATTTTTGTCTCTGGACTTCTAGCCCAAGACTTCAAAAACGGTATCGCACCAGCGGTGACACATAAAGAATTACCACATTCCGGGCTTCCCAAGGGAGAAAAGGAAACTACCCTCATCTTCGATCACCTTGAAAAAGTTCTAGAGGCGGGTGGGACTAATCTTGCCAACGTCGTACGCACTGATCAATACTATACTTCGGTAAAAGCAGTTCCACCCTACCAGTCCGTCCGTCACGTACGTTTTGGTGCCCAAATTCCGCCTAGCACCTCTATCGTCCAAGGCCGCATGGTGTTGCCGGATGGGGACCTCCAGGTTCAAGCCATAGCCGTGCTTCCCGAAGACGGTTTTCAGCCGCAACATCTTACCGCCGAAAATCTCGAAGCCCGAGAGACGGCTGGTTACTCACCGGGACTAGCTGTCGGCGACTTCGTGTTTATAGCGGGTATTACGTCGATGGCGCAGCCCGGAGAACCGCAAAACAATGCACTTCCTCTAGTGGCACAACTGGAGAAAGGCGTGTTGTGGGGTGGGGTGCCGGTCGAGCTTGAGACCGAATTCATAATCAACGAACGTATAATGCCCGCACTGGAACTCGCTGGAGCAACCTGCGATGATATGGTTAAAGTCCAGGTCTATTTGACCAACCCGGACGACTACTCGGCTTTCAACAAAATTTGGACACAGTATTTCAAAGAACATCCTCCAGCCCTGAGCGTTATCCCCTGCGCGGATCGCGGTCTTTTTGTTGAAGACGGCCGGGTAGAAATAAATATTATTGCCGTAAAAAAAGACGGTGCCACGAAAAAAGAGTATATTGATGCTGGCGTGTTTCCAGGCTTTTCTGACCAACCCCAGGGAATTTTAGCCGGAGACCTACTGTTCTTATCTGCTTTGATGGCAATTGACGAGAACGGACTCGCTTCCGGAGCCACGCTAGACCCACGGCAGCCTCT
This sequence comes from Rhodospirillales bacterium, assembly GCA_028345065.1. Lineage (GTDB taxonomy): Bacteria > Pseudomonadota > Alphaproteobacteria > Rhodospirillales > UBA2165. The sequence goes on from JAOMCN010000088.1 coordinate 2,615, forward strand.
CTTTCAATCGACTGCTGCTGCTCAGGCGGAGCATATTCTAGACAACGTCGAGCGTCTATGTGAAGCCGCAGGTACATCGTTGAGGAACGTCGTACGCGTGCAACAATTTCATACCGATATAGCCGAATTCTATTCTGTAAACCAAGTCATGGCACGGCGTCTTAACGGCCAGCCTATCCCTTTTTCAGCTGTCGAGGTTCCGCATCCTCTTCCTGTTCCCGGCTGTACAGTCATGCTGGATATATGGGTATACGCCCCATAACATCATAAGTACGGTTAGACCGAAACTATCGGCCATGGCTACTATATGTTCTCGATGCCAAACATGTAACGACGGAGCATTTTGCCAACCGCAAGTTTAAATAGCCGATCTGTTAGGAATCCGAATGTCCCCAGCAGGACAAAACCCACAAACATATCCTCGGGTCGTAAAATATTTGTGCTCTGCATAATCAGGAATCCTATCCCTGAGTCTGCAGCCAGCATTTCAGCAGCAACAACGCCCATAAAAGAAAAGCTTAGTGCCAGACGCAAGCCAGTTAGTATATAAGGCCACGCTGAAGGGATCACCACCCATCGGACTATTTGGAGGCTATTCGCGCCGAGGCATTGAGCGGCCCTGACCCTGATGGCCGGGGTCGAAGTTACACCCGCCGCCGTGTTAATGATCATCACAAATGTCGCCGCGTAGGCAATTATAAAATACTTTCCTGTTTCTCCAATCCCAAAAATGGATACGACAAGTGGAATCAACGCAACGGGAGGAATATTCCTAAAAAACTCGACAATTGGCGTAAAA
>JAOMCN010000089.1 GCA_028345065.1 Rhodospirillales bacterium
TCTCGTGATGATATCGCCTCACTACTTTTAGACCACATTCCACTGCCTCAGCTCCCGAATTACAAAAAAACACGGTTGATGGAAAGGTTTCTTCAACAAGACGTTGCGCCATTCTTTCTTGGCCTGGAATTCCATAAAGATTGGAAAAGTGAAGCACCTTTTCAGCTTGATCCTTAATGGCGTTAACCAAGTGAGGATGTCCATGACCAAGCGCTGAGACGGCTACACCCGAACAAAAATCCATATATTTTTTGCCTTCAGTCGAGTAAAGGTAGATACCCTCTCCCCGTTCAAAGGAAATGCTTGGTGATCCATAAGTGGGCATAATGGAGGACATTGACAATATCTCCTAAACACATCAGGACGGCACGACAGCCGCCCCACAATTATAAAGCAAATTATCTAAATCAGACGCCAGCGTGTCAATCTTAAAGCATTTCTACGATTTGAGTTTGTATCCACTCCTGAAGAGGTAAACGCAGAAAAACCAAAGTGACAGGTTCAATATAATAATGGTTATGGCTCCCAATTTCAGAGATCCGTCGGCGTAGCCAAAACAACCAAACCGGAAGCCGTCAATGATATAGAATATAGGATTAAACAATACGATAGTTTGAAAAAGGTCAGGTAAATGTTTAGTAGAATAAAATGTTCCCGATAGGAAAACTAAAGGTAAGATTATGAAGTTATTGACTGATGCAACATGATCAATCTTTTCAGCCCAAATAGATGTTATTAGCCCCAACAGAGACATGAATAGCACCGCGCCTAAAGCATAAAAAATCATGATCGGCCATGAGTGAACACTTACGGGTACGAATAAATTGATTGAAAAACCAACCATCGCCGTAACCAATAGGCCACGTGTTGAACTGGCAAAAATGTAGCCTGCCGTCAGTTCTCCCGGTGACAGAGGGGGCATTAATGTATCAGGGATACACCGTATCATTTTTTCAAACATTAAGGCGAATGAGGAGTTAGCAAAGCTGCCAGTCATCCCTGCCATTAATGCGAGGCCAGGGATAAGGAACTGCGAAAAAGGTATGTTAGAAGCCGATCGGCCTTCTCCCTCAAAGGCTAAATTAAAAATAGAGAGGAATAATAGGGCTGTTATTACTGGTGCAAACAGGTTTTGAATATATGTTTTAGAAAAACGATTAATTTCTCGCCGGTATAACGACCAGGTCCCTACAATATTCCAATAGCCCGACATGGGTCGGGTTTGAGGTCTCTGATATACCAGTTTCATATTACTACGTTTTTAGCTTGTAACCATTCTGGAGCAGAAAATAACAAGCTAACCATAACAATATATTTGAGACCGCCATTACAGCTAGTCCAACTAAAAGAGAACCATCTGAATAACCGGTAAAACCATATCTAAACCCATCGATTAAATAGAAAAATGGGTTAAAATAACTAAATGTCCTCAGAATATCGGGGAAACGTTCCACAGAAAAGAAAGTGCCGCTTAAAAACGACAGGGGTAGAATGATAAAGTTTGTTACAGTGGAGACGTGGTCAAATTTTTCTGCCCAAATGCCGGCAATCATTCCAATTGCTGACATCATTGATGCGGCGCCTAAACCGTAAATGATAACAAAGATAACACTGTGCACACCTATCGGAATTACAAGAACTAGAGTTAGACCTACACTGATTGCCACGAAAACACCCCTCGTTGCTCCTCCGAGTATATAACCTATCGAAAGTTCCAGTGGGCTTAGCGGTGGCATTAACACATCAACGATGCTCTCATTCAGTTTTTGTTGAATCAGAGAAGTTGATGTATTGGCAAAAGAGGTTTGTAATATTGTCATCATGATAAGGCCTGGTCCAAGAAATACGACATAGGGAATGCCGGCGACCATTCTGTTGCTGCCAAAAATGACAGAGAAGACTGCCAAAAATAATAGTGTTGTAATGACAGGTGCTATCAGCGTTTGGCTGAATATCTTAAAGAAACGATGAATTTCTTTTACGTATAGTGTTTTTACGCCCATCCAATTGGCAAGGCCCAGGGATGGGCGGGTAATTGGCGTGTTGACCATATCAAGGATTACGGTTTTAATTTATAGCCGGTCGCAAACATGCGCCAGCATATCATCCATAAGATGGTATTTATAACCACAAGGAATACGGCACCAAACAATAACGGGCCGTCCGATTGCCCCGTAAAGCCAGTCCTTAATCCATCTATGGCGTAAAAAAAAGGGTTGATTAGCGCGAAGAACTGAAGGTTTTCAGGCATGCGGTCAATGGAGTAAAAGGTTCCCGACAAAAACGAGAGAGGCGTGATGATAAATCCATTTATTACTGTCATGTGGTCTTGACGGTTAGCCCAGACGCCGCCAATGATGCCAACCATAGCAAGCATATAGGATGCCGTAGCGGCATAGAAAATGATGAGTAGAAAATTATTAACGTTTATATCTACAAAAAGACTTACGGCAAGTCCGACAGCACAACCGACAACTATCCCTCTGGTCGCTCCACCGCTTGCATAGGCCAAAACTAATTCGTTAGCTGTTAGCGGCGGCATCAATGTATCAATGATGTTACCCTGCATCTTTGCTGCCATTATCGAGGAGGCAGCATTGGCGAAAGAGTTCTGAATTATTGCCATCATGATGAGGCCAGGAGCTAGGAATTCTATAAAAGGAACTCCATTTATGTCACCTCGTAGTTTACCAATTGCGAGTGTGAAGATAGCTAGAAAGACCAAGGTGGTAATCACCGGTGCTAAAATTGTTTGGATATAAACTTTTGAGAACCGACGAATTTCCCGCATATATAATGTTCTAAGTCCAAGCCAGTTTTTAAGGCCTAGAAGAGGGCGGGTTATGATCATTGGTACCTCGTGATGGTTGTTTGGATCTGATATAACGGGAAAAACATAAATGCCAGTAATTTAACTAGTCGCAGTACACTTAGGATTAGTATTGATCGAACAAAAAAAACATATGGCGAAGCGCAGTGTCGCCGAAAAGTACAAGGTTCCTAGTAAGGTGACGCGCAAGTCGCTGGAAAATTCAGCTTTCTATTACCTGAGGCGCTATTCTTCCTCCAGTGAAAATTTGCGCCGTATACTTCTTAAGCGGGTCAAACGTTCTGGCCAATACCATGGAACAGACGTCTCCGCAGGGCAGATTTGGGTAAACGAAATTATTGAGAAGTTTTTGGCTAATAAACTTCTTGATGACATCTGGTATGCCGAGACGAAATGCTTAAGTGTGCATAGGAACGGAGGGTCAAAACAAACCATTAGAAAAAAGCTGCAAGAAAAGGGCATCGCACTAGATATCATTGAGCAGACATATACTTTGCTTGACCAGTATTCCGTTGACCCTGAACTGGTAGCCGCTGCGAT
>JAOMCN010000009.1 GCA_028345065.1 Rhodospirillales bacterium
GATAGGAGATGCCGTGGCGTTTGTAATTGCCGACACGTTGGATCTAGCCAAAGACGGTGCCGAATTAATGGAAATAGAATACGAAGAGTTACCCTCCGTAACTGACACTTCTTTTGCCCAAGACCCCAAATGCCCGCAACTGTATGAAGATTTTCCGAACAACATTTCTAATTTATTTAACATTGGAGATAAGGAATCTGTAGATAAAGCTTTCAAAATTGCCTCCCATATTACGAGACAAACCTTTGTTATTAATCGCATCTCTACCAACGCCATGGAGACGCGCGGATGCGTGGGGGTCTATGATAAATTAGAAGACCGTTATACTATTTATTGTGATACTCAAGGGCCACATGCTTCCCGCCAACAACTTGCCCGAGAGATTCTCAAAGTTCCCGAGAGCAAAGTCCGAGTAATCGCCAAGGATATCGGGGGGGCGTTTGGTTTGAAGGACACTCACTTTCCAGAAAACCGACTATGTCTATTGGCTGCTAAAGATTTAGGTCGACCAGTCAAATGGATATGTGAGAGGAGTGAGAGTTTCGTCGCAGACGATCATGCGCGCGATATTATATCGGACGCCGAACTGGCACTAGATGTAGAAGGTAACTTTCTAGCAATTAGGGTCAAGAATACTAATAATTTAGGTGCCTACCTAACCGCTGGCGCCGGCATGGTACCAACCTTCATGAACTTGGGAACATTGGCCGGAGTTTACAAAACTCCTGCAATTCATGTCGAAGTCACTTGCGTCTACACAAACACTCAATCAACCACACCCTATCGGGGTGCGGGACGGCCCGAAGCAGCTTATATCTTAGAAAGAATGATCGATTTAGCGGCTAATGAAATGAATCTGGATAGGATCGACATCAGGCGACGAAACATCATTCCATCGGGCGACATGCCCTTTCAAACTGGCCTCACTTTTAATTATGACAGCGGAGAGTTTGAAAAAAATATGGAAATCGCATTGGAAATGGCGAATATAAAAAACTTTGATAAGCGCCGCACCGCCTCGGTAGAAACTGCAAAACTTCGTGGCTTTAGCGTTGTCCATATGATTGAGTCAGCTGGCGCGCCAAGGCCCGAACATGCTGAAATCCGTTTTGATACTTCAGGTACAGTGACCTTACTGGTCGGAACCAAGGCTCAAGGTCAAGGCCACGACACCATGTATAAAATCTTATTATCGGATATGTTGGGCATCGATACCGATGAAATCCGCGTTGTTGATGATGATACCGATAAGGTAGCATTTGGTATTGGTACAGTTGGCTCTCGTTCAGCTTTAACGGGTGGTGGGGCTGTTAGGGGCGCCGCAAACAAAATTATTGAAAAAGGCAAGAAAATAGCCGCCCACGCACTCGAAGTCGCAAGCTCCGATATCGTATTTGAAGACGGTGAATTTTGTGTTCAAGGTACTGATAAAAAGATCGATATCAAAAGTGTGGCAAAAGCTGCATTCCTCCCAATAGCGATCCCCAAAGAGTTAGAAGCCGGGTTTTATGAACAATCCACCTACACACCATCTGCATCGAGTTTCCCCAATGGCTGTCATATATGCGAGGTAGAAGTTGACACGCAAACGGGACAAGTTGAAATAGTCCAATATGTGGCAGTCGACGATGTAGGTAACGTTATAAATGCCCTGACACTTGCTGGCCAAATACATGGTGGTATCGTTCAAGGTGCCGGTCAAGCGTTGATGGAAAATATCGTTTATGATCCTGGAAACGGACAAATGCTATCCGGATCATTTATGGATTACTGCATGCCTCGCGCTGACGATTTTTGTTCTTTTGCTCTAGCAAATAATCCTGTGCCGGCAAAAACAAATATACTAGGGATTAAAGGGGCTGGAGAAGCCGGCACCACTGGCGCCTTGCCGGCAGTTATGAATGCCGTAAATCACGCTTTAGCAGACCAAAATATAAGACATTTGGAAATGCCACTAACTTCTGAAAAAGTTTGGAGAGCCCTAAATCCTGGAGAATGAATATTTAGGCAAGGCCGGTTTAACAATAAAACAAAAATGTATGTTGTTCTGAGCAAAAAAATAAACAAACTATACCTAATTAAAACAACGGGAGGAAATAATGAAAAAGTCAGATTCGTATTCACTGCTGGTTGCAGGACTTCTATCTGCCGCAGTCTTGTTGGTAACGGATATCGCCGTTGCACAGAAATCTAAAGACACTTTACGCATTGGTTTGCGTGAACAAGTTGGTTTGATGTCTATTATTTATAACGCGCGACCGGAAACGGGATTGTTCGAGCGAGAGGTGCTTGATGCTTTATTGTCATATAATCCTAATACAAAAAAATATGAAGGGCTTTTAGCTCAGTCTTGGAAACAAATTAACCCAACCACTCTCGAAGTAAAACTCAAGAAGGGTATAAAGTTTCACGACGGGTCTGACTTTAATGCTGATGACGTTGTCTATACGTTAAATTGGGCTGCTGACCCCAAGATCAGGTTCCGTTTCAAGAGCAGCTACAGCTGGGTTAAAGTAGCCGAAAAGATTGACAATTATACAGTACGGATAATTTCCAAAAAACCATTTGGCCCCGCCTTGGCTAGACTTGGCGTAACAATTGTCATGTTTCCGTCTGACGTTCACGGCAAACTCAAGGTAAAAAGCGATTTCGGCAAACATCCGATAGGAACGGGCCGTTATAAGGTAGTTTCTATTGATCGATCCACTGGAATAAAGGTAGTAAAAAATCCAGATTATAAACACGGTAATGCAGCCAAACCCGCCGCAACAATTGGCACGATAATTGGTATCCCAATGCCGGATATGCAAACCCAAATGGCCCAACTGATGGTAGGTGGTATCGACTTAATGCACGGCGTACCCAAATCTCTTGCTGATGAAATGCTCAAAGACCAGCGTTTTAATCTTTCAAGTACTACCGGCGTGAATTATTTTTACATGGCTATTGATAGCGTGGGTCGTTCAAAAGTTGAGGCTCTCAAAAATATAAAGGTAAGAGAGGCCTTAATGAGGGCCGTTGATCGCAAATTGATTATTAAGGCTGTCGTACCTGGTGGAGATCCAAATAATCATGTCATTCCGGCTTTGTGTTTACGAATTCAAGTTGGATGTGACTTTTCTAGTAAACCTCCGGCATTCGATAGAGCGAAAGCTAAATCTCTTTTGAAAGAAGCCGGATATGGAGAAGGATTTAGCCTCGTCATAAATTCTTTTCCTGGTGCCTATGGTGTTGCCGAAGCTGTAGGTGGCGAACTTCGAAAAATTGGTGTTAAGGCAACGATTAAAAAGCTGAGCTTCGGTGCCTATAGAAAAGCTCAAAAGCAAGGGAAACAGGCTATTCTCGTTGCTCACTGGAGCTCAGGAGGACTTCCTGATGCCTCATCTACAATGAACTACTGGTTTTCAAAAACCGGTCGCGATTTTTGGAGAGACGACATTATAGACGGACTCCGGAAAAAGGGTGACGCGACCATCGACGTTGCTAAAAGGCAAGAAATCTATAAACAGGCGTATGATCGCATTAATGAACAAAGATGGATCATGCCGATATCCTTGCGACCAGGAGTATTTATTCACACAAAAGAAATTGAAATGGATAAAATCGTAATTTCGCCCATAGGTTTTAGATTAGGCGGAATACGCTGGAAATAACAATCACCTATTATAGATCGCGGCCCGTTCCTTTACGGGCCGCGTCCAGGTTAACTTTTCAAAATAAATCGGCCAAATTATTTTAAATACTAGAGTAAAAACCAACTTTGCAATTACCAACAAAGAAGATTACTAGAGGTTGAACAAAGGTCCTTAATTTTAATTAAAAAGAAACTTGTGGCTAATCACCGGATACCAACATTTTCTCGTAATCGCCACCCATTACTTGGCTGACAGGCTTACCAGAGCGCACTGCCTTTCCCATGGCAACTTCTTTGGCTGCAATTTCCTCTGCCTTAGCAACCACTTCCTCCTCCCGGTCTTTAGGAATGAAAACGACACCGCTAGAATCAGCAACCACCAAGTCACCTGGTTCAACGTTTACTCGTCCAATAACAACGGGAACATTCCAGGCATGCTCGACGATTCTCCCGCGAGCAGTTGAAGAAACGGTTGAACGAGCGAATACGGGGTAACCCAAGTCAATACTCTCATCTGCATCACGAGCAGGTCCGTCAACTATTGTTCCGGATACACCCTTATGTTCCGCTGCGGTCGAGAGAATCCCTCCCCAACCAGCAGCATCTTCCCTTGTATGATTTTCAACAACAATAACGTCACCCGGATTTGACGCATCTATCGCAGCGGAACACAGATGAGACTTAGGTATTATTTTACTGGCCGGTCCCAACTTTACGGTTTGAACCCGGCCAGCTATACGTCGACGTACCGAAATTGGATTAATTTCGTTTACCGTACCCCATAAGCCCAGTGCATCCATTGCATCGGAAACGGCACAAGTATCTAACTTTAAAAGTCTGTCAGAAATCTTCGTGCCCATTAACTCAATTACCTCCTACAATCCAAAAAGTTTTATTGCATTGCCGCCTTTAACGGCGTCTTGCACATTACTAGGTAAAGCCTCTACACGAGACAAACACCCCTCCATATCACCGACATTATGGGGATAATCTGACCCATAAAGAAGTTTTTCACTTCCAGCTACGTTCAAGCAAAGCTCTAATGCCTCTTGTGTGTACGAGATGGAATCAAAATATAATCGGTTATAATAACTGCTTGGCCGCTCGGAAATTATTTCTCGACATGGTGGCATTTTTTCAAACGCGGTATCAAAGCGCCCGACAAGGTAGGGTAACGCACCTCCTGCATGACAGGCTATAATCTTGATATTTTCGTAACGATCAAAAAATCCATCAAAAATCATACGTGCAATGGCAAGAGTGGTATCAAACATAAAACCAACAGAAAAAACGAGATTAAATCGCTCCATATCCATTTCGGCAACGCCGGGCGGCGCTCCTGGATGGACGAGAACCGGCATCTCAAGCCTATCAATCGCATCCCAGACCGCCGCAAATGATGGATCGGTTAAAGAAGCGCCGCTAATGCTTGCAGATACAAAGACACCTAAAGCACCCATGCGATTGGCCCTCTCTAGTTCCTGAACTGCTTTTTCCGAATATTGCCATGGAAGTGTAGCAAACCAGCGAATACGATCGGGGTAATTCGATTGCTGATTAGCCATATCGTCATTCATCATTTGAGCGGTAGCAGTACTTACCTCTTCCCCTCCCCAATAGACACTGGGACACGTCAGAGAAACGACAGCTATATCAACACCGGCTTTGTCCATCGCCTCAATTCGATTTTGATAGTCAAACATCCCATCCATCAGTGTCATGAATGGGGCGCCATCATAATGGATTACCCGTTGCCCACCTAACTCTTTGAGACTATAGCGACCTCCATGATCTAGAATTGTCTGCAGCCACTTATCGTTTAACATATGAGTATGTACGTCAATGACAGTGCCCATTCTGCCCCCCAACAGTATTTAATATTACCTTTTAAACTTCTAGTCTGAATATTCGTTTCGCATTATTGCAAAAAATATTTTCACGGTCTTCATCAGACAGCCATTCAATTTCATGGAAATATGGCTGGATGTCATCCATTTCCCGACCGGTTTCTGGGTTAACCTTTGATCCAACACCTGGACACTCGGCTCCAAATAGCGCGTTTTCTGGACCGACAGTTTTGAGCAGAAGCTCAATGGCATCCTTGGTATATAAGACAGTATCAAAATAAAGTTTTTTCATTCCATCTATGAACCTGTCCCCTTCTTTTCTGCGCATTGAACCTGCTTGAAAACGTCCCAACTGGTAAGGAATAGCCCCCCCTCCGTGGGAAACAACAATTTTTAAGTTGGGAAAGTCTTTCAACACGTTGGAATTAACCAATCCATAGACGGCTGTCGTCTCCTCATTAATAAACCTCAATGAATAGGGTTCGCGTTCGGAACGTGACCCTGTGCCATGAATATGAGCCACTACATCTAACTCGCAAAGTTTTTCGTAAAGCGGGTACCAGTAAGCATCCCCCAAGGCTGGAGGGTGTTCGCCAGAATTCTCGTAAGGATCAGGATTTAAGAGGCAACCTTTGAAATTAAGCTCTTTGACACATCGCTCAAGTTCTGCAATTGCAATATCTAATGGCTCTCCCCCAACAGTTGGGATCCCTGCAATACCTACGAAACGGTCGGGGTATAGCTGGGTTTCGCGGTGAATAATATTGTTAACTTCCTCATGAAACCACTGCACCAGCTTTGCAGGTTTTTCAGAATGCATAAGTTGGAAAGGTCGCGGAGAAATCAGTTGCATATCAGTACCAACTTTATCGATATAAGGAAGATGCGGATGCGGAAAGGCTTCTTTATGTTTTTCTACAGCATACCTGATTTGCTCATCTGACACATTGACCTTGCCTCGCCCATGTGCCCCACGATGAGAGAGCAACCCTGCCTTATAGGCCCATAGTTCTACTGGTGCACTTACGTGAGCATGGCAATCGATAATCATATTATTCCCCCCATTATAAATTGCTAGATATGGATCATCGGCTAAACTCTAAAGGTTTGAAGCCAAACATCAACTAAGATAGCCTAATCGTCTCAAAGGAGATCTTATCATGGCCAATATTATATGTGGTTTGGGAACCTCTCACGGGCCCCTATTGGGTACACCACCAGATATGTGGCATCTGCGGGCAGAAGACGATCGTAAAAATCCTGCGCTGGAATATCGTGGTGAGAAATATGGATGGGATCAGCTTAGAAAACTGCGTAGAGGGGAAAATTTGGAAGCCCAAATTGAACAGGAAGTAAAAAATGAACGCCATGCAAGGTGCCAAGAGAATATAGCAAATCTGGCCAACCATATCCGTGAGGTTAAGCCGGACGTCATAGTAATTGTAGGCGACGACCAGCATGAGTGGTTTCAACCTGAAAACATGCCAACTTTTGCTGTCTTCTATGGTAACCACGTCTATAACCGGCCACCTGCAAAAAAAATCGAGAAAAAATCAAAAGGCCTCGCAATTGCCGCAATGAATTACCGTACTCCGGAGGATGTGCGATACGAAACCGTTCCCGATCTTGCCATGGAAATTATCATGACCGCCAAGAATGAAGGCTTCGACATCGCTACGTCAGCGATGATCCCCAAAGGAGAAGACGGAAAAATTGGCATAGGCCATGCATTTGGTTTTGTACAACGCCGTATTTGTGAAGATGATCCAATTCCGTTTGTACCAATTATGTTGAATACCTTTTACCCTCCCAACCAAGCTACACCGAAACGTTGTTTTCAGTTTGGCAATATGATCGCTAAAGCGATCCAAAGCTGGGATAGTGACCAAACGGTTGGAATTGTGGCGTCTGGCGGTTTGAGTCATTTCGTCATCGATGAAGAACACGATGCAAGGATGATTGAAGGTTTCAAGAATAATGACGAGAAGGCGATAACCGGTGAGCCCGATAAATTCTTTCGCTCTGGTACATCAGAAACAAAAAACTGGATTACCGTTGCCGGTATTCTTAAAGAATCGGGACTGTCTATCGACACCTTCGACTATGTACCCTGTTACCGATCGGAAGCGGGGACGGGAAATGCGATGGGATTTGCGACCTGGACTTAAAATCTTTTAACAGCGAAATGCCTCGACATAAAACCTAAGTCATTACGTCAAAAATTTTCATTCGCATGCATCCATTTTTTAAGGTAACCTGACAAATTCTCGATGAAATTTATTATACACCGTTGTTCCTTTGGGATCCATTTGCTAGTTATCCCCGCGAATTATAACACCATTAATAGCTAATTCGAGGAGGAACGGCTCATTAACGTCAGTAAACTTTGCGGCCTTTCCGAGGCAATTAGAGAATTCGTCCCTGACAATTCGAGTGTCGTATTGGGCGCAGCGCTCGAAAACGCTATTCCTTTTGCTGTGACCCACGAGTTGATACGCCAAGGTCTTCAAAACCTAAATATGATTGCTCCTATCTCCGACATTTCCACGGATATGTTAATCGGCTCCGGATGTGTCAAGACAGTCACTGGCGCCTGGGTTGGCAACGTATCAGGCGGAATGGGACACAATTATCGACGCGCGGCCGAAAAGGGTATTCCAAATTCTATCAAAATTAATGACTACTCCAATTTCTCGATTGGAATGGCATTTTTTGCAGGTGCTTACGGGCTACCTTATATTCCGGTAAAATCGATTTTGGGGTCTGACATTACAAAGTCAAATCCATCGATTAAAATGTCAACAAACCCTTTTTCTGATGAACTTGAACCAGTCGCTCTTGTTCCAGCTCTAAAACCGGATATAGCCTTTCTTGTTGTTCAACGCTCCGATCACTTTGGAAACTCCCATATCTGGGGATCCACCGGTCTTACCCAAGAGGCTTCAATTGCTGCTGAAAAAATTATCGTTCTTGCTGATGAAATTGTTGAACCAGAAGTAATAGCATCCGATCCCAGTAGAGTTCTTATACCGGGTTTTGGCGTCAATGCAGTATGTCATGTTCCAGCCGCGTGCCACCCCTCACCCCTTATAGGACGATGGAAGAGGGACCATGAGTTTTTTCATAATTACCATCAAGAGACCCGCGACCTTGCAGGGTTTGAAACCTGGTGCGATCAATGGGTAAGACATTTACCTGATCATGAAGCTTACCGAAGTAAACTTGGTGATCGATTGGAGTCATTACGTATCATTGGCGACGCTCCATCTGCACCAGCCAATTACGCTGCCGAGTGAACTGATGCCAGAAAACTATTCAACCCAAGAATTGATGATAATTGCAGCAGCAAGAGAAATAAATGATTACGAACGAATATTCGTGGGCATGCGATTACCGATTACAGCTTATGGCGTGGCGAGATTAACCCACGCCCCTAATGCTGTAGGGTTATTTGAAAGTGGTGTTTCACGTTATGAGCCGGCAAAGGACATGCTTTATACAATGTGTGACGGACCTAACCAGCTTGGTGCCGCCTGGACTACGGGATTAATCCAAATTATGGGACTCCTCAGTGGCGGTAGAGTTCACGCCGGCTTTATCGGTGGCGCAGAGATTGATCGCTATGGGAATATTAATACCTCTTACATCGGCGATTTTGACGACCCTGACGTGAAGTTGCCGGGTTCCGGAGGTGCTCCAGATATTGCATCCATGGCAGAACGCCTGATTGTTATTATGAACCATAAAAAACATAGACTGGTGAAAAAAGTCGACTATATCACTTCACCTGGTTTTCTTGGCGGTGGCAACGAACGAAAAATGGCAGGATTAATCGGAGGGGGACCTGCAGTCGTAATCACCGATCGGGCAATTCTTAGGCCGTATGGTCCCGAAAATGAACTGCACCTGGCCGCCTATCACCCAAACCACACAGTACAAGAAATTCTGAAAAATACCGGATGGGATCTCAAATCGATACCCGACGTCCATGAAACAGCGTCGCCAACCAAGGTCGAACTTGAAGCATTACACCAAATTGATAAGGATGGTTTCTGGCGGACTTAGTAAAAATTTAGTTGTAAAGATGGCACTCAACAAGTCGGTCACTTTCGGGCAATAAACTTGGTAATCTACTGTCGCAACCGTCTTTTATTTTCGAGCAACGTGGATGAAAAGAACATCCAGAAGGGGGATCCAGGGGATTAGGCAAACCACGACCAAATGTAATTTCTGGTAAACCCTTGTGGGGGTCTGGAGTTAGCACCGACTCCATCAGTGCCTGAGTGTACGGATGTAGAGGATTTCGAAGTACTTCCGTAGCCGGTCCAAACTCAATCAATCGCCCGAGATACATGACTGCCACCCAATCGGCCAGATGTTCGACTACCGCAAGATCATGGCTAATAAATATATATGTCAGATTAAACCTATCCTTTAGATCTTTCAGCAAATTAAGAATGTGTGCCTGTACCGATACATCGAGTGCAGATGTGGGTTCATCACAGACAATTATTCCGGGCTCCATGATCAATGCCCTTGCAATAGCCACTCTCTGGCGTTGTCCGCCTGACAATTGGTTCGGATAGGAATGGATTAAGCGATTAGGCAAACCTACTAGGCGCATTAATTCTGATACGCGCTCTAACATACTTTCTTTTGTTCCTATGCCGTGGACCCTAAGTGGTAAAGAAATGATTGATTCGATTGTCTTACGTGGATTAAGTGACGAGTAAGGATCCTGGAAAACCGGTTGAACTTTTTGAGAAATGACATCTGAGTCAACCTCACTTATCGGCTGTCCATCCAAATATATTGCTCCGTCGGTCGGTTCCAACAAACCTAAAAGCATTCGCGCCAAAGTTGTCTTCCCGCAACCAGATTCTCCCACAACCGCAAACACCTGTCCCCGGTTAATTTTTAAACTGACATCATCGACCGCGCGAAGAGGTTTCTTCGAAGATAAAATGCTCTTCCCAATCATAAATGTACGTCCGACATTTTTACACTCCAACGCGGGAAGTTCTTCGTTTGGTTTACTTACTGATTGAATTTCGGATTTTGAAGAATCATTTTTCATTGAACAATCTCAGTACCTAAATTGCCTTCTAGATTGTCGGCACATTCATTTGCCTCCAAAAGGCACCTGTACCCCCGCCCTGGACTAATTTGATTGAACTGAATTTCACTTGCATGACATTTCTCAGAAACGTACGCGCACCGATTGCGAAACATACAACCCCGTAGATCGCCAATCAGTGCCGGCACCATTCCTTTTATAGAACCTAACCTTCCGTCATTTGAGGTCTTTCCTGGAACAGGAATACACTGAATTAGTCCTTGAGTATAAGGGTGCGTCGGATGATCAAATACTTGCTGAGAAGTCCCGGTCTCTACCGCCTTACCCGCATACATTACTAGCACGCGGTCCGCCATACGTGCCACCACGCCCAAGTCATGAGTGATTAAGATTAAACCCATTTTAAATTCGTCCTGCAAAGAACTTAACAAGTTTAGTGTTTGGGCCTGCATAGTCACGTCCAGAGCTGTGGTTGGCTCGTCTGCTATGACAAGACTAGGCTCACACATTAGCGTCATAGCTATCATCATTCGCTGACGTAAGCCGCCTGAAAGCTGGTGTGGGTATTGAGATAAACGTTCTCTTGGAGCGATGATGCCCACCTTATCTAGGAGGTATGCAGCACGTTCCCTAGCCTCTTTGCGATTTCCCTTACCGTGTTGGATATAAACCTCCTCCAACTGTTCTCCAATCCGGTATACGGGATTAAGGGATGTCATCGGATCCTGGAATATCATTCCCATACTATTACCTCGCAGGCTGGCAAGCTCCCGTTCACTAAGGGAAAGAAGATCTTTACCTTCCAGTTGTAATTTGCTCGCCGTACGGGTTGCCTTACTTGGTAGTAAATTCATGATAGCCAGAGAGGTAATCGATTTTCCGCACCCCGATTCACCAACAATGCCTAGTGTCTCTCCCTTATCCACGTGAAGAGTTACATTGGTCACAGCGTGAAGAATTCCCGCAGGTACTTCTATTTCGACCGACAGATTTTTTGCCTCGAGTACGCGACTATCGTCGGTCATTCTAGATCACCTAATTTCGACCTTCAGGCGCAGTAATATCACGTATCCCATCGCCCATCATATTAATTGAAATTACTAGCATGAATATCGCCAACCCGGGGATAGTGACTAAATACGGTTTGAAGAACATAAATGAACGCCCCTCAGAAACTAGTAAACCCCAAGAAGGTGTCGGAGGCTGTATACCAAGGCCAAGGAAGGAAAGAGCCGCCTCGACAAGAATAGCAACGGCCATTTCCAGGCTTGCTATTACGATAATCTGGTTCATCAGGTTGGGCAGCACCTCGCCAACGATAATTCGTAAACGGGATGCCCCAACCGCTTGTGCAGCTGTAATATAGTCGTTAGTCCGAATTTGTTGTGTAACGGAACGCGTTACTACAGCATAACGGTCCCAAAATAGAAATGCTAGAATGCATATCAGCGCAATCAAAGAACCACCAAAAACAGATACCAAAGAGAGGGCAACGAGGAGTCCCGGCAGAGCTAACTTTACGTTAATCAAATACATTACGACAGCATCTGTTTTTCCTCCAAAATATCCCCCAATCATACCTAGAGTTGATCCTACAACCGCCGAAACAGCTGCAGCAAAAAAACCAATCATAAGGGAAATTCGCGCACCAAAGATTACTCTGCTAAAATAATCTCGGCCAAGTGCATCCGTGCCAAACGGATGAGACCAACTCCCTTTTTCATGCCAAATTGGAGGTAGAAGGCGGTTTGTCAAAGTCTGGTCATAAGGGTCGAATGGAGCAATTAACGGAGCAAAAACTGCTAAAATCAGCACCAAAAGTACTACAGTTCCACCTAATATAAATCCTACGTGCTTCTTTGCACGTCGCTTCATCAACTCGGGTGGGGAAGGAACAGAAATTTCGAATTCGTCTATTTCTTCTTCCCGTGGATGGGAGGTAGCTATAGGCGCTGTTATATCCGTATTTACTTTGATCATCTATCTAGCCCAGCCTAATTCGAGGATCAAGTTGGGCGTTAATAACGTCTGATAAAAAAGTCAATAGGATATAGATAAAGGATAACATCACCACGATGGATTGAACCACCGGGAAATCTTGTCGTTGGATGGACTCGAAAGCTAAAAACCCAACCCCATTTAACGCAAATATTGACTCCATAATTACTGAACCACCAAGTAAGAAACCAAACACCACGGCAGCAAGAGAAATTACTGGCAAGATAGCGTTCCGTAATGCGTGTTTGAACAAAACCCGGATCGGGTTGAGGCCCTTAGCTCTTGCCGTCCGAATAAAGTCAGAGTCCAGCACATCCAGCATGCCAGTTCTTGTAAGGCGCATAAATTGAGGCATTACGGTTAAACCCAAGGTCAGGGTAGGCATTACAAAATGCCATTCTGTTTCGGAACCTGAAATTGGTAACCAGCGTAACGTAACACCAAAGAACAAAATCATTATTAGTGCTAGCCAAAAATTGGGAATTGCTTGCCCAAAGACTGCCAGTCCTAACGCCATTCTATCTATCCAGGTGTTGGGCCGGGTAGAGGCCAAAACTCCAAGTGGAACAGCGAGCAAAAGTCCGAGAATAAGAGAATAAATAGCTAACTTAAATGTAACGCCAATTCGATCAGTGATTAATTCTACAACCAATTCGTTTGTAAACAGAGAACGCCCTAGGTCCCCACTTAAAGCTTTGCCGGCCCAATCGAAATATTGAACATGAAATGGTCTGTCTAGGCCATATGCCTTTGCAACTTCGGCGATTTCCTCGGTTGATGCATCTTCTCCGGCCAATTCCGCCGCTAAATCCCCTGAAATGCGCAGAAGGCTAAAACCGATAACAGACACCGTGATGGCAACCAATATTGATACATAAATTCGATGAATTACAAAATTTAACAAAACCTATACCTCAACCCATCACATTTAATTTACCAATCGGGTTAGCTGAGCCCATTTAATTGACCCGACCTACTTCGACAAGAAGCCGACTTCTCTTTGTATTTGCCAAACTATACCCCCCGTAAATGTTTTTAATGGTTCGGAAAGCGGAAACTCATTTAGCTTAGCTCAGTGCGTCACCTTTGAAAATATGCCTTAGTATCTCAGGAATAATTTTGGATACAATCTAACGTTTACAACTGCATAGAAATACGGATAGGATTCCATTTTCCCAAATAAGTTAAACATTTTATTTTTGTAAATATTGGACATTAGGGGTAAGGCCCTACTCCAGGCTGGTCTAAGGATTGCATGTTATCTTCAGAAAACAATGATCTTCTCACCCTTATTGAGCCAGGGTCCATCATGGGAAATCTGCTGCGGCACTTTTGGATGCCTGCACTTTTGGAAGAAGAACTCCTAGAACCTGATGGGGCACCAGTTCGCCTCAGACTTATGGGAGAAGATCTAGTCGCTTTTAAGGATACAGAAGGAAAAATTGGTATTCTGGACGCTTATTGTGCACATAGGCGTGCAAATTTATATTTTGGACGAAATGAAGAATGCGGTTTACGTTGCATTTACCACGGCTGGAAATACGATGTTACTGGACAATGCGTGGACATGCCATCGGAACCCGACGAAAGCCGATTTGCCAATAAAATCCAGATTAAGTCATATCCTACAGTTCTAAGAGGAGGAGTAATATGGGTCTACATGGGACCCAGTGAGCACACCCCAGAACCGCCAAATTTTGAATGGTCCACATTGCCTGCGACACAGAGGTATGCGACCAAACGGCTGCAACAATGTAATTGGGCCCAAGCGGTGGAAGGTGGAATTGATTCCAGCCATATTTCCTTTCTTCATCGTCGTTCGGATAAACAGCCAACTACCGAGGTTAAAGTTCCCCGTAACAAACTACACTCTCAAGATCGCCACCCTGTATTTTTTATCGAGGAAACCGATTTTGGGTTGTCAATTGGGGCAAGGCGTAATGCGGATGTTAAAAATTATTATTGGCGTATAACGCAATTTCTTTTGCCATTTTACACAATGATCCCTCCAGTGGGAGATTTCGAGCATTCGGGTGACCAACCCTATAATGGTCATGCTTGGGTACCAATAGATAATAATAATACATGGACGTGGTCCTTCGGCGCGCATCCCCATAAAAACTATGAAAAATCCACATATGAGTTTTTGTCAGGCAAGAATGGGATGTGGGGACCTATCACCGCCGAATATTTGCCTGTGCAAAACATGGATAATGATTACCGGATTAACCGGCAGGTCCAAAAAACAGAAAATTTTACGGGAATCGAAGGAATTCCAAATCAAGATGCTGCCGTGCAAGAAAGTATGGGAAGAATTGTAGACCGTTCCAAAGAACATCTCGGCTCTTCTGACACCGCCGTTATAGCCTTTCGAAAACTTTTGTTAAAACTTGTTAAGGAATTTGAAGAAGGTAAATCACCATCTGCAGCCTATAACGGCGAATGCTATAAAGTACGCTCGGCCTCTCTATTGCTGGAACGGGACATAGATTGGCAACGGGGCGCTGTCCACCTCATTTCGTGTGATGGCCTATAATTCGGTAACAAAATAACATATTTATTTCTAAAAGAGTTTGCTAAATCAAATAATCTCTAGCACGGCCTCTGGCGGCCTTCCTAAGCGAACTTTATCATTGGAAATTACAATTGGACGCTCAATAAGTATTGGATTATTAATCATCGATTCTATAAGAATATTTCGATCTAAATCTTGATTATCCAACTCAAGCTCGCAGTAGCGGGCCTCGCCTTTACGCATCAACTGCCTTGGTTGTAGCGCAAGATTATCCAAAATCCAGTCGATCGTTACGGCGTCAGGTGGATGTTTTAAATACTCAATTATCTCTACGTCCACTCCAGCTTCATTAAGTAGTTTTAAAGCCTGCCGTGATTTGCTGCATCGGGGATTATGATAAATAGTTACTGCCATCGATAGCCTCGGAATATTATCGCCTTTGCTAGTTTTTGAGTAAATATTCCACATCAGCTTCCTCAGCCACAAGTTTAATTTCCTGAGCAAGTTCCCTTGAAACCGGGATACCATTTTTGGAACGTATCTTGAAAGCTTCCCATTCTGGATCACCAGCGACTAGAACCGGTTGATCCTTTTTAACCGGTGGTGTCGCGTGAAGAACATCTATCAAATCATCAAGCTCATCGGGAAAACCATCATCTCCCCTAATTGTCGCCGGATTTAGTGCTAAAAAAAAGTGTCCAACCCTACCAATATTAAATTCTTCCCCCTTATCTCTTGTGACACACAAGATACCAGCGCCTGAAAGCGTACTCGAAAGGATGTCCACCATTGCAGCAAGGCCATAACCTTTATGGCTTCCTAAATCGCGGGTGCCACCCAAAGGTGTAAGCTTTCTTGCCTCTCGCGCTACAACCGGATCCGTAGTCGGATTTCCATCTTCGTCCAATGCCCAACCTTCCTTAACCGGCAAACCAAGCCGTTTCGCGACTGCCAATTTACCGATTGGAATTGTGCTCGTTGCCATGTCCAAAACAAACGGTGGATTGCGTCGCGTCGGTGCAGCAAATGCGATCGGATTTGTTCCTAACATATTCTTTTTTCCGAAAGTAGGTACAACTGCGGAACCAGGTGTACCCGTCATAGCAACACCTATCAAGTCGTGCTCTAACGCCATTCTTGCATAATAACCAGCCGCCCCAAAATGATTTGACTGCCGAACACTAACCATACCAAGACCTGTCTCTTGTGCCTTGGTAATCGCAATTTTCATGCCTTGAATGCCAACGGGATGTCCCAAACCACCACCTCCATCAATAAGAGATAATGAATGTAGGTCTGTCACAACGGTGATAGGAGCATCAAAAACTATCCGACCCCTCTTTCTCCAATTATTATAAACGGATAACATGCCAATTCCGTGAGAGTCGATCCCGTGAAGATCCGTATCTATCATAACTCGGGAAGTCATTTCGATGAACTCGGCAGGCATACCCCAAACCCTAAAAATCAGGCCGAGCTGTTCACGGAGAACTTCGGATGAAACTTTCAAATTTTATAACCCTCAAGTGCTGTGCCTTTAAAAAATTCCGGGTTCTGTCTCGTAAAAAATTCTGCCGGATTAGTTAGCATGAAGTCCCTAAAATTATCTTCACTCATCAAACCATTTTCTACCATTTGGTAGGCATCAGGCACACATTTGGTCATATCGGGAACATCCCAGTGACCTATATCAGAGCCAAACATAGCTTTTAACTCGACATCGAAATGGTTGAGGCGTTTATCGAAAGCGACGGCATTTAACCTATCATCCGCTTCGCAACCAAAATAAAATGGCACCGCAAAGAGATCCTTAATTTCTTCAACAGAAGAAATTTCACAAGCCTTGAATTCGTCAATTTCCAAATCAGATATAACCCCACCCATTCTAGATCCTTTAGGTTGAGCCTTTACCTTTTCCGGGGTTAGAAGTCCGCCACCATATTTCTCTGCCATATCCCCTAAAAGTTCCAAGTCCAATCTGGACGGATCTAGGTTCTCACATAAGAAATTAACGTTACGCTTTTCCCAGTGTTCGACGAGGTCGTTATAGAGTTGGGACGCCCACCCGACACCTCCTTCAAGAAAAGAAAAATTTAGACCTGGAAAGCGTCGGGTTACTCCCCCGAGGAATAAGCATCGGCAAAAATAATTTCCGGCTTCTGCAAAACCTCCCAAATGATTAAAAACGTAGTTGGACGGAGAAGATCGATATCCCAATGTACCCCGTGCACCCGTATGACTTGCAACTGGGATCTTAAGATCTAGGCACTTCTGCCAAACCGGGTCATAATTACGTTGGGCGTCCAATGCCACGGGGAAAATATCGATAATATAGTCCCCTAATTCTTCAGATACTTCGCTAACTTTCTTAGGTGGGACTCTAATTTCTGTACCAAATGTTGCAGCCTTAAAGCCCAACTCTTGTACAACGTATTCTAATTCATCAAGGGCTTCTTCTGGAGTAAACATGGGTATGCCTGCTGAAGGGGTTAATTTATGTGATACACCTCTGAACATGTCCGCTAACATCGTATTCAGTGCCCGATGCCCTACCTGTCGCAATTCGTCGACACGCTGGTGCATAAGAGGCAAAATTACTGTGGAATAAACGATGCCGAAATCAATTCCTGCTTCTTCGAGGCGTTCCGCATAAAGCTGCGGTAACATGGCAGTTGCTCTATCTATTGAATTTGGCCCAGAGGGCATTCCCCAAAATATTTCTTTGAATTCCCGCTTACGAAACCAAGGTCCCATTTTTTCATATCGAGCTGCAACTTCGGAACCTGCAATTTGTTTTACGTAGTCGAGCAAAACAATTGGCGTCTCTACGACATGGCCGTCACCATCAATAATTGGATGGCCAATTTTTTTTCTAATCTCTGTTGCAGATAGTTCGATACTTCTGCCCATTGAAACCTCACACAAATCACTATTGGACCACAGAAAAATGAATCGATAGAATACTGTCAAACGAGATAACAGGGATCAACTTCCAATAATAATATTTTGAGGGATATTAAGTCATTATGGACGACCCCACTGAAATGACGGTCGCTGAGGTGTTTTTGAAAGCACTCTATGATCACGGAATTGAATATATTTTTGCAAATGCTGGCACGGATTTTGCCCCAATTATAGAAGCCCTCGTAACGGCATCACAGAAAGGTAATCCTACCCCTAAATTTTTGACTGTACCCCACGAAAATGTCGCAATTTCAATGGCACAGGGGTATTATCGTATAGTTGGAAAGCCCGCGGGAGTTATGGTTCACGTTACTGTCGGAACTGCTAATACAATTTGCGGTCTAATGAATTCTTCAAGAGATAACGTTCCCACCCTCCTAATGGCGGGACGAACACCTCTAACAGAAACCGGTAATATTGGCTCCCGAAACGTCGGCATCCATTGGGGACAGGAAAACTTCGATCAAGGGGGAATGGTTCGAGAATATGTCAAATGGGATTATGAGCTTAGAAACGACCAACCCGTAGACACTTTAATAGGACGTGCCCTCGATATCGCCAATTCGGAACCTCGAGGTCCAGTTTACCTAACTCTGCCCAGAGAGGTTCTAGGAAGCATAGCAAAGTCTCCCAGTAATCCACCACGTTCCCGCCCTTCAGGAAGCACTGTCAGTATACCGGATATCTCCGCTCTTGAGAGAACATCAGATTTAATTTTAAAGGCTGAGAAACCCCTGATCGTATCAGGAAAGCTGGGTTGCCGCGAATTTGCCTTTGACGTGTTAGATGCATTCGCTACAGACTTTGGTCTACCTGTTACCCAAGTAGACGTGCCCGCCTTACCTTCTGGCCACCCCATGAATTGGGGTTTTACTGCGGGACAACACTTACCGGACGCGGACCTAGTTCTTGTAATTGAAAGTTCCGTGCCGTGGATACCAAGAACTGTAAACCCAAACAGGAACTGTAAACTAATTCACCTATCACCTGATCCCTTTTATGCTCGTTTCCCATTTAGAGGCTTCGAGATGGACGTGGCGTTGAGCGGGGAACCCGTTGAAAGCTTGAAATTACTCCATGAAATTATGTTGACACGATCAAAAGGGAAAAAAAGAACAATCAATGCCAGACGGAAACTTATTTTAGAGAAACACGAAAATCTCTCGGAAAAACGGCAAAAAACACTCGATAACGCCCAAAATATTACACCAGTCCTACCTGCCTGGGTGGCAGCCTGCATAAACGAAGTAAAATCTGACAATACAATCCTGATAAACGAACTGGGGACAAATATTGACCATTTGAACCATACCTCTCCGGGCTGCTATGTGAGTGTCGGTCAGGCTGGCGGTCTGGGATCTGGTTTAGGTTCTGCTCTAGGGGCAAAATTAGCATCCAGAAACAGAGATGTGATCCTTATGGTTGGCGATGGCTCATACATTTTTGGCAATCCAACTGCAGCGCATTTCGTAGGACGGTCTGAAAACCTCGCGACAC
This sequence comes from Rhodospirillales bacterium, assembly GCA_028345065.1. Classification (GTDB taxonomy): domain Bacteria; phylum Pseudomonadota; class Alphaproteobacteria; order Rhodospirillales; family UBA2165. Next base: position 19,533 of record JAOMCN010000009.1, read on the forward strand.
TAACACTAATTATGAATAATAATATGTGGTTTGCGGTTCAACGTTCAACTCGAACAATGTATCCAGACGGTCTCGCAGTTAAAGCTAATCGCATGCCTCTAACTGAATTAGCTCCATCTCCAGATTTTGAAAAAACTATCGAAGCATGTGGAGGTTACGGAGAACGGGTTGAAGATCCTGGAAAACTAAAAAATGCCTTGCAAAGAGGAATTGAAAAAGTTCGAGACGGGCAATCCGTATTACTAAATGTGATTACCCAACCTGGAGGACGAGACTGAAAAGAACTAACTTTAATGGGACGGGTACAAATATCTTTTATATCATGTTATGTTCATTTTTTGTTTTTCACGCTTCTTGAAGTTTCATAGAGTTTTAATTGCGAGAATTAACTATGTCTAAATTTATAATCCAACCACATGGGAGACTGCAGGAATGGATTGCCCACGAAAAGGGTTACTTTACTGATGAAGGGCTTAACTACGAAATACCGGAGCGGGATGTTTCACAACGGGTAAAAAAGGTAGATGAAAATACTGGTGAAGTAGCAGAGATAAAGTCGGGAGCTTACGAAGCTTATATTCGGGGTGGCGGAAATAAGGGTGCAAAATCCGATATTTCGTGTGCCTGCCATTGGGCAATCAATCAGGCAGCAGCAAATAATGTTGGCAAAATGTGGGGAAAATCTTACGTCGTTACACCAGGAGCTGTGATGGTAAGAGAAGACTCTGACATAAAAAAGCCCGAAGACCTCGCAGGTAGAGAAGTTGCGGTCGGCTACCATTCAGGAAGCCATTTTTCAACCATCCAGGCACTGGAGCCATTTCTTAAATCGGAGGATATTAAACTAAAGTTTATTGGATTACCTTGGCAACGGGTTGATGCGGGCTTAGATCGGGATGTAGACGCTACCAGTGTTTGGGGAATTACTTACCAAGCCTGCGAACAGTTAGGAATGCGTCGAATTGCTGATACTAGCTTCATGATTGGTTTCATGTTCCCGGATGGCGTTGATGAAGGAGATGTAGAAAAATATATGAATGGACTTAAACGAGCGCAAATGGATTTAGACCTGGAACCGGAAAAATATAAACATTTATATCAGAAGGCTATTCCGGACCGATACAAAAGTAATCTTGACGTCCGTCTTTTCAGTTCAGGTGAACGCATCGTTTTCTTGCCCTATTCTGAATCTACGTTTGCAAAGACACAAGATTGGATAAAAGAACGTAAAATTTTTGACGAAATGCCAGAGAGTTATCGTTACGAAACTGCCGTCTCTGCATAGAATCTCGGGAGCTTATTATTTCTTAGAGCCAGCTTTTTTCCTCTAGTGCGCTCATTAACGGACACTAGGAAATTCAATTGGAAAAAAGATGAGGCCACTTGGTCATGACCTGACTTTTGAGTTTGGGGCTAGCCTCGGCGACTGTGGGAAATTCATTTTTCCAGCCCCATGGACGACAAGCATCAATAATTCCTCGATTGTTTTGATAAGGCGCCTCCCTAAGCATTGTATCCAAGGGTGTTGACCATGCATTACGAACGAAATCTACGTCCTCCGGTGGATCGCAACGCGTAGATAAAGCCCAAATCACATCAAATATGTTTGAAGGATCAATATCTTCATCAACCGCAACCACCCAGCGACCGGCATAATTACCTGAATGACAATTAGCAGCGAGCATTGCAGCTTGCTTGGAATGACCTGGATACATTTGCTTGATCGAAATTACATTAAATAGCCGCCCAGCGCCTGCCTCATGACACCAAATACCTGCAACTCCAGGCAAACCTGCTTTTTCAATTTCATCCCAAATCATTGCTGACTTCACGGCGCTACGGGCGAAAGTGAAATTGGATGGCGGTCTTGAAGGATTTGCCATCATCAGTATCGGGTCGTTCCGATAATAGACACGTCTAACCTTTATAATTGGTTGAGGACTGGCATCGCTCGCATAATATCCCATGAACTCTCCGAACGGACCTTCGGTTTTTAATTCATCCCCATATATTTCACCCTCTAACACAATTTCTGAGCTTGCAGGGATAGGAAGTGAATGAAGCTCGCTATCGATAGTTTCAAATGGGAACCCCCGATGACCACCAGCATAGTCGAATTCTGAAACTTCCTGATCAACTTCCGAATGACCAGCGAGAAAGAGAAGAGGGTCCTGCCCGCAGGAAACCAAAACCGGACACGGCTCTCCTTTTTCAAAATACTTCTCTCTTATTAGACGCCCATGTTTACCTGGTGACATCCAAATCCCGACCGTATTTTTATCATGAATCATGACCCGATAGGTGGCAGCGTTGACCCAACCTGTATCCGGATCTTTCATGATGACAACATCGTCTGTCCCAATATATCTTCCACCGTCAAATTCATGAATTAGAGGTATCGGAAATTTGTACAGATCCACCTCATCATCTCGATCAATGTTTTCGAGGACTGGACCGCTCCCGACTTTTTTCGGAGGAATGAGCTCAAATTCTTCTTTCATCCTGTCCCGGTAACACTGGACCAAATCCATTTCCGAACTTGGTTCTGGAAAACCTAATACAATTGCAAGACGCTTGAACGAATTTGCGGCACCTGAAAGAACCCGAAAGTTTTCCGGATAATTTTTAATGTTTTCGAACAAAAGCGCTGGCGATTTTCCTGGATTACGGGAACAGACCATCTCCGATAATGCAGCCATTTCCAAATCCCAATCTGCCCCCTGTATGCGACTAAGTTCATCAACATCCTCAAAACGTCCAATCAGGTCGCGCAAATCTTTATGCCTGGGTACGTTGGTTCTCTCGAAGGCGTCCGTTTTTTGTTGAATTTTATTTTTCATTGAGATTTCTCAATTTTTATACCGCAAAAATACTGGTCAAATAATTTTTAGATTGCAAACTCTACAAAATTACTCCCCAGCCTAAGAATATTGTTTAAAGAAGTTCCATCAATTCCAAAATAATATATCCATGATTCAGCTATTCGTTAATGCCAGTACATTTTGATGAATACCCTCACTTCTACGCTTATTTGAAGATTATTTGAAAAATAATAACACCGTAAATTTGTTTTTTTCCTCTCAGATAAACACCTAAGATGTCCGGTAGAAACAAACCTTGGACAGACTGGCAAAGGCTTTTATTGTATTTCATTGTAACGTATTATTTATAGAATGGTAGTTTTGCCGTAACCAAACTTCTTGCAATTCTGACACAACATAAGACGTTATGACCGGCTCACATAAAAGGCGAAAGAGCATTTTTTAGGAACTCTATGATGTTAGATGAAGCCCGAAACCGAATGCTTATGGAAGTAGGTCCCAAGAAACCGATGGGAAAATTGCTGCGCCGCTACTGGATGCCAATTAGTGCTGTCAGTGAGTTTGATAAAAAAGCGACCAAACCCATCCGCCTCCTGGGAGAGGATTTAGTACTCTACAAGGACTTGAGCGGTACTTTTGGTTTAATTGACCGTAATTGCCAACATCGAAGAGCCGACTTATCATACGGTTTTGTGGAGAAATGCGGGCTACGTTGCAATTATCATGGCTGGCTCTACGATAAAGATGGCAGTTGCATTGCCCAACCATACGAGGATACGGTTTCCACCAAGTCCGATAAAAAAAACTTGGTTACGATTAAAGCATATCCTGTTGAGACTAAGGCGGGGCTCCTTTGGGCCTACCTGGGACCAGACCCGGCACCGTTAGTCCCCACTTGGGAACCCTTCACCTTCAATAACGGTTTTGTGCAAATCGTATTCTCTGTAGTTCCCTGCAACTGGTTTCAGTGTCAGGAAAATAGCCTTGATCCTGTTCATTTTGAATGGATGCACGCCAATTGGACGATGCGATTGAAGGGCATTGAAGGCCCCTATTCTCCTGCTCATCTAAAAGTCGATTTTCAAGAGTTCGATTACGGTTTCCGTTATTTACGCCTCCGCGAAGACACCGATGAAAATAATCCGCTTTGGACAATCGGTAGGTGTTGCCTCTGGCCCAACTGCCTGTTCACTGGGGATCATTTTGAATGGCGGGTACCCATAGATGATGAAAACACTCTGAGTGTTGGCTGGTTTTTTAACCGGGTACCCCAGGGAAGAGAGCCCTATATTCAGGACAGTATTCCTTCGTGGACCAGTCCTCTTACCGACCCCGAGACTGGTCGATGGATCGACACTCATGTCATGAACCAAGATTTCATTGCCTGGGTGGGACAAGGTACATTTGCCGATAGAACCAAAGAAACGCTGGGTAAGAGTGATAAAGGTATAGCAATGTTACGAAAACAATTTTTTGACGATATGGAACTGATCGATAACAACAAAACCGACCCAAAAGGTGTCGTCCGGGATCCAGACATCAATGAATGTATCCAATTACCCATCATGAACCGGAAAAGGTTTTTGGAAGGCCTAACCCCCGAAGAGATGGCGGATCCAAATGATATCCACGGACGTTCAACAAAACGCTTCGTTTTTCTTGCAGGGCAGCCGCAAGAAGTCTGGGAGACTTACTGTGAAGCAATGAGATTTGAAAAATAATATTAATCTAGAATTCTAATTTTATTGGAAACTATCGACGTTTTTTTTGTCTGGCCTACCTCTAGCTATCACCATAATAACGGGGATACCCAGTACAATTAAAAAGAATCGAAGGATCTGGTGGGAGATCACGAAACTGATCTCCAGACCAAGCCCGAAGCCGATCAATGCCATCTCGGCAAAACCCCCAGGGGCAAATGCCAGTATCAAGGCCTCTGCCGACGAGCCAACAAATTGTGCCGTAATCAGTGCGAACAGAACAGAAAAGCTAATAGCAATCAACGATGAAGCCGAGGCGTGTATAATATCAACAAATATTTCCCGCACTCGTGTGCCGTTAAATGGAAGGGCAATGCTAATTCCGATAAACACTTGAGCAACGGCTACTAAGCTGTCCGGTATTTCAGATTCAATCCAACCATTAAAACGCAAAAAAGCGATAACGATTATGGGTCCCATGAGCGAAGGTGCCGGTAAACGTGCAATTACAGCCAGAAAATATCCCAACACACACGCTAAGGCCGTGGGCAGTATATCTCCCGGTAAATAGGCTGCAAAGCTACCGCCGGTACCTATATTTCCTGACGGCACGTATCCGCCAAATAGCTGAAATGCCAAAGGAATGATAAGTATGGTCAACACCAGTCGAAATGTCTGCACAACAGCGATTACCCGATCGTCGGCATTGTAACTCTGCCCTAGGAGTGTCATTGGAATAAGCCCACCTGGTGCGGCAGATAATAACGACGTCACGAAATCATACTTACCGACAAAGATAAGGTATGTCGTAGCAAAGGGAATTGTTACTAGAACAAATATTAAAACCGCACACATGCTGGGAAACCAGAAGATAACCTGATCGGCAAAATCGGGAGAAATCGTAGAGCCGAACAAAACTCCCAAAACCGCAAGGGATGGTGGGCGTAGCCACAAAGGCATCCAAAGCTGGAAACCGCTTAAAGCTAAAATAGTGGTAACAAACAAAGGGCCCGTTACCCAAGGGAGTGGCATTTTTGCCCATGCAAATAAAAATGCGCCAGCAAAACCGATAAAGAGGGTAACAAGGCAGGTCCGCCAGTGAGTTTTGACGTCGATTAAGTGATGTTTCAAGACGGATTAATATATTTGGAATAAATAATTAAGAAACCCTAACAATTCTGTTTTTTGTGGTCAAATGGAGGAGACTTATAGATGGGGCATAAATCCATTCAGCGAATTAGAATAATTGTTTTGCTAATAGCAGCAAAGTCTATCTACTTCAAACCTCCCACATTTAAAACCATTTGGCTCACTCTCAGTCTAGTTGCTTGACTAGCGGTCATTCAGAAATGGTAAAGTCACCCAAACTCCCTTGCATCATGATCGATATAGGAGATAACACCATGCCCTCTCATCCAAGCTTAAAAGCTTTCCATTTCGAAAAGTGGATCAGGGAACATCGTCATGAAATGGTGCCACCAGTCAGTAACAAGCTACTGCACGAAGATGCCGGCATGGTAATCCAGGCATTGGGGGGCGGTAACACCCGGGTCGACTTCCATGATGACCCTGTCGAGGAGTGGTTTCACCAAGTCAAAGGGGATATGATACTAAAAATTGCGGACCGGGGTAAAATCTTTGACGTCCGCATTAATGAAGGTGAAATATTTTTCTTGCCGTCACATACCCTTCACGCCCCTCAACGGCCGGATCCAAACTCATATGGCATTGTCGTAGAAGGTGCACGACAACTCGGTATGCGTGATGGATTTGAGTGGTATTGCTTTTCTTGTGAAGCCAAAGTCCATCGGGCTGAGGTTTCACTTACGTCCTCTGAAGGTATAGTCACTGAGTTACCAAAAATTTATGAGGAATTTCATTCGGACATGAATGCTCGTACCTGCGAGGATTGCGGGGAGGTTCACCCTGGAAAAGGCAAGCCTCCCGACGGATGGGTTGTGCTTTAGGCTGATTAGCACAGAGGTCCTCGATTAATAGAGATCGTTGATATCACTGATTTTCTCAAGGGAGAATAATTTGTAATGCAATCTCGTCGACTACATCTCGGGGCATTCATGCGACCCGCGAGCATTCACCCAGGAGCTTGGCGTTATCCAGGCGCCTATCCAGATGCAAATTTCAATTTCCAACATATGAAATACTTTGGTCAAAAATTGGAGCAGGGTAAGTTCGACGTCTTTTTCATGGCCGATCACCTGGCATTACTCAATATGCCGATCGATGCACTCAAACGAAGTGCAACCGTGACTTCATTTGAACCAATCACTCTATTGTCAGCCCTGGCATCGGTGACAACAAACATTGGATTAGTTGCAACGGGATCGACCACATATGATGAACCCTTTCATGTTGCCCGCAGATTTGCCTCGTTGGATCATATTAGCAACGGAAGGGCTGGCTGGAATGTCGTGACAACTTCCAATCCCCACGCCTCTATGAACTTTGGTCGTGAAGAGCACATGGAGCACGGGGATAGATATGCTCGAGCCCGGGAATTTTTTAACGTGGTGACGGGCCTCTGGGATAGTTGGGCGGATGACGCCTTCATTCGCGATATAGAGAATGGAATTTATTTCAATACCGAAAGATTGCACACTCTTAATTATAAGGGGAAATACCTGTCATCTCGTGGCCCACTAAATATCGGTCGCCCCATTCAGGGATGGCCGGTGATCGTTCAGGCAGGTGCTTCCGATGCCGGTCGACAGCTTGCTGCAGAAACAGCTGAAGCCGTCTTTGCATCTCACAATCATCTGGCGGGGGGGCAAACCTTTTATTCCGACATAAAAGATCGCATGAAGAAGCTAGGGCGCAATATAGATCATCTAAAAATACTACCGGCGTGCCTTGTCGTCGTTGGAGATACTATAGAGGAGGCGCGCGCAAAAAGGGCACACCTCGATAGTCTCATTCACTACGAAACCGCGATCGCATCTCTCTCAATCGTTCTGGGTCATGACGCGTCCAAGTTCGACCCTGATATGCCCCTCCCTGATATACCAGAGAGCAATGCCAGCAAAAGTGCTCGCGAGAGGGCGATCGATCTTGCAAAAACAGAAAACCTAACCGTCCGGCAACTTGCCCAGCGTCTGGGTGGATTTTCTGGATTAGCTATCGTCGGAACGCCCAAAACAATTGCAGATGAAATGGAGGAATGGCTGATGACTGGAGGTTGCGACGGCTTCACTATCATGTTTCCCTTCCTTCCTGAAGGTCTGGATAGTTTTGTCGATCAAGTCATTCCGGAATTACAGGACCGAGGTTTATTCCGTAAAGGTTATGAAGGGACAACGCTTAGAGAAAACCTCGGGCTACCTAGGCCTGAAAATGAATATTTCACCAAAACCTGTTAACTTGTGGAAATGACCTACTAAACTATCAGTTTCTATTCTAAATCCTACGCATTGCCTCAATCATGGAGGATTTAAGCATGAATTGTCGGGCTTTTTTTGAATCAGCCGCAATTGACTGCAGGTCATCCAAGAATTTTTTTCGTTTTTTAGGATCCTTAGCTTCGAGGCGGTTTTTATTTTGGATTGTCTGGGCTTGAACAAATTCGATGGCAAAGGTGCGACGTTCATCGTTATATTTATCGAGTAGACTATCAGATGCACCACTCTTCCATACTTTAATTAATTTTTCCGCCAAGTTAACAGCGTCTTGAATGCCACCGTTCAGACCCATACCGCCAATTGAGTTGTTAACGTGAGCCGCATCACCAGCGATCATTACTCTCCCTTTGCGAAATGTCGCAGCAACACGCTGGTGAACGGTATACAGATTACGATGAACTATGTCGTATTTATCTCTTGAAGGAAAAAAATTTTGCAGCTTGTTCTGGATATATTCATCGGTAAGTAGATCCGCTTCAGGCACGTCAGCAGCTTCAGGGTATACCGTACGCCATAAACCGGGAGGACCATCTCCCGCTACTTTAAAACAGTTGCACCATTCCTCCGGATCCGAGATATAGTTCCGATGGCACATGCCTCTCTGGGCCTCAAAATCAAACGGCGTAGACAAAACCAAAAAACGCTCAGCCCAGGTAAAGCCTTCAAAAGGAATTTTTGCTTCCGTTCGGACAGTGCTGCGCCCACCATCAGAACCAATCAGATATCTTCCCTGAAATTGTTTGATCCCATTTGGACTATCAACTTCAATCGAAACACTCTGGTCCTCTTGTGAGACCGAAGTAACTCGATGCGAAAACCTGATGTCAGCTGCCGTCATCGACCGCATTAAATCAACCAGTATACGCGTAAGTTTGAATTGTTCACATTGCACTACATACGGATAGTCAGTGTCATCCCTTAGTAATTCGTGATCAAATTCAGCCACCAGATTACCAGTGGGACGATCCCAGAACCTAAATATCGGACAAATCAGGCCTTGTTCTATAACCTTCCCGACTAAATCCAGGTCGGCAAGTAGTTCTAATGTCGCGGGATGAGTAGTTGCAGCTCTTGGGTCTTCCTGAAGTTCGCTATTTTCATCAAAAACAATGACGGGGATATTTTCTTTTGCCAGAGCGTATGCGCAAATAAGCCCTACCGGTCCTCCACCGGAAATCAAAACACGTTCAGGAACACGTTCCATATTAATGAATTAGCGTATCAATTATTGTTTTCATAACGCTCATCTGGATGCTTCGAATATTATTAGCCTAATTAGCAATCCTTATAGCAATTAGAACCAAATAGTGAAGTAATCAGGCGTTAATGACCGAAGCTGCTGGTGCGTAGATCCTTAAGTAATTGCTTCAGAACGTTCGAGCCCGTTAATCATAGATGTCTGCAGGAGTAACTCCCGCGACTTTTCATCATTGTTTGCCACATCCCTCAATTCATCCTGACGTTGTCTGCGGACATTAGGATCTGTCTCTTCCAGATTTTTTTTATTGCGCATTGTCTGTGCCTGAACATATTCGATGGCGATGGGGCGACGTTGACGGTCATAGAGGTCAAGAAGCCCTTCGTTTTCACCTCCCCCATACATACGCACTAATTTATCCGCCAAGTTAACACCGTCATGTATGCCGCCATTCATACCCATTCCTCCAAGAGGGTTATTGACGTGCGCCGAATCACCTGCCAGAAGGATGCGGCCTAAACGATACGTTTCTGCCACCCTTTGGTTAACTCCATATAATGTCCGTAGCTGGATGGCATATCTCTCTTGATGCGGCGCTAAATGCTGAAGACGCCCCTCCAAAAACTCGTCATCAAATGCCTCTTCCTTGGTAGTCTCCATTGGTATAGGGAATAGAAAACGCCAATAATCAGGAGCATGTATTAGGGCACACCACTGCGTCGGGTGAGCGATGTAACATACGTGACCCATGCCAGGGACTATTTTATCGACATCCTCGGGCACACTTACTGTCACAAATTGTTCCGGATAGGTAAATCCCTGAAACTCTATTTTTTGAGATTTTCGAACCTCACTCCTTGAGCCATCCGCACCTATCAAATAATCACACGTAACTTGTTCTGGCCCCGCGGGGGTTTCGTAAAACACCCTAACAGTATTATCTGTTTGCGATGCATTGACAAACTTCGAGTCAAATGAAATCTCAGCGTGAGGAAATTCTTTAAGCATCTCTGCAATGATACGGGTTAATTTGAACTGCTCGCACTGAAGGCGGTATGGGTGTTTAGTCCGGTCGTCGATTAGAGCATGATCAAATTCTGCCACAAGTCCATCTTCTAAATCACGATATTGTATTTTTGGGGTAATTAAACCTTGATCAATAAGTTTAGGAGCGACCCCAAGTTCATCGAGCATGTCTAAGGTAGGGGGATGAAAAGTAGAGGCACGTAATTCAGGAATGAGATCATTTTCCGTTTCCAAAATAGTCACAGAAATGCCGGCTCGGGCTAAAATAAGCCCGATGACACAGCCAACCGGCCCCGCACCTGCGATGATTATTTGCGTCTTGTTCGTCATTGACTAAAATTTTTCCAGAAGCCAGCCACGACCAATAAATTTATCGTCTACACCGATAGTACGAAAGGTATGCCAAATGGTTGCTACGTTTATGGGTATTATTGGCTTCCCTAGCTGTTTCTCTAAAGTCGGAAATAAATCTATAGTGGTTAAGTTGGTACCAGCCTGAACGATTGCATCCACGTCATCACCGTCTAACTGGTTCAACACTACATCTATAACCTCCCTTGGAGGAGTGTGTGCTATGGAGGTGGCGGTATCACATTTGAGCCCGACAACTTTGGAAACTTCGTAACCCGTCTCTTCTAGGAAGCGATGTACCTGTTCGTCACCAATCGGCTGATATGGTGTCAGTGCTGCCACTTTTTTGGCCCCGAAAGCTTTTAGAGACGCATCTAAGGCATTGGCGCCCGTAGTGATACCAATTTCGTCTCCAGCTACTTCACGTAACCTTTCGGTAAATTCCGCATTTCCCTCGAGACCCCCCCAAAAGGTTTCAGCCGACATTCCCATCATGATCTGGCTGGGTTCGCAAGTCATGGCATCCCGCATGGCGTCTGGAATGGTATCTCGTATTGCATCAATAAATGCCAAGAACATATTATCGTCGGAGAGGTCTGGATGCTCTACAAAAAAGCGGCAGAAGTGCCACGTCACGCCTGGCGGGATAAGGCGTTGGCAGTCATATTCCACACCTATATTGGTAGAAGGAAGAATTACGGCAATGCGGCCACGAGAGCCAATCCAGGGTTCCTGGGGTTTGGTTAGTTTAACCACTTGGTTCATTGAGGTCCTCCGGGATTGTCTTTTGCGATTTTGCTAACAACTAGTGTTATTTGTCATTACCCAAGGAAAAAGTAAAGCTGCCCCATTTTTAATTGGAATACTATATTAAAGAGTTACAAAGAGGGATGTATATCATGTGTAAGGTACCTGACCATGATGGATGACAACCGAATTCTTATCGCCGGAGCTGGGCCGGTGGGCTTCGCAGCAGCCCTAAATCTTGCACATTATGGTATTCCATTTACCCTTTTGGAAGGGGATGCCACTATACTTGACGATCCAAGGGCCGGTACCATTCATCCTCCAACCTTGGAAATGTTTGCAAGGCTAGCGCTTACGGGAACGTTTAACGATCACGGCTATATCGTCCGGAACTATCACTATCGCGACCGCAAGACGGGACTGGTGGCAAACTTTAATCTTGGCGTGCTTTCAAACGACACTCCCTATCCCTACCGCTTGATGTTGGAGCAGCATAAGGTCTCTGGCATCATCGATAACGCCCTCAAAAATTATAAAAACCATGAAATTTTGCGAAAGCATCGTGTTACGGAGGTTGAGCAGGATAATGATATAGTTGTGGCTAAAGTAGAAACACCCGACGGCCCGACCATATTTCGCGGGCGTTACTTAATTGGATGTGACGGGGGGCGTAGCCAAGTTCGGAAATTCATGAATGTAAATTTTGAGGGTTTTACCTTTCCTGAGCGTTTTCTGGTTGTAACCACTCCCTATGATTTTGAACAAGTAGGATACGCCTTTACCAACTACGTGTCCGATCCTAAGGAATGGTGTGCCTTATTCAAGGTACCTGGATTGGATGAAAAGGGTATTTGGCGGGTGGTCTTTCCCACCAACCCGGATCTCACAAAGGAAGAAATATTCGATGACCAAAATATAGAGGCCCGATTGCAAGGCTTTCACCCAAAATCCAACTCTTTCCCTGTGGTTCACCGTAACCTCTATGAAGTCCACCAACGAGTGGCTTCATGTTACCGAGACGGCCGTATCCTACTTGCCGGCGACGCCGCTCACATCAATAACCCACTTGGCGGCATGGGAATGAACTTCGGTTTTCACGACGTATTTAACTTAACGGAAAAGCTGGCAGCAATATGGTTTAAGAATGGCGACGAAAAATTATTGGATCTCTATGACCGTCAACGGAGAACCGTAGCCGAAGAATATCTCCAGCGCCAAACTATCGAAAACAAGAAAAACCTCGAAAACAAAAACCCAGAGGCTAGAAAGAAATTTCACGGCGAACTCCGTGAAATTGTCGCCGACCCAGACAAGGCCCGCACATACTTAAGGCGCGCTGCCATGATTGAAGGCATTGAACGTGCCGCTGCAATTATTTGAAACTCATCTCACCAGTCACTTAAATCACCACGTCCTTTTGTCTTCTCTCTAATAGGAATGCAAGGACACATATTCCTGCGCCCCCAACCTGGATAATATAGGCTTCGCTGAAGGCTTCACTTGGTATCAGCAGACCCAAACCACCGATGATGTAAGTGGCCCGGAGTGTGGGTGAAAGTCGACGTGTTAAAAAGCCGATAAAACCAGCAGAGGCAAACCAAATGCCAACCACTGCCGTAAAAAAAGCAACCGCAATGTCAATAGTATCGCCGACCATTATCAGATTAGGTGCGAGTACAAATAAGAAAGGAACGATAAAAGCGGGCCACCCGAACTGGCAGGCTGATAACGCTGTTCCCATGGGTCCGGCATCAGCCAGTTTTGCTGCTGTGAACGCTGCCAATGCGACGGGCGGCGTGATCATCGACATTAGTCCGAAGTAGAGAACAAATAAATGGGCTGCCAGTGGTTCAACACCCAGTTTGATCAATGGCTGCGTCGCTAATACCGCCAAGAGAAAATAGATCGCAGTCGTCGGCATACCCATACCGAGTATAATACAAATTATCGCTGTTAAACCGAGCAGAAGAAATAAATTTCCCTCGCCAATCTCAACAAGCATGAAAGTTAGGCCAAAACTCAGTCCCGTCGCTTCGAGAATGCCGATGATCAGTCCGGCAGCCGCACCTATGATGATAATATCGACAGAAACTTCCCCCGTCTTCTTTAGGCACATCCATAGAATTGGCAGGGTCAGCTTCTTTTTATTATAGCTGAATACAGATCCCAGAACACAGATCGATACTGCTCCAAATAGCGCTGCTTTTTCTGGAGGCGCATTCAACCAGAACAAGGTGCCTAACAAAATTATGAAAGGAACAAGAAAATACCAGCCCCCCTTCATAACCCTCCCAATAGCTGGTATTTGTTCTTCTGGAACCGGTTTAATACCGATTTTTCCCGCCTCTAAATCAGCTTGAAGAAATACGGAAATATAGTACAGAAGTGCCGGCAATATGGCCGCCACTACAACCTCCTGATACAGGACGTCTGCCAGTTCTGCCATAAGGAAAGCCGCAGCTCCCATAATCGGCGGCATGATTTGCCCACCCGTGGACGCTACGGCTTCAATAGCGCCCGCCACCCTTGAGGTATATCCCCCCTGACGCATAAGTGGAATTGTGATCACACCTGTTGACGCAACATTGGATACTGCGCTGCCGGAAATCGATCCAAACAAACCGGAAGCTACCACCGCTATTTTGGCAGATCCCCCTCGTGAACGACCCATTAGAGCGGCAGCAATATCTGTAAAAAATTCAGAACCACCGGACCGCAATAAAACCTGTCCCAGAAATATAAACACCACGACAACGGTAAATATAATTATTAAGGGGGTACCAAGAAGTGCATTAGTATCAATTCCCAAATAGGAAAAAAATATACCTAGATCCATAGAACGGCCCGATAACGTTCCTGGGACAAGGTGTCCAAAAAAGCCATACGCAGAAAATGCAAAAAGAACAAAAAGTAAGCCCCAGCCGGCAGTGCGTCTTAGCGCCTCTGCCGTGAGTAAAATGGTAATAAAGCCGACAGTTGACGCCTCCTTTGGCATGTAGGCTATTTTATCCAGTAGGGTCGGGTATCTAAAAAATAGGTACCAACCGATGGCAAACCCCAAAAAAGCCGCCACAGCATCGTACCACGCCAATGTAGTCTGAACCTTACGACTTACGGGGACATTCAAATAAATGATTGCAAAGGTCAGGCCCAGAACCCCGCAAATTACCTGTTCGGTTATCAGAGCTAGGCCAATATCGACAGCGACCCCGCTTGCCCAAAATATTCCGATCAGCGCTAAAGCAGCACTGAGCCAAGGTGTTAACGCCCGCGCCACTGGTGAGAGTGGCGCGGGCGCTTCGTCAGATTGGTCTGCGGTTTTATTTACCGCTTCCAAATACCTTTTTCCTTAAATAATTTTATGGCACCAGAATGATATTCAAGACCATTTTGATCCTTTGACATACCCTTAGCCGAAAAACCTCGCCACATTGGTGAAGAAGCAACTAAAGCCTTTTTATTTTGGTGCATGGCCTTAGCAACCCTGTAGACGACGTCATCCGAAACGTGTTTACCTGCAAACAAGATATAATCAAAATGGAATAGTTTGGTAGGCACCTCGACGCCAGGGATTTTGGGATTTGGCTTAACGGTTCTTATATCCGCACCCGGCAACATTGTACCAACTTTAGCCAATACCGCAGGAGAATCATCCAATGATATAAAGCGTATGCCTCCAAGTTTTTTAGCGATTAGTTTCATAAACCCAGAACCGTAGGCACCGATAGCAAAGTCTACTTTACGTTCCATCAACGCCTTCCAACTAGGTACCAAGGCAGAGATCGGGACGTTCTTAGTATCAGCAATAGTTAAATTCTTGGTGGCTAACGCCGCACTGATTAGTTCGTTAAATAATGGAGCCGCCTTAAAACCGGTTGGAGCCTTCAGTCCTTTTAAATCTGAAACGCTTTGAAAACTTGTTTTTTTTCCGACAAGGGGCCCCACTCTAAATTTCATCAAAGTTGAAACGAGTTTGATGTTCGGGTTTGGCAGACCCTTCGATAGGACTTGGCCTTTGATAGCCCAGGTTGTCTGCATAATATTGGCAGCACCAAATTCAAGCGAACCAGAGTTAACCGCTGGGATATACTTTTGGGTACCTGCCATCGGCGATGGCCGCATTTGCATGCCACCGAATTTTGAGACAACACTGGCAATTGCCGCGGTAACTTGACTGGTTGCTCCCTTGGCCGTGGTACCTATACCTACTGTTTGAGCGGCAACAGGTCCTGCGAGTAGAACAACGGCAGCAGCCACTGTCGTGGTTTTAGTGAAATTCATCCCTGTCTCCTATGATTTAAATATTTGAGGCTCAAATTTATGGTATTTACCTCATTTTCTAGGTAGTTATGACAAACAGTATATAGACTGAAAATTTGTAGACAATTCTAAAGCGATTAATATCTTGGACCCAAACAAGCCAATTCTGGTCACGGGCGCATTAGGCAAAACAGGCTCCCGGGTGATATCCGCCCTAGCAAATCGCAATATCAAGGTTCGGGCTTTCATCCGGAGGAAAGACGCTGCAAACCAAGCAAAAGCTCTCGGGGCAACAGAAGTGGCGTGTGGGGATTTTTCTGATGACAAGAGTCTCCAATTTGCTATTGAAGGCTGCTCACGTATCATACATATCTGCCCGCCGATGGACCCCAGAGAAACCGAAATTTCGAAACGTATTACTGATCATTGCCTCACCAGCAAAACTGAACGCATGATCCTATATTCTGTACTGCATCCCCTACTTCAGGACGTCCCACATCATAATAATAAGCTTGCAGCGGAACGACATTTAGTCAACTCAGGTCAGAATTTTACAATTTTGCAGCCATCACGTTACATGCAGCACTTGATTCCAATTTGGAATAAGATAATTGAAACTGGCGTCCACAGTATGCCATTTAGTATAGAAACGAAGTTCAGCCTGGTGGATCTTGAGGATTTAGCAGAGGCCGCAGCTACTATTGCTATCGATAACGGGCATGACGGTGCTACTTACGAATTAGCGGGGCCTGAGAAGCTCAGCCAGATTGATATGGCTCGGATTTTATCTGACCTTACAGGAAAAAATATCCAGGCGAGGGCTAAGACGATGAAAGAATTCAAAGCATGGGCAGAAATTAACGAGATACCTGCAGCCCGCATAGAAACGATGGTAGCTATGAACCGGCATTACGATGTGCACGGTCTGGTTGGAAACCCAAACGTCCTGAGTTGGATTTTAGGACGAACACCCAGAACCTTCGAAGAGTTTGTCAAAAGAGAAATACTCAATTAGGAGCTAATAGGAGCTGTTTACATGCCAATTCCCGAAAGCGAACGAGATCCAAGTCTTAAAGGCCCCCTCAAGGGTGTCCGTGTTTTAGAGTTAGGGCAGTTGTTAGCGGGGCCATTTACGACGACCCGCCTTGCAGATTTTGGCGCGGAAGTGATTAAAATTGAAAACCCTGGAAAGGGCGACCCGATGCGTGAGTGGGGACACCATCGCTACGAAGGTAAATGTCTCTGGTGGCCAGTTCTGGCGCGCAACAAAAAATCCGTGACGGCTAACCTCCGGGAGGTTAGGGGCCAAGACTTGGTGAAGCGCCTTGCCGCGGAGGCAGATGTCCTCGTAGAAAACTTTAAGCCAGGTACAATAGAAAAATGGGGAATGGGACCAGAGGAGTTACATAAAATCAACCCAGCATTGATTATTGCCAGGGTATCCGGCTTTGGCCAGACCGGTCCGTATGCCGATAGGCCAGGCTTTGCCAGCGTAGGCGAAGCCATGGGTGGACTTCGTTATATCAACGGATTTCCGGACCAGCCTCCGCCTCGTTCTGGCATCTCTTTAGGGGATACGCTTACCGGCATATTTGCAGCCCAGGGAATTTTAATGGCTCTTTATTGGCGGGATGCCATGGGTGGAGGAAAAGGCCAGGTGGTCGATGCCTCGATCATGGAATCCTGTTTCACCATGATGGAAAGTTCCCTCATGGAGTATGATAAACTTGGTGTCATCCGGGAACCGAGTGGTACCGGCCTCGCTAATGTTGCCCCTTCCAATATTTATCCTACAAAAGATAAAAAATACGTCGTCATCGCCGCCAACATAGACCCCATGTTTAAAAGGTTATGTGAAGCTATGGGTCAACCGGAATTAGCTAAGGACAAACGCTTCATCAATCACAATGCCCGGGGTAATCACGTCGAGGTGTTGGATGGAATTGTTGCAGAGTGGACTTCCACAATGACTGTTAAGGAATTAGATAACCACCTTGAGAAACATGGCGTCGTTACGGGGCCGATCTATTCCATTGCCGATATTGCAAAGGACCCTCACTATCGGGAACGTAAGATGGTCCGATATATGAATGATGACGCCCTGGGGAAAATTGCCGTCCCCGGGATAGCTCCTCGGTTAACAGAAACTGAAGGCGATATAGCGTGGCTAGGACCTCAGGAATTGGGCAGCCATAATAAAGAAATCTATGGCTCCCTCCTGGGTATTAGTGACAGTGAACTCGACGAACTCTCCAATGACGGCATCATTTAGAAATACCTCTTATTCCTACGGTCAACGTGCCAAAATCGGCGTAATTGTCCCGCCAACTAACACGGTAAACGAAGCGGAGTGGAACATAATGGCCCCCGATGGCGTATCGGTTCACTCCACCCGCATGCCGCTGCATGCAGACACCTCCTCAAAAAAAGGTAATTTGGCCCTTTATAAAGATGTTCAGCAGGCGACCCTCTACCTGTCATCCGCCCGACTGAACGCCATTGCTTATGGCTGCACGGCGGGTTCAATGGTATTGCCGCTGACGGAACTCAGCGATTTTATGGAAGGACACGCGAATTTGCCATGTGTAACTACGGCATCCTCAATCGTTAATGCCCTTAGAACGCTTAATATTACCAAAGTGGCTCTAGCTACACCCTACCACGATGTACTCAATAAACATGAGGTGGCATTCCTTGGAAAAGTCGGTGTACTCGTTACACATGAACAGGGGTTGGGCATCGGCGCCAATGGACCACATGAATATATTGAAATTGCTCAAACGCCGGCGACGAAGATATTCGATCACATTATTACTGCCGACCGAACTAATGCGGAAGCCCTGGTGGTTTCCTGCACAGATTTTCCCGTCTTAAATATGATCAATGATTTGGAAAATCGCCTCGGTAAGCCCGTAATCACGAGTAATCAGGCTACTTTCTGGGCCGTTTTAAGAGCTGCGGGTATTAATGACCAATTTGAAAATTACGGAATTTTGCTGCGCAACCACTAGCTAATGTTGCCTACAAAAAAGGCCCTTTATTTTACGTTTTTATCGGCGCGGAGAACTTCGCTATCACCTCCTCTGAAGTCATTAAATCAGCGTATTTTTGTTCCATATCGAAGAGATTAGCGTCGTGCGGTGCAATAGCACGGTCGCCGACACAATCTGTTACGACGACGGTCCGAAAGTTGTAGCTCATCGCATCGATGACCGAAGCTCGAATACAACCTGATGTAGTACACCCCGTAACTAATAACGTATCCACTAATCTGGCATGAAGCCAACTTGCCAAGCTCGTGCCAAAAAAGGCCGAAGGTTGAGTTTTACGAACTATGTATTCGCCAATCCCTGGTGCCAAGTCATCTACCACCTGGCCACCGTGGGATGCCTCTGTCAACTTCAAAAGACCAGGAGCTTTGAGGCAAAAAACGCCGGCATCGGAGCCGTCTTCAGCATAGATAACCCTCGTAAAAGCAATAGGGATTTCGGCTAATCTGGATTTTGTCAAAAGGACTTTAGTTTTTGCGATTGCCTCGCCAATATTACCGCCGCCGAATTCATCTGGATTGGCGAAGGCATTGACAAAATCGACGATAAGTAAAGCCGGCTGTTTCCCAAATCCGCTTTGATTTCCAAACCCCTGGCGCTCATAAATATCCCCTTCATTCACCATGAGTTCAGTCCCAAAATTTCATAAACTGGGTGGCAACAACCTGTTCAAAGGAGAAGTTACCTTTCACTAATCCGACATCTTTTTGAAACTTGTTCATACCTTTTACGAAGTCTTCACTGATAGCTGCCGTATAAAAAGGCAAATCCCGCTCAACCACGTCAGCAATTAAACTCGCCTCTTCATTCGGAAAAAGCTTTTTTCCTACTTCGGTTGCAAGACCAACATTTTTTTTCAATGCCTTTTGTGTTTTTACCAATGCCCGGATGGCTGCCTCACAACTGTCGGGTGCATCATCAATCATCTTCTGAGAGGTGATTAATGCCGGCATGGTATAGTTGAATGCGGCTGACGGACCATCCCCCCGGCGGGCATCCAACACCATAGTACCGACGCCACGGCGAACCGCAACTTCAGCTCCCATACCGTTAGCCCAGAAACCGTCAATTTTACCCTCCTCCAGAGCCTTTGCCGCGGCGACCCCAAAATTCACGTTATTTCCTTGGAAGGCACCCGGCACAGGGGCAATATTGACCTCATCTTTTTCAAGATCGATACCGGCTTCAGTCAGGAGACGTTTAAGCCCTAGATCAACTAAAGGTGCTGCCCCTATATTCAGACCCTTGACAGCTTCTACATCGCCACGCTTAGCATTCAAATCCGTCCTTAGTATTAAAAACCAGTACATGCCCTGGGCAAGTGAAGCTAGCAACTTTCCGCCATCCCATTCAGGAAAGGCATGAGGTGTCGAATGGGCGGAACCTCCGACAAATTGAATATCGCCATCCCGAAGAACTTCCAATGTACGGTCAACTGGGAATATAAGCTCCAATTCCATCCGCAGTCCTTCCTCCTTGAAGAACCCAAGCTCCACAGCGGCGGCAGCGGGAAAATATGAATTGGATATCAAGTCAGGAATAGCAATTTTCAAGACAGTATCTCCATTAGAAAATTCAAACGTCAGCCCCTATGTTTGCAAAAAAATAGCAGGCCAGTAAATACCTCCTACAATATGTTGGTAAAACTTGCATTCTTAAAAAACTTTTGCTTCGCTCAAGGAGAGAAAAAAACAACATGGCTTTAACCCTAATAAGAGCTTTTATCCGTCATTAAATATAAATTTTCATCCTGGGATTTCTTTCCGGTCGCATCTGCGATCGTAAATTCCGTTCTCGAGAGAATATCCAACTATTCAGTAAAGGTTTTGTTCTAAAAAATGATACTCGGATTCCGTAAGTTCTGGTCAAAATTTATCAGGTTCACCTGTTTAACAAGAATTTCATATTCGTTGCCACTATCCCGCAGCCTGTGGGCGTACCAACCCGACCAAAGCCTTGTCTCACCGGCGCGAAACTCCGTAATTTGAAAATTCGATCTCACCATAACAATCTCCAACTGATCCGTCGCATAAACTTCTATATTGGAAATCAGCCTTACCGTTCTGGAAGTTGGTCTCTGCGACCAGGCAGCACCGGTCGACAGCCTAAAAATCCGATCTTCAAGACGTCGCCTATCATCAAAGGAAATTGACACCTCCCTACGGGGATCGCCGCCGTCTGCCGAACTTGGCACCCAATACACACAATTGGACGCAAATAATTTAAGCCAATCTTGAAAATGGACTTCATCTAGAAAGCGAGCCTCAAGATCTAAAAAACGCCGGCATGAATCTCGAAAAACAGGATCCGTAACTTCTCGATCCGCTTGCCTCCACCCGGAAAAGTCACTGACCAATTTTTGATAATATTCGTCGTCGATGTAGTGGGACGTATGGATGCTTCCGTCAACTGTTTGCATGATACCCTCAGACTTCCCGGGTAATTGCAATATTGGGGGTTGAAGTCATCAAAAGTTTATAAACTTTCATGTATTCCCGCATAAATACTTCGTCCGTAGCGGGTGCCGTGAAAACACCGTCTTCTTCCGTTATCCGGTCCTTAATACCCAAACCTCTATGCATGTAGACCCATTCGTCCTCCTCTGCCGCCAAACCCGCCTGTATTTGCTCAAAATTGGCCAGATCATCTACTTCTCCAAAGTTAGGAAACGCCTCCTGTGTCCGCATGCGAATGGTGTTTATGTCGTCGACGGCACCACTCAATTCACCATCGTCATCAACAACAACTGTTCCATACCAGGTTGTGTCGGTTTCGTTGTAGGAAACCGGTTGAGTTACCTGTACGTGGTTCCCAAGTATATGGAGATTTGGAAAGACGTTAATATTGACGGGTTCAGAAGAAGCAAGATCCAAGGCTCTATCCGCCTTCACGCCATACCTTTCCCGAAAAAGTGCTTCATAATGTTCCATTCCGGGGAATATACCTTCGATCTCCCATAGGGCACCTGGACGGTTCTCGATGTTGGGACGCTTATCTTTGAAATGGTGGCCATTGGGATAATACTTCACATACATGGGGGCCCCGTCGGGGGAACCTTTATAAAAAGACATCCCTTTCTGTTCATCTTCGTGGTGGCGGTTTTCCATCGCTAGTAAAGAACGGTGGGAAAAAAGCACATGGTATCCATCGGCAGAGTTATCATATGCGAGTTTCCAATTACCCATAAATTTGAGGCGGTTTGCACTGGAAAATTTTACCTTGCCTCCGGGGTGCCGGTCGAGCCAATCGTTAATGGGTTCTCTGACCGGTCCCAAGTAGTCCTCTAATGACGGCGCATCCAAATTTAGAGTACCAAATATAAATCCACGGAAAGACGCAACCCTTGGCACTTGAGCAAGATTATATTTAGCGTCACTGAAATCGCACGCATAGCCTTCCGGCCAAGGTACGCCGCTCAATTTACCTGAATTGAAATAGCTCCATCCATGGTACGGACATTGAAAAGACTTTGCCGATCCTAAACTTTCCCGGCATATGGTAGATCCACGGTGGGTACACCGATTGTAGAGTGCCCGGATATCCCCTTGAGAATCCCGAACGATGATTAGCGGCCTGAGACCCATGCGCGAGGTAACGAAGTTATCTTTTTCTGGAACCTGACTTTCATGAGCAAGGTATACCCAGACAGCTCCGAAAATCCGCGTCAATTCCTCTTTGAAAATACCTGGCTCTGTATAAAGGCGCTGGTGAACCTTATCCTCTTGTATCATCATTTCGTAGTCAAAAATCGGATCCGCAGCCTCTACGGCTGGCAAAGTGTCCTCAGGCTTGGTCACAGCTCTCTCCCCCAGCCACACGAAGTTTTACCCTTAGAAAAAATCAAAATATTCATTCTGTTCCCATTCAGTCACGACGCCAGTTTCAGTGGCATCAAACTCTCGGTGTTTCTCTTCAAAGCGTTCAATTTCTGCTTGCTTGAGCTTAATAAAATAATCGCAAAATAATTCTCCGAAATGCCTGGAATATAGTGTGTCGTTTTGGAGCGCGGAGAGCGCCTGTCCCAAACTAGCAGGCAGTAGGGGCCGCTCTGCCGTATAAGGTTCGTCGTCAGGTTGCCATGCTATGAGGTTACTCTCCACCCCTTCCAATCCAGCCACAATTTGGGAAGCTATATAAAGGTAAGGATTTGCCGCCGGTTCTCCAATCCGATTTTCCATTCTTGTGCCTGGGTCACTGACACCACCGAGAACCCTAATCATTGCACCCCGGTGATCAAACCCCCAAGTTGCCCGGGTAGGTGCCAGGGAATTAGGTTGGAAACGCCGATACCCATTGATAGTTGGTACAGAAAAAATGGCCGATGGTATTGCATTGTTAAGAAGACCAGCCAAAAACGAATTGCCAAAAGAAGAGAGGTGCAGATCACTATTATCTGGCATAAATGAATTTTGACCGCTCACCTTTTCAATAATCGACTGATGCAGGTGCCAGCCACTTGAGTAGTAGCCTTTGAGGGCTGGGCGACACATAAAAGTTGCGAAATGGCCTAGCCTCCGGCACACCTGTCGGGTCGCCGTTCGGAACAAGAAATAGTCGTCTGCGGCACGCATGGCCTCACTTGGAGAAAAAGTACATTCGACCTGACCTGGTCCCCACTCATTTTCGATTGAACGTAGCGGCAAATTCAGCTTTTCGTAAGTTTCGGCCAGTTCACTTAAAACCGGCTGCATAACATCGAGATTGGATTCCGAATGATATGAATAACCAGGTTCTAGAGGTAAAGTCTTTAACGCCTGACCACGGGTACCAGGCTCTCCAATATTTTCGTTTCCGATAATACCGTCTTCCAGACGGGCGAGGTACCACTCGACTTCAAGTCCTACAATTAACGACTTCCCTTTCTCTTCAAGACGTTCCAGTTGACGGCGAAGCAATTGCCGGGAAGAGAAGTGAAATCGGCGCCCATCATCAAAATACTCGTCACACAAAATCCAACCTATATCCGGCGCCCAGGGCAAGATGCGAAAGGTTGCGGGGTCCGGAACGATTGTGAGATTTGGAGATCCCGTCATTTCATCGAGCTCCATACCACCGCCTTTTGTAAAAGACGCAAATACGCGCCCGCCCGCCGCGTCAAGCGTAAATGTTGCAACATTTATATTGTAACCATGCCTCAAAGCATCAAAAAACGCCGGCACCGAGACCACTTTCGCCCGAGATGCGCCATGAGTGTCTGACCATGCAAGGCGAATAAGTTTTAGGTTTTCTACCTCAACTCGCCGCTGTATTTGTGCAGATAGTCGTACTTGATCGTCAGACCACAGTTCATGTTTTTCAATAAATGCAGGGGTTGGTTCCATGTAAAGGGTTATCTCCCAGACATATCATCCTACAGTGGCCCATGAATGAGCTTTCCGAAACCTTTACTTCATGGGTTTTGCAAAACAATTTTCTTTACTATTCGATGGACTACAACCTTCCTACCTTATTAAGGGCGCTCCCATTGCCAACTAGTTCTTTGATTGGGAAAGCCATTTCTTTTTTAACCAGCAATTTTAAGAATGATTTTACCCATGTGAGCGGAACTTTCCATTAGCATATGAGCCTTTGAAGCTTCTTCCAGAAAAAACGTCTCATGAACGTGTGGCTTCACCTTGCCTCTTTCAAACAAAGGCCACACCTCGCTCTTGAGATTTGCCGCAATATTAGCCTTTTCAGCCGTCGTCTGAGGTCGAAGGGTCGACCCTGAAAGCGTAATCCTTTGCCGTAGAATTCGACCCATATTTATCTCTGCCTTCGCTCCGCCCAGAAGCGCTAACGCGGCGTAGCGGCCATCGCGCGCAAGAAGGTTCAGATTTTTTTGAACATAGTCTCCAGCAACAATATCCAAAACCACGTTGACACCGTTGCCATCTGTATAATCTTTGGCAACCGCCTCCCAATCCTCTACTTTATAGTTAATAGCCTTATCGGCACCGGCGTCTTCGCAAAACTCGCATTTCTCAGAGCTTCCCGCAGTCGCTATCACTTTAGCACCAACGGCATGTGCCAATTGAATAGCCGCATGGCCAATACCACTACTACCACCATGAACCAGTATAGTTTCTCCAGCCTGCAAACCGGAGCGCGTAAAAACGTTATAGTAAACTGTAAAATAAGTCTCAGGAATAGCGGCAGATAAAAGGGCATCAAATCCTGCCGGCCATGGCAGACAATGTCCGTGGTGAACAGCCGTATATTCGGCATATCCACCCCCATGGGTCAGCGCCGTCACCTTTTCGCCGACTTCCCAATTTCCGGCTTCAGAGCCCATAGCCACGACCTCACCAGCCACCTCCAATCCGGGGAGAGGGTTAGCGTCAGGCGGTACGGGATAATTACCGGTTCGCTGTGCGACGTCCGGTCGATTTACACCGACGGCCTCATTTTTGATAAGCACCTGATCCGACGTAAGCTCGGGTATGGGGACGGTTACCGGCACAAGCACCTCCGGTCCGCCAGGCTCTTTGATATCAATGGCCTTCATTTCGTTAGGTATTGTCATTTTCTAATTCCTGTATTAGCTGCCCCAAACTTCCTCAGCGGTTTCGATAACGAGACGTAGTTTTAATTTTTCATCTTCTTCAGTCACGAGGTTACCGATTGCATTACTTGAAAATCCGCATTGCGGAGAGAGACAGAGTTGATCAATATCCACATAATTGGATGCCTCCTCAATTCGACGTTTCAGTTCATCCTTGCTTTCCACAATACTTCGTTTTGTCGTGACAAGACCCAATACGATCTTCTTGTTCCCTTTAGGCACAAAACGTAGTGGCTCAAATCCACCAGAACGGTCATCGTCATATTCCAGAAAAAAACCATCTACATCAGTGAGATTGAACAAATTGTCGGCTACCGGTTCGTACCCGCCCGTGGCAAACCACTGGCTCTTTGCATTACCGCGGCAAAGGTGAACACAAACCGCCATGTCTTCTGGACGGCCTTTAATCGACTCATTAATCAACGCCGCATACGTTGCAGGCAATTCATCCGGGTTTTCGCCCAATTGGCGGGCATTTTCTCGCATTCCCTCGTCACAAAGGTACGCGAGGTTAGTGTCATCCAGTTGAATATAACGGCAGCCGGCAGTTGCCAAGTCGGCCACCTCATCCTGGTATAATTTTGCGAGAGATGAAAAGAAATCTTCCATCTCCGGGTAAGCGACTTTATCAATTGCCTCACGACCACCCCTAAAATGGGTCATAGTTGGTGATGGCATGGTTACTTTCACAGTCCTGTCAGTCAGTGAGCTGGTATACTCAAAGTTTTCAACTTCTATGCCGCCGGTCGGGCGCCCAATTTTTCCAGTAATAAAAGGAATAAAGGGTGGCGCTTTTTTGTTTTGACCGGCCTTATCGTCCTTACCCACTTTAATCGCTTCGTCAAAATCCCAGTTCGATGTGACGTTTTCGATTTGAGTTATAAAATCCACGTGGAAGCTCTCGCGCCGGTATTCGCCATCCGTAATTGACTCGAGACCAACTTCCTCCTGCAGCCTGACCGCATGCCTAATACAATCGTCCTCGTGAACACGCAGTTGTTCCAAACTCAATTCGCCCTTCTTCCATTCCTCCCGGTATTTAAGGAGGGCCTCCGGACGCAGAAGCGAACCAACATGATCAAATCTATATGGGGGTCTAGAAACCTTGGTCATTATTTCCGTTCTCCCTAGAATATTATTAATTGCGAATATAGTGACTGTGATCGGTTTAAAGTATCGGATCAAGCAGACTATTCTGAACTAATCGCCGAAGTTTGAGGTATTTAAAGACAGCGTTTCAGGCTTCTAAACCAGCCATCAACTCTACCGGGTCTATTGGTAACTCCAATTCCATTCCCCTCTTGGCTGATAAGTCCATCGCCATGGTTAGCAATAAATTGCGGTGCCCTTCAGCTGCCGTTGCATGAGGTGTCGATTTCCCATTGTATATTCTTTGGAACCAGGAATTAGTCTCTTCTCTCATCGGACCCCACAATTCCCCACCGTACATATCACCTGGTGGAAAACTGGTAAGAAAGTCAACATTCCGGATTACATCTATTGTAAGGCCATCCGGATTGTAAGCTGGACCCTGGGGAAGCTCGCTAGCCAATATGACATCACGGTGAGTATCTTCAATATCGATCACGCCCTTCGTGCCAACAATGCCAATTTCAAGCCCATAGACCGCCCCCGGCCATTCCTTAGGTAGTGCCCAACAAATATTCATACTCCAGATGGTTCCATCTTCCATAGTAAAAACACCAAATGTGGCGTCTTTGGTACCTAACTCACTCATCACTTTTTCTGTCGAACGAGCATAAATCGAAACCGGTTTGGCAGCATCTCCCATAAGCCACAGACACATATCTAGACTGTGGGTTCCGGAAACAACCATAGGCGTCAAATAGCGACGATCTTGTGTAAGACGTACTTCACCTGTCGGCGCCATCCGGTTCATGAATGCTCGGGTTACAGCAGCTGTCACGTCGCCAATTTGACCTGTCTTTATGCGTTCCTTCACAACCAGGAAACGGCGTCGAAAACGCTGCGTATAGCCGACAACGGCGTCGACGCCGGCTTTTTGGATCGCCTCCAACACCTCTGCTGATTCTCTTGCATCGGTCGCTAATGGCTTTTCAATCAACAACATGTGACCGGCATCAACCGACGCCAACGTCGGTTCTACATGCCCCCACGTTGAAGTCGCAACGATTACGGCGTCGACCTCAGGCCTAACAATTAACTTACGAAAATCAGTGGTAAAGTAATCGGCATCAATATCATCCTTAAGATCTTGGCCGACACGTTCGTTCATATCACTCAGACCAATCCAACCAATCCCCGGGAAGTCCTTGGCAAGGGTCGCGCGTATCCTTCCGACAACGCCGCAGCCCACGACCGCCAGTCCCAGTTCCTTTTTATTTGGCATTGATATTGGTCCCCTTCAGAAAAGCGTCATTTAGATTTATTCAAACTGAACGGCGAGACGTAAAAATGTCAAGTTTACTTGCAAATTCCTACGGATGGATTTTACTGAATTTGACCTTTGTTTTTCCCCATGTAAACCTCTTCTCTATTGTATTCACGAAACGGTCGAGATAATAACCAAACGTTAAGGATACCCGACACCTTCATTGGATAAACATTAGGGCTTTACCATGGGAACCGTCGCCACCATTTTCTTACCGCTTGCACTCGCCTTTATTATGTTTTCATTGGGATTAGCACTGACCCTCGAAGACTTTTTGCGGGTCGCACGTCAACCCAGAGATTTTTGCATTGGGCTCATCAGCCAGGTGGTTTTATTGCCACTTGTCGGATTAGCACTCGTCACAATTTGGCCGGTATCTCCGGAGATTGCTCTTGGCGTTATGATTATTGCTGCAGCACCGGGTGGAGTTACCTCTAATATCCTGACGGCATTTGGTCGGGGAGACGTAGCGCTGTCTATTTCGCTTACGGCAGTCATCAGCCTTATTTGCGTAATTACGATCCCACTCATCGTCGTATTTGCCTACGATTACCTATTTGAAGAAGCGATGAAAGGTAACGTATCGGTTGCACGCACCGCCGTCAGCGTATTCCTTATTGTGACGGTCCCGGTCCTAATTGGTCTGACTGTACGCCACTATGCAGAGAGTTTTTCAATTCGTTTCCAGTCAATGGCCGGAAAGATTTCTGCGGTCCTTTTTGTCGTCGTTCTATTGGGGGCGATTTTACAGAATTTGAATAACATCGTAGCCTATTACGCGGAGGCAGGATTAATTACGTTATCCCTAAATGTAATCATGCTGGCGCTTGCGTGGCTTATTGCTAGGTTATTCGGCTCCGGATTAGAGCAACGAATTGCAATCTCGATTGAATGTGGTCTTCAAAATGGAACTTTGGCGATTGCCGTGGCAACCCTTCTCTTCGGTGGAGGTGCCGTTGTAATTCCGGCGGGAACATATAGCCTGACGATGTTTGTTACGGCACTAATCTTTATTTATTTTTTGAGACGACAGACTACATCCGTCCCTGAAAAAAAATAACGCCACAAACACCTGCAATCCAATATTAATCAAGACCCCGGGCGGCAGTTAAACCGCTCGGGATTTCTGATTCTCATGTGATTGATTTTATATTATTTCAGCATTTCTCGGGCGGCCATTCGTCAATTTTGCTCCACTTTTGATCATTTATCTCGATAATGTAGCCGGGCAACTGAGCATCATTTATGGCATCAAAACAGACATTCTCACCCGTAACGCCGCTAAAACGGATGCCCTTCAAGGCATCACGAATTGCTGTCCGTTCAGCCTTAAGCTTGCCTTTATCACCGGTAACATTGGCTTTTTCCATGGCCTGTTTCAGCAGATAAACAATGTCATACCCCTGTGCATCGGTGTGATGTGGTATCTTTTTTTCTGAGAGACCACGTTTGGCATTTTCGGCGGCGAACTTCTTGGTGAAGGCACGTGTCTTGTCATTTTTATCCCACCAGAAACCAGCTACAAAAATGAGGCCGTTTGCTTCTGAACCATATTTACCCAAGGCATTTGGATCAGCAAAGATTTGAGCCCCAATGACACGTCCCTTGAAACCCTGCCGACGGAGCTCCTTCATCACTTTAGAGGCACTGTCCGGCGTTGCGGCCAAGGCGACGACGTTGGGTTTTCTCTCAATAATTTTTGCTACTTGAGGGGCTACGTCGAAGGACTTGTATTGAAGCGTAACTGCCTTTCCGTGCTTAACTTTAAAAGCTTTAAAGAGACCGGGGTACACAAATTTACCGACCAGAGAAGAGACATATTCGTCGGAGATGTATACGATTTCAGCTTTTGAAATATCAATATTTTTTTTCTTGAGTGTTTTTAAAACCCGGGCAAATTGCACACCTTCTGATTCCGTCAAACGCCACGCGTAGGTATACCCCTTGGTCAGGCCCGGTCCAGATGATGCATTTGGGATCTGCACGATACCCAACCTCTCTCCAACGGGGAAGGCGGCTTTAGCTTCGCCCGACGAAAAAGGGCCAATAATAGCAAGGGCACCGTCATCCCTCGCAAATTTCTGGGTTGCAACGACCGCCTGTTTAGCTTGACTTCCGGTATCATATTTTATCAGCTTGATTTGTTTTCCGTTAATTCCGCCACTGGCGTTGATCTCACTGACAGCAATATCAACGGCCGTTTCTGTCGCTTCCCCAGGTGTTTTAAGAAACCCGGTTTTGACCATTGACAGACCTATCACAACTTGATCAGCGGCCTTGGCAAATCCAACTGATAAGCTGACTACAGCAGCCAACGCCGTCGACATAAATATTTTAAACATAGAATGTCTCCCTATAAGTTTAGTTACATACCCGGATAAATTATTTTCAACTCTGCGCCCCGAGATAAGCGTGAACCAGACCTGCATCTTCTGCCAGCGCGCCCGATAACCCCTTCAACACGACTGACCCCAACTCCATTACATAACCTCGTGTGGCAACTTCAAGAGCTTTTTTAGTATTTTGTTCCACCAGCAAGATAGCTATGCCCTCTTTGTTCAAAGTTTTTATAAGCTCGAAGAGTTGATCCACCAATATTGGAGAAAGACCCAAGGAGGGCTCATCCAACATGATTAGTCGAGGCTTAGCAACCAATGCGCGGCTGATAGCTAACATCTGTTGTTCGCCTCCGGACAATACTGAAGCCTGAGCACCACTCCTGGCACCCAAATTCGGAAACCTCTCATAAATTGAATCAATATCGCTTAGAAGGTCTTTGCCTTGACGTCGGTAACCACCCAATAATAAGTTTTCATGGACAGTCATGGAAACAAGGATCTGTCGACCTTCCGGTACCAAGGCTAAATTATTTTGAACGCGTTCGGCACTGCTAGCTCTGGTAATGTCATTCCCATCAAAGGAAACTGTCCCACCCTGAATAGACACCAGACCATGCAAGGCCTTCAAAAGAGAGGATTTACCGGCACCATTTGCACCGAGAACCGTTACAATTTCATTTTCGTCAACGCTTAGGTTCATTTCTTTTACAGCATGATTGCGACCGTATCGTACATCGAGATCTTTAACCTCAAGCAGCATCAGATGCCTCCAATGTGCTGGTTCCGAGGTAGGCCTCCAGTACGGCCTTGTCTCGGTTAACCTCTTTTGGTGTTCCTTCAAATATCTTTGAACCAAAGTTCAAGACCGCAACACGCTCACACAAGGCGTGGATAAAATTCATATCGTGCTCTACTAACAAAAGCGTCACATTCCGGGTGGAGATTTCATGCAAAAAATCTGCTAACTCAGATGTCTCCCGAGCATTAAGACCGGCGGCAGGTTCATCCAGCATCAAAACACTCGGTTTGCTCATCAAAGCCCGAACCACTTCGATTTTCTTACGGACCCCGTAGGGTAATTCCCCGACCGTCGACCCTGGATCCACCTTCAATCCGGCGTTTTCCAGGGTCTCCATTGCACGCTGCTTCCACTTATTATTTTTCATCCAGTTGATCGGTTTTAGCATTTCAGTAATTTGGCTGGATTGACAATGCTGGCCCATTAAAACGTTTTCAATAACCGAAAGATGAGGCATTAGTCTGATATTCTGAAAACTTCGGGATAGACCTAATCCAATTCGCTCCCGGATCGGTAGATTTGTAATATCTTTCCCAGCAAGAACAACAGAACCGCGATCAACCGCATAAACACCGCTCAGAAGGTTGAACACTGTGGTCTTACCTGCTCCATTCGGTCCGATGAGACCGAACCGCTGACCGGGTGTTAAATTAAACGAGACATCCTCGAGAACCTTTAAGCCGCCGAAAGATTTGCTGACATTGCTGATTTGTAGAATTGGGTCGCTCACGCTAATGCCCCCCGGAACGGTTAAAAACCATGATGACCCGATGGACAAGTGTTCGAGTAATAATGCCCTCCGGGCGAAAAATCATCATAAGGACAATCAAAATACCAAATATCACATATCGCCACTCCGTATCACCGAGGCGAAGAACTTCCGGCACCAGCGTAAAGAAACTGGCGCCAAATAACGGTCCCCACGCCGTCTGTGTACCGCCGATAAGGACAAATAAGAGAACAAAAATTGACAAAAGAGCGCTAAAATACTGAGCCTCGATAAAACTATAATGGTGAGCATATAAAGCACCGGAGAGACCCGCCAAAGCCCCCCCAAGGGTAAATGCAAACACCTGGACACCTCGGACATTTACGCCCATTATTTCGGAGACGACATCGTCGTCATGGACCGCCCGCATAACCAACCCAATCCGCGAAGCCATAAGCCAAAATACCAGTAAAATTGTCAGAAGTGTTGCCAG
Organism: Rhodospirillales bacterium; assembly: GCA_028345065.1. Taxonomy (GTDB): domain Bacteria; phylum Pseudomonadota; class Alphaproteobacteria; order Rhodospirillales; family UBA2165. The sequence continues at coordinate 51,397 of JAOMCN010000009.1, forward strand.
TATTAGCACCTCAACAGGAGTGTAAGCGGTGACCACCATACCTGTCGCACCTCCGAGGAAGTCGGTGTTGAGGATTACCCCGGACACCACGAGGGCAAAGGCAAAAGTCGCCAATACCATGTAGACGCCTCGGGTCCGAAGGACAGGAAACGATATAAGAAATCCAATTAAACCAGCACCTAATACGCCACCTAGGACCGAGAAAAAAATAGGAAATCCCAGAGAGTTAGAACAAACACCAGCCACATATGCCCCAATCGCCTGAAACCCCGCACCTCCAAGGTTCAACTGACCGGATGCAGCCGTCAAATATACCCCATACGCAAACATCAAGTTTATGCATAGTATGGCGATAATTCCTTCAACGTACCCCCCCATCATAACTTTCCCTTGCCGATCCTGGAAGCACCGAAGAGGCCACTCGGTTTGATAATAATTACGATCAGCAACGTACCCCATACCGCCACATTAACCGTATCGGCGCCGAAAAAATGAATAGAGAGCGCCTCAAGTAAACCAACAATTAAGCCCCCTGCGATAGCCCCCCAAATCGACCCGAGGCCGCCCAATACCATAGCGGCTATAGCCTTGGTTCCGACTTCGTCTCCCATAAAAGCACTCACATCGGAGTAGTTAACGACGAAAAGAACCCCCGCCACGCCGCAGAGGAGTCCTGAAAAGAGAAATACCAGAGGAACTATCCTCTGAACTTCGATACCAAGTAAACTTGCTGTATCCGGATTTTCTGCGATTGCTCTGAGTGCCCTACCGATACTTGTCGTCTTTAATACCCAGGACAAAAATGCGACAACGACTAGGGAAATAGCTAAACTGGCTAACTGTGGCAGTCCAATAATAATCTCGCCGATATAAAAATCGGACCTGAATTTCTCAGGAAAAGAATGGGCCTCTGAACCGAAAGCGATCAGGATCAGGTTTTCAAAAATAATCAGGAAACCGAGCGAAGAAACCAACGGAATAGCGTGTTCGGTTGCATCTCCATGCCGAATGCGGAGGTAACGAAACGTAAAACGTTCGACAATGAGTGAAGCAAATACCGCGGCTGTCACCCCCATGAAAAGTGCCAACGGCCATGAAATTCCTCCCTCCACACCAAAGGGAAATCCATAGGCGGCTGCGGCCCAGGCAATCATACCTGTAATCATAAAGATCGCCGGAATTGTGAAATTCAAAAAATTAAGGATGCCGATCGTCAAAGTGAATGCAACAGCTACTGTCACATAGATTGAGCCCAGCATAAATCCAGTTGTAATCTGTTGAAGGAGTAGCGTCACACGAACACTCTAAGTACCGGATTGTGGAATGTGTTTTTCGTGACAAGAAAGATACCACTCCGCTAACTCCTGGCGGGTGGGCCACCAGACATCATCAAATCCCTTCGCATAGGAAAGAAATTCTCTCAGGGCACGAATGCGATGAGGCACTCCTGCAACGTGAGGGTGAAGACCAATATTCATAACCAGTCCGGTTTCAGCAGCCTCCTCGTACAATACATCAAATTGCTCAATCAGGAGTTTGACAGCACCGTCAGTATCCAAACCCCGCCGGGTAAAAAATGTAAAGTCATTAACTTCTATCGAGTAGGGTGTCGCTACGATGTTACCTTTTGGAGTATTGATAAGGTAAGGCTGATCGTCATTCATGAGGTCGCAGAAGAAAATCAGACCGTTATCCGCAAGTATTTCACATGTGTTCAGGGTCCCGCGTAGAGAGCAGGATAGCCAACCTTTAGCTTTCCTTCCAATCGCCTTCTCATAAATGCTCAAAGATCTTTCAATAAGCTCGCGTTCTTCCGACGGGTTATGAGCGTAGTTAGTCAACAAGTCGCCTTGCTCATAATTATGGGCAACGAGTTCCCAATCCCGTTCAACGACAGCTTCAACAATTGGCCAACGTTCTTCTATCAATTTTGCGTTGACCGTGCAGCTTGGCGCAACTTCAGCTCGATCAAACTCTCGAAACATGCGCCAGACCCCAACACGTTGACCATATTCACGCCAACTGAAATTTGGAAAGTCAGGAACATCGCCGGGCAATGCATCAGGGAGAATGGGGGGGCCTCCAGCATAGTATGCCTGCTTCGTGTCTTTTATGAGATCCCAGAACTCTAAATTGATGGTCGGGATCACTGCCAGTCGATTTCCACCGGGCAGGACAAGTTTGCCTCTTTGGGGTAAAGGAATAAATGGATATTTCAACGCATGGCTCGCAAATATAGATTAGTGTCAGTTTGAAAATCTTAAGCGGCGCATTCTCCTTTCTAATGTCAAACTGTCAATAGATCCATTCTACAAAAATCCCTATTTCAAATAATTTTTCGTCAGAAATTCGTCTACTTTTTTTACAGCATCTTCAAAAGAAGACGAATGGAATGCCTTCGTAAACTCCCCAGCACTTGGATGGCTTTTCGTCCTTAATTCTCCTAATTCATCAAATTTTCGGGTGGCACCCGCATACCCGACAACATTAATCAGTGCAGGGTTTTCTTCTGCCATCAGTTCCTTGTAACTTTCAACTGATTCAAGGACGTCATCTTTTCCGTAGAGAATTAAGGTGGGCTGACCTATCGGCCCGGTACGGGTCCACTGGGGGTTCCCTTTCAGGTGCTTGAGGTTTGGATAAAAGGTAATTGTCCCCTTAAAACCGCCATTCGGTAAACTTAATCTTCGCGCGACTTTCAAAGCAAATAATGCCGAAGAACCGCCCCACGACCAGCCAATAAGGCCAATTTGATCATTTTTGACATTCGATTTCTGGGAAAGAAATCTATAACCTGCCACCGCATCCATGACCCTTTGTCTGGGACTAACTTTCTGCCAGACCTGCATGATTTTCTTGCGTCGTGGATCATTGTCATCCGTATCGTGAGCACATAAATAACCTCGCGAGCAGTAGCTGTCGATAAATAGTACGACGAAACCTTTTTTTGATATCTCTTTTGCCCACCAAAGCTGGTACGGAAAAATTCCGCCCGCACCATGCAATGCAATGAGGGCAGGGAATGGACCATTCCCTTCAGGTTTATAGAGACGACCCTCAAGGTCTTTTCCGTCCCCTTGAGAAACACCCGGTATTTGGACTTTATGGTTGTCGGCAACCGCCGCCTTATAATCCCCGAAAGTAACCCCTCTGGCGTCGTGCAACCACAAAACACCAAAAAATATGAAGGAACAGAATACCGAAAACATTTTTGATAAAATTTTCATTTTTGCCTCTTTCAGCCAAATACTCTTCACTCTCTCTACGATCTAAACACATACTTTGGGTCACCGCCAGTCGATGGTGTCCAACGAAGCCCCTGGTCAGCTGGAACATGAAATCACAGGAGTTAGATTAAATAAAGACTGGTGACAGCCATCAGAATAAACTCACAATTACATCCATGGCATCGCTGTTTATACTGGCGCGACACATGGCAGCGTGCAACAATCACTATGTATCCGAAATTTGCGTGACGAACTAGTGATTGGCTAAAGTATCCGATGAAACGAGAAGGAATATTCCATGATTACTGCCATCGTCCAGTTTGACCTCCCCTCCGACGTTGATCGTCAAAAGGCTGCTGAAACATTCCAACGTATCGCGCCCCTATATCGGGATATGGACGGCTTGATCCATAAATATTTTTGTTTTAGCGACGAAGGAAAGGGGGCCGGTATCTATCTTTGGGAAACGCGTGAGGCGGCTGAAAAGATTTATGCCGGAGAATGGCGTGACCGAATTAAGGAACTCTATGGCGTCGACCCCGAGATCCAGTTTTATGAACCTCTCCTGATCGTCGATAATGCCGCAGGAGAAATTCGCAACGCCGCCTGATTGTTTATTGCGCTAACCCTGGACTAATTAAATTTAAGGAGTTTTTCGGTTTTGTGGGAATAGTTGCATTCTCTACAGAATAAAATTTGTTAAACGATACCCCTCTTAAGGATGAATTCATCAGGTATTCTTGACACTCATCCATTGAGTTTTTGTATCTTCGGTTAATTCGGGTTTATCATATATGGAAATTCCGAAATGATGGGGATGTGGAAAGCTGTTAGAATGCTCCGTGTTATAATTCTTACTATTGGATGGCTGGTTTTTTCGTATTCACAAACCACGTCAGTCCACGCCAACGAGGATGTTAATCCTCCTGCCGGCTCTCCTTCGGTACCAGACTACCTTGAAGGTAAACTTGCCCCTGGCACCTACCTTGTTTTAGGGACCTTTGAGAAGAAATCCAATGCCCATGCATTTAAGGAACGCTACGCCAGATTTGATGCTAGGGTATTTGCCATCAAGTCAAAGGGCAAAAAGGTATTTCGGATCGTCGTAGGCCCGGTAAAGAAAAGAGAAAAGCATATTATCCAGACGTTTCTCCGGAAAACGGGTCTCGAAAGTGCGTGGGAAATGCACATATATCCCGATAATGTACCCGTTAACAAAAGTAAGGTGAACAACGACACCCCCCTTCCAGAACCCGAGGTCCTCAAGGAAGAAGGTGTTTATCTCGTTATCGGTGTCTTCAGGGATCTATCTAACGCCCACCGTCTCAGAAAACGCTTCCATGACTTTGCTCCCAAGGTAATCGCTGCAAAATCAAAAAATAAAAAACGCTTCGATGTAGTTGTCGGTCCCATTAAGAAAGGCGAAAAAAAAGGAGTGCTCAGGTTAATGCGTGCAGCCGGTATTAAGGGTGCCTGGGAAATGCGTTTTTCACCTAGCCGCGCTATAGGTGGAATTCTGAAATCTGATGTGGTGGTTTCCAAGGTAAAACCGAAGCCCACCGATGAACAAATAACACCACGAAATACGAACACCACCAAAAGCCCTGGAAGTTTACCCGTTGCGGAAACACCGCCTCCACCACCTGCTCCTCCATTACCCATTCCGAGCGAGGCAGTTCCTGCACCTAAGGAATCCAGATATAAGGCAGGTGACACCTTTAGCGACTGTGATGTGTGCCCGGAAATGGTTGTTCTCCCAGCAGGAAAGTTTGTCATGGGCGAGGCTGACGGCGGAATGACAGGCGACGCACCTGCAACTCCTGTTTCACTTAAAACGCCGATTGCAATAGGACGTTTCGAAGTCACGTTTGCCGAGTGGGATGCCTGTGTTTCAGGTGGGGGATGTTCCGCCTACAAACCAAATGATGAGGGATGGGGACGCGGCAAGCAGCCGGTTACCAATATTAACTGGAATGACGCCCTCGGCTATTTAATCTGGCTACATTCGAAGACCGGATTTTTCTATCGCTTACCGACGGAAGCGGAATGGGAGTATGCTGCCCGCGCGGGGTCAACTACCAACTACTGGTGGGGCGATGACATAGGCATAAAACAGGCGGTTTGTCAGGACTGCGGAAGCATATACGACGATAAAAAAAGCGCACCCGTCGGCACTTTCTCTCCCAACCCGTTTGGTCTTTATGATACAGCCGGCAATCTGTGGGAGTGGACGGAAGATTGTTACTCGATGACCTCCTATAAGACGCATTCAAAATATCCGAAGGCGGCTCCCGGCCCCGAAGGCTGCAGCCGCGTACTACGTGGTGGCGGATGGGACATCATTTCAACGGGATTAAGGTCGTCGTTCCGTTTTACCAGTGGATCCTCTAATAGAAGCAATATTTTCGGTTTTCGTATTGTGAGAAACATAAAATAAGCGTTTTGTAAATTTGAAACGACAGTACGCAAATTAACGAAACTTCCGTAATCCGAAGATTATTAAACTGCTGACGTCAAGCCATGGATTGTCGTGCGTGTCTTTCCAGGGTTTATATGTGTCTTCACGTCTCCAAAATGACCGATTTGATAAACCCAACCGAACGGATTGCCATCTAGAGCGTAATCCAGATCATTTATCTACATTTATTCCATCTACTTGAAATTAACCAGACAGACTTCCGAGAATACCTGTTAATTGAGAATTTTATAGAAATTTGGAACCTGAAGTATAATAAATTCAATAGGTTATTGTTAACTTGTGGATAACTTTTGGCGTTTACGCTACACTATAAATAAATTAAAGTATTCCTATTGGCAGGCATAGAGGATGCGACTACTCCCGGGGAGGGATGTAGCCGTTTATTGATCATTGGACGGACAGAATGAAACTCCAATTATGCTGGCGTTGGAACCGCGCATTATGTTTGACGGTGCGATGGCAGGCGACGCTGTGGATGCCGTCGATGCGGCGCTCCCGGAGGAAAATGCATCACTCCAAAACACCGCTGTAAATGACCAGGAACACGCTGAAAAAGAAAGCTCACGCAATGAAGTCGTGATCGTCGATGGATCGATCACGGATTATCAGTCCATTATCAGTTCCATCGGCAGTGCTGCAGAAGTCTTCATACTGGGCGAGAATTCAACGATAGATGACATTGCCAATCTTCTGGGTGACCGCTCCGGTATTGATGCGGTCCACATATTCACCCACGGGAGCACTGGGACACTCCTCATCGGCGATCATCTTTACGACGAAAATAATATCTCCGAATATGCGGATGCCCTGGCGGAAATCGGAGGTTCTCTGACCGAGACGGGCGACATTCTGCTCTACGGCTGTAACATTGCCGCGACAGGGGATGGCCAGTCATTTCTGAGTCAATTCGCCGCACTGACGTCAGCGGATATCGCGGCCTCCGACGACGTCACGGGTAACCTCATCATGGGAGGCGACTGGGAGCTCGAATACGAGAGTGGCTCGATTGAGACAGATGAAAAAGAGATTAGAGAGTTTCAGGGCACTTTAGTCTCTTTTTCATCAATTACAGAAGATATAGCCGATGGCGACAATGACGGTAACGCGGTAGGAACCAGTCCCGGCATTGCGGTGACAGCCGTAGTTAATACCAATGGAACCTGGCAATTTTCTACAAACGGGGGAGCGAGTTTCTCCAATTTCGGCAGCCCCGGAAATAACAATGCCCGATTACTGGATGACAGCCATTTGATACGGTTTAGACCGAATGCAGACTTCAACGGGTCCGTAAACCTCACCTTTAAGACCTGGGATAAGACAGTTGGATCTCAAGGTAATACATTTGATACAAGAGGAAATTCCAGCTTTGGCAGCTCAACCACACAATCGATTACCGTCACCGCTGTAAATGATGCGCCCCGAGTAAATGGAACCGCCACTGTCAATGAAGATACGGCCGGTAGCTTTAGTAATTTTATAAGACCTGGCCCCACACTTACGAACGAAAACAGTCAAACTATGACTATCAGTAGTGTGAGCAACACCAACACCGGTCTTTTTAGCACGCAACCCGCCATAGACAATGACGGGGATCTCACATTTACGCCAGTTGCCAATAACTTTGGGACGTCCGTCGTTACCTTTACTGCGGTAGATAATGGAGCAACGGGTGGTGATAACGTCAATAGGATCGATAATGGAACTTTCACGATTACGGTCACATCTGTCAATGATCCGCCCTCCGGTACTTTTCGGGGTGCTGTGAATCCTCCACCAACAATTACTGAAGACCAGGGACAACAAACGATCTCTAACTTTATAGAAAACTTCAATATAGGAGATGGAAATACATTTGAAACCGCAGCCGGTGAGACAATTAGCAGCTTTGTTGTGACCCGAACGACCAACGCCAGTACCGCTATGTTTACAGCCGACCCTGCCATCGACACCAGCGGCAACCTCACCTACACACCAAGAGCTAACGCAAACGGAGCGGCAACATTTAGTGTAGAAATGAGGGATGACGGCTCTAACTCGAGTCCCAACGTTAACCGTACAACTATAGGTACTTTTACAATTACCATAACTGCCCTCAATGACGCCCCGACACTGCGAACGCCTCCCAATGGCCTGACCGCCCGCATTAACGACTCAGCGACCGGGACCACTGTTAGCGCCATGGTTGTGGGGTTTAATGCGCAGGGGGCCCAATTACGGGATATTGACCTCACGCCGCCTGCCACCAACGGGTTAGGTAATATGGGGAACGACGTTTTTGCGGGAGAACACGTCGCCGTTATAGATGCCAGTGACGTCGCGACTGACGGGACAAACCCGGCGGGACACTGGGAATTCGATATCGGATCCGGCTTCTTCGAACCGTCGCCTGCGATTAGCGCCACAAATGCACTGCTGCTGGATGCCACCAGTAAAGTCAGATACGTGCGCGGGGGCAATGAGACTGGCGATGTCACCATCACATTCAGAGCTTGGGACCAGACGGTCGGTAATGATGGCGATCGCATCAACGCCAACACTAACAATGGCGGAACGAATACCCTGAGTTCAGAAACGGCCGTGGCAACCGCGACACTTGAAGCCGGTGGGGCTGTCAACGACGCGCCTGTATTGAATACATCCGGCCAGAGCTTAATAAATGTGCAGAGCGGAGGCACGTTTCCATCTAAAGCCAATTTTGCGGCAATCGATGAAGATGCGGCCCTGACAGCGAGCGATAATGAACAGAAAATTAGGGAGTGGTTAAATGAAGACACCGTCATCGACCAGGAAAGCTTTGCCGACGGGGGCGTAACAGGTGTCGCCATTGTCAATACAGACGACACCACCAAAGGTACGTGGCAGTTCTCAACCGACGGGGGCACCACCTTCACCAATTTTGCCGTAACCGGAACGGAAGACAACTCCCTTCTCCTTGACGGTAGCAGCGATAATCAAAGGGTTCGTTTTGCACCGGCAAAACATTTTAACGGAACCGTTACGCTTCAGTACCGGGCATGGGATCAGACCCAGGGAAACACATCGACCGGCACGACGGCACGAGTATTCGACACTAATAACGCAGGCGCCAACCCAGCGGCGCCAGGCGGCGCATCAGCCTTCAGCACAGGCATCATCTCCAAAACCATCACCGTCAATCCTATTAACGACGCCCCTGTTCTGAGAAACGACGCCTTTACGATTGCGCAGAGCATAAACGAAGATAGCACAGCAGAGATCGTCGTCCCCAATTTCGCTGTTCCGTTTTCCGGCGCACAGGCCGCCGCCCATAACAGCGCTGCGGCTCGGGAAAGCAACGATACTATCACCTTTGTCGTAGCCAACACCGGAGGCACGAGTAATAGTCTCTTCGCATCCGCACCGACGATTGATGCCAGCGGAACGCTCCGCTACACGCTTGCCCCCAACACCAATACGGTAGATGGCGGTCCAGCTCAATTCACTGTTACTTTTAGTGATAACGGAAGCGACTCCGGCGACAATGAAAACGACGGAACAAAAACTGTAAACGATGCAACAATCCTCAACCCCACGTTCACTAACGTCAGCACTCCGGCGTTCACCATTACCGTTGCCTCCGTCAATGACGCCCCTGTACTCATCGACTTCAGCCCCGACCTCGAGCAGAATGAAGATGCCACTGCCGGAACAACGATAAACGCGCTTTTAGGATCCAATAATGTACGAGAAACAAATGATGTCGTAACACCAGGAAATGTTAACGATAACACCGCGTTTGAAGCTATCGCCATCACAAACACCGCGATCACCAATGGAACCCTTCAGTTTAAACGATCGGGAGGTTCATTTCAGAACGTCGGAACCGTATCAGCGGCGCAGTCTCTTCTCCTCGGCCCCAGTGACGAATTACGCTTCGTCCAGACCAACACCCATTTCTTCGGATCGGGTGGTACCTTTAATTTTCGAGCCTGGGACCAGACAACCACCGCGGCGGGAAGCGCCGGCACCAAGGTTTCAACTGCTGCCCAAAATGGCAGTAATGTGACAAGTGAATTCAGCATAAGGGAAGAAACAGCGACCGTTACCATAAATGCAGTGAATGATAAGCCAACCACAACCATTGATACCACGTTCGTCGATGTCCCCATCAATGAAACCGACAGTGACACCACTGTAACGATAGCCCTTTTCACCCCTCCGCTTTCAGGGGCGTCGAATGCCGTCGACGTTTCGGCCAGGGAAAGCAGTGACACGTTTACCTTTACCGTAATCAATGACGGATCCCAGACGCCAAATACCCTGTTCACAGGCGGTGGGGCGCCCGTCATCAATAACGCCACCGGCGACTTAACATTTACGTTGAAAGCCAACGCCAATACTGAAGACGGAGGACCCGCGCGCTTCAATGTCACCTTAGAGGATAGCGGAAGCGACGTTGATCCGAACGAGAACGACGCGACGATCCCCAGTCCTGCATTTTCCATTACGGTCCCTTCAGTCAATGATGCTCCGACCCTGAATAACGTCAGTTTCGAAGTCAGTAAGAATGAGGATGTAACTGGCGCAACGACCATTGCCACTCTCATCGGCAACTCAGGTATCACCGAGCCAGAAGATCAAGTAACACCGGGGAAAACCACGGATAATACGGTGATTAAGGCCATCGCCGTCACGGGCACTAATGTCACAAACGGCACACTACAGTTTTCGACAAACGGGGGTTCATCTTTTACGAATATAGATGCCGCGACGAACAATGCGGCAAACTCTCTGCTTCTGGATGCAAATGATATATTGAAATTCGTCCCCACAGATGTGGATTTCTTCGGATCGGGAGGAACTTTTACCTTCCGCGCGTGGGATCAGTCTACCACTGCATCGGGACAGAGTGGCAACCGCGTTTCCACGACCGCCAACGGAGGGATAACTGAATTCAGCTCAGACCAAAGGACAGCAAATATCACCGTCCTTTTGGTGAATGATCCTCCCACTGCAACTCTTGATACCTCAAACGCCGGCCTCACTGTTCTCGAGGATGCCGGAGCACAGACCATTAACGGTTTTGCAACCAACCTTGATGACCGGGGTGGCGCATTAGAAACCGGCCAAACTCTCAGTTTTGCCCTTGCACATCAAAGTGGAACGGGAACCAACCTGTTCTCCGTTCAGCCTGCTCTCACCGTAGATGCGAGTGATCCCACCATAGCCAATCTGACCTTCACGCCGGCAGCCAACGCCAATACCGGCGGCGCGGGTGCGGCCGTTTTTCGAGTGACAATTTCGGATGACGGCGGGACATTGAGGAGTGGTGACGACGACACCATATTAGGCAATATCCAGTTTGCGGTCACGTCACAAAATGATGCTCCAATACTCAATGATACTACGGTCATCCTCAACGCGAATGAAGATACGCCGCCGAACGCTTCGACGACGACGACCGGAACACTGGTTTCAGCTCTCGTAACTGATGGTTCTGTCTTGGAGACTGCCGATAATGTTACCCCAGGCACCACTTCTGATAACACCGTTATTGAGGCCATTGCCATAACCGGAACGACTGTAAGCAATGGTAAATTGCAGTTCTCAACGGACGGTACAAACTTTACCGATGTCGGCACCGTAAGTGCTGGGGCTGCGCTACTCCTTGATGATGCTGACAAAATACGCTTCGTCCCAGATACTAACTTTCATGGTACAGCCGGCAGTTTTACATATAGAGCCTGGGACCAAACTTCGACCGCCGCCAGTAGCGCCGGCACCAAGGTCTCTACAACGACCAACGGCGGCACAAGTGAATTCAGTTCCTTCGAGGAAACGGCAAGTGTAACCATTACTTCTGTCAATGATAACCCGGATGCGACCTTTAATACCGGGGCGGGCGGACTTACTGTCAACGAGGATGCAGGAGCACAGACCATTAACGGTTTTGTGACCGCCACGGACGTTGGTGATGGAGGTCTTCTCGAGAGTGCGGAGACCATCTCCTATGTCGTGACCAATAATCTGAACAGCCTCTTTGCCGTACAGCCGGCGATCGCAAATAACGGTACGCTCACATTTACACCGGCAGACAATGCGAATGGAAGTGCCAGCATTACCGTCGACGTGCGGGATAGTGCAGGCGGCAATACGGTAAAATCCAATGCCTTCACCATTACCGTCAATGCCGTCAACGACGAACCTAGTCAAACGCTACGTTCGGTCCCTGCTGTCCTTGAAGATGCGGGACAGCAGAGTATAGCCAACTTCGTTGCCGCGACAACTAAGGGAGGAGGCTCGGACGAAAACAGTCAAACTCTATCCTTCGCTTTGAGCAACACTAATTCATCTCTCTTCTCGGTACAGCCAGCCCTTGCGGCAGACGGCACTGGTGCCCTTACCTATACGCCGGCTCCAAATCAGTTTGGAATTTCCACCGTTACTTCCACTCTCACCGATAGTGGAAGTGGAGTAGCTCCAAACGACAAT
>JAOMCN010000090.1 GCA_028345065.1 Rhodospirillales bacterium
AATGAGGCCTTCACCTATGGCGAGACGCGTCAGGTGAATAGCCTTAGGAGATAGACCGGTTGCCGCAAACAGTTCAAGAATGTCGCCCGCCCGCAGAACATAGACCGAACAAACCTCCGCTACCAAATCAGCGGCGATAATAGATACGATGCTATCTAAACGTTCCTGGGGTTCACCATTTCCAGCCATGGTATCGCGGAGGCGTGATAGCAGCCGGCGCGAACTAGAAATTACTGTTGGTGCCGCATCTGGTTTGGTCAAATTATCGAAAGGTGGGCGCACCATTTGTCGCCATCTCCATTTTAACCCAATAAATACCGAGCCGACCTGAATTACTAAATTGGTTCAGGACACTTGTTGTCCATAGCTTAATGCTATGGTGATCCGATACGATCAGTGTCACGGTCTAGACCATAGGCAGAGTGAAGTGCCTTCAATGCTAATTCGGTATATTCCTCATCGATGAGGATGCTCACTTTAATTTCTGAGGTAGATATAACTTTTATATTTATTCCTTTTTTTGCTAAGGCATTAAACATAGTTTGGGCTACACCCGGGTGGCTGCGCATTCCTACCCCTACGATTGATATCTTTACCAATTCGGCATCTGCTACAATTCTATGGAATCCTATTTCGTCTTTTCTGGTCTCAAGCAATTCGACAGCTAAGTTTAAGTCGGCTTGTCCGACCGTAAATGTTAAATCAGTAGTTTTACCATCCTCTGATACGTTTTGAACGATCATATCGACGTTAACCGAGGCCTCTGCCAAAGGACCAAATACTCCTGCAGCAACGCCAGGGCGGTCGGAGACCTTCAGCAAGGTAACTTTTGCTTCATCACGGTTGTGAGAAATTCCACTAACAACTTGTTGTTCCACGATTTCATCCTCGCTTACTAAATATGTTCCCGGAGAATCAATAAATGCGGATCGGACTTGGATCCGGACATTATAGTTCATTGCCAGTTCTACAGCACGGGTTTGTAGTACTTTGGCCCCTAAAGATGACATTTCCATCATTTCTTCATAGGTAATTTTATCCAGCTTACTCGCACTGCTAACTATTCTAGGATCGCACGTATAAATACCCTCTACATCAGTGAATATATCGCACTGGTGTGCTTGCAAAGCTCCAGCGAGTGCCACTGCGGTTAAGTCAGAGCCGCCTCTCCCTAGTGTAGTAATTCGTTTGTCAGGTGTTAATCCCTGAAACCCAGCGACGACGACTATCTCATTTTCCTTCAACTGGTTTTCCAATAAGTCTGTCTCAATTCCAGTAATACGAGCCTTTCCATGTACATTGTCAGTCCAAATCGGAATTTGCCAACCAAGCCATGAGCGGGCCCGAACACCGATATTTTGTAATGCTAGCGCCATTAAAGCTGCACTAGTTTGCTCTCCTGATGACAGCACTACATCGTACTCTGAAGCATCTGAGCAATTATTTACGGAATTTTTAAATTCAATTAGTTTATTTGTGACACCCGCCATTGCAGAGACCACGACGATAACTTGATGACCTTGGCTATGCTCAAATGCCACCTTCTTAGCTGCTTCTTTGATACGTTGAGTGTCAGCGACTGACGTTCCGCCAAATTTTTGCACGATCCGATACATTTTGGGTAGTCCTTAGTCTGATTACTACGGCGCCTATCAAACGACAATAAAAAGTATACTCTATCAGGGTTGCCTAGGTTGTCGGCGCGCGCTCGCCGGTATACATACTCTGTCTCAAGCTTAAATAGCAAGAATTTGGAATTGGCAATAGATGGCGAAGTCGGACAAAATATTCTATAAACACGAAAAGCGAACAAATCGGACAACCGCTTCAGAAAAGGAGGTGGAACGATTCGAGGACTTGGCCGGTCAATGGTGGGATACCGAAGGACCATTTGCACCTTTACATAGGATAAATCCTGTTCGTTTGACATTTATCCGCGATCATTTGTGTGCTCATTTTGGTTGTGATGTTACTCGGAAGAAGCCTTTAAAAAATTTATCTATTATTGATATTGGGTGTGGGGGCGGCCTTATTTGTGAACCCCTGTCCCGCTTAGGAGCCCATGTTATGGGTATAGATGCCGGCGAGGAAAACATCAAGAGTTCAAGTATTCACGCTACTCAGAGTGGTCTGGATATTACTTATGAGAAATTGCTACCTGAAGATGCAGCTGCGCGCGGGCTTTTATTTGATGCCGTGGTGAATTTGGAGGTTATAGAACATGTAGCAGACCCAGAGGGCTTTATTTCTGCATGTGGAACTCTTGTAAAGCCGGGCGGAGTAATGGTTTGTGCCACTCTAAACCGGACGTTGAAATCCTTGGCATTTGCTAAATTCGGGGCTGAGTACGTTTTACGTTGGTTGCCGCGGGGAACACATGACTGGCGGCTGTTCTTAAAACCATCTGAATTTTGCACCCTGCTACGTGGACAGAGTTTTACCATCGCAGATATAAAAGGCCTTACTTATAAGTTCCTATTTGATGAGTGGATACTTAGTGACGATCTAAACGTTAACTACATGATTTTCGCTAAAAAAGCCAATACTGTATAAAACATTTCAGTTTACCCTACTAAAAGAATTAAACCTCACCTTTACCTAATTTTCAAACGTGTTGAGTAATTTACAATCGCTATGCAGAGGTACTAAGCTTGAAATGGCTGTAAAAGGCAATTGTCGGTTTAGCCGCGTTTATGGTAAATCACAAAACTGAAAATCCCGCGGCTAAAAATGCAGATTAAAACAGGCTCTTCTTTTTGTTTAGTATTTGTAAAGTCTAATCAAATTTTATGAGTCTCTCCGCTGGTTCCACGGTACTTTGTAAACAGGAATATCTTCTTCAAATAATTCTACAGCTTCTTCGTCCGTAGCCTCACCATAAATTCCCCTCTCTTTAGCTTCGCCATAGTGAATAGCTTTCGCTTCTTCAGCAAACTTGTCTCCTACATAATCGCAATTCTCTTCAACGTGCTTCTGAATTTTGCTTACAGCTTTTATTATTTCCCTTGCAACTTCTTTTGCGCGAAGTTCGCCCTGCTGTTTACTGCTATTTTTGCGACTGGATGTAGACACCGCCGGGGCCATTGGCGCTTTAACCACCGATGTATCCAGGCAAACCGGACATTCTACTTTTCCGTCCTTTGCTTGCCTATCAAAAGCGCCGCCGTCCCTAAACCAAGCTTCAAAATGATGTTCGTTAGTACATTTAAGTTCAAATAAAATCATGTTGTTATTTACTCTGAATGCCAGTCGCGAGATTTAACTTAATTTGCTATATTTGCCAAGTGTTGCAAGTAAAAAGTTAATAAAATGAGAATT
>JAOMCN010000091.1 GCA_028345065.1 Rhodospirillales bacterium
TCTTATTCAGAACGAGAATTTGTACTGGCAGCCCGGGCTCAGGGAGCTTCAGACCTTAGAATTCTTCTATACGAGATTTTACCAAATATATTGCTGCCAAATTTAGCTTACATTCTTTCCTTCATGTCTATCATAATAATGATAGAGGGTTCTTTATCATTTTTAGGTGTTGGAATTCCTCCTCCCACGCCTACCTGGGGTGGAATGATTGCCGAGGGGTTTGCCGACATTAATACAGATCCGCACCTATCCTTTATGCCAGCATTAGTTTTATTCCTTACAGTTTTATCACTTAATTTAATTGGTGATTGTTTTCGGCGAAGGTATGCAATTCGTGAGAGTTCTCTCTGATTTGAAAGGATAATTTATGGATCAATCGAAAATATTGCTCATTAAAGATGCGTGTGAATCTGTATCTTTACAATTTGGGCGGTTACAGGACGAAAGGAGGCATGATGAGCTTGCAGAATTGATGACAGTTGATGCAACTTACGTTCGATTGGGTGAAGAATTAAAGGCTGATGATTTTATTGCATGGGTTAAGACGACCCCACCTAACAAAACGAGGCATTTCGTTACTTCAACGGTATTCTCGGTCATCGAAGAGACACATGCGAAAGGTGTCACCTATTATACCCTCTATCTTTACGGTGGTGATGAAAATACACCATATCCACTGGAGGGTCCTTTCGTAGTAGGCGAATACCATGAAGAATTTGCACTAACGGAATATAATTGGAAAATTAAGCGTCGTGAAGCACGTATAATATTTCGAAAGCGAAAATGAGGAGGAACCTGTGAGTATCATAGGGATTGAGGCCGTTACCTTTGGCGTTAAAAATATTGCAAAATCTAAAAAGTTTTTGACCGACTGGGGTTTAAAAGTACAAAAAACTGGAGCGTATGGCGCTGACTACGCATGCGTTGACGGTTCCGAGGTTAAAATTCGGGCATTTGATAGCCGAAGTCTGCCATCGCCTATCCAAGCTGGATCGACCGTTCGTGAAGTTACATGGGGTGTCGAGAAAAAAAAGGATTTAAAAAATTTGGCACAAGAACTTTCGCGAGATCGTAAGTTAAAAATATTCGAGGACGGATCATTCTCCACTTTGGACGACATTGGATTGGGTATAAAATTTTGTGTTTCCAAACTCAGAAACTTAAAGCCAAAACCGTTACAATATAATGTACCCGGCGGTAACGTTCGAGTTGATAAACCCGCTACCTATTACGATCGAGCCACTCCGCAGACTTTAAGTCATATTGTATTGGGTGTTCCCGACTTTAAAATAGTTGAATCATTTTATGGCGAACGTTTAGGGTTTCGTGCGACAGATCGGTATACGAGGCGTGGAGTGTTTCTGCGCGCCGGGAAATATGGCAACCATCATAATTTGTTTGTTATGAATATAGACGCTCGTAAGCCGAAATTTAACCATCTGGCTTTCAAGGTTCGTGATATACACGAGGTAATTGGGGGTGGGCAATTTTTGACAAAACGCGGCTGGCGCAGCCAAGTTGGTCCTGGCAGGCACTACATTTCTTCAGCTTGCTTTTGGTATTTTGAAAGTCCCCTTGGAGGTGCATTGGAGTATTGTGCTGACGAGGATATTGTGACGGATAAGTGGCAAACCCGGGAATTTGAGGTTGGTCCCGATCTGTTTTCTGAGTGGACTTTCAATGCTGGTTCGACTTTTAATGCGCCGACTGCTGCAAGTCGCGCTAAATAACATTTAATAAATACTGTTGAAATCTGAAGAACCTTGGTTTCTAGCTAAATCTAGATCACCTTAAACAGGTTATCCTGTTTATTGCAGAAATCTTAACTCCCGCAGAAAATGCATGGCTGAGTTGATTAATGATCGCTACTGCAACGTCGCAAACCGGTTTATACGCCTTCCTAAACAACACAAATCAGAGGAAAGGTATAAATGACTATTGTAAATCCGGCTAAGGTAGATGGGATTAGGGTTTCTAACGTTGTCAACTCAGTTGCCTTTCAATTTACCAAGTTTCCCTGGCAAGCGTTGAGGAATATCTTCTGGAGATGGACTGAATCCTGTTATGAAGCTTCGAAAGCTAGTGGCATGAGCAGTCATGTGCTTTGAGGGAGGCAAATAAAATGAATTTTCAATATCAGGTAGCCAATACACTAACAAAACCGCCATTAGAATTGGCTAAAACCGCAGCCAGGCGTGATTTGGAAGATTGGGCAAATAAAATAAATGGTCCTCAAATCAAAGATCGAGGCAACGTCAAAACACCATCGTCACTATTAAAAATCTTGTTAGATTGGACTGAAGCCTCTTACAACAACTGGGAGAAGGGCAGTGGACGATTGACACGGTGGCTCTAATTCGTCGGGATTCAAATCCGATAGGATTACAAGTTCAAAGTTCACACCAAGACTGAGCTAATTTAAGGTACGCTTCCACAGCTTCGTCAATACGATCAATTTGGCAGTATTCGTCCGTTTGATGTGCCATAAGAGGTTCTCCCGGACCTAATATGACAGTTGGCGCTCCCCCGTAGGCAGGGGTCAAGGCGGCCGCATCAGTGAAATATGAAGCAGTACGGGTTTCAATCTCTCTACCTAAAATTGGTGTCATTATTTTAAATACTTCCCGTATCCAAGTATCATGGGGGTTAGTCCAAATTGCACCAACATTTACCAATGTATCAATTTCAATCTCCTCACCTAGATAACTCTGGAGTCCTTCTTTTACTTGGCTGTGCTGTTGGCTTGGGATTGTACGGATATCGATCCCGACTTCTGCTATGTCGGGAACTGAGTTAATATTCATCCCCCCTTCTACGGTTCCAACGTTTAGCGTGGGCTTTCCCAATATTTCGTGACGGGCAACGTTGAAGTCGAATTCCTCAAGTTTTGTAATAGCGCGAGCTGATTTGTATATAGCGTTCTCACCTAGTTCGGGCATTGATCCGTGGGCGGTGATGCCCTGGTTTCGAGCTTTCAGCCAAAGAGCACCTTTATGACCAATCAATGGGTAATTAGCAGAAGGTTCGGCAACGATAATAGCGCCCGCTTCTCCCAATACATCTCC
>JAOMCN010000094.1 GCA_028345065.1 Rhodospirillales bacterium
GCCAATACGCCAGGGCTCAGGTTTGGGGGTGCTTGAATATTCATTTCCTCCCCAAATATGATTCTGGCAACGGCAATGGTCCACAGTAATTCTTCTAATGTTGCGGGAGGATGGTTAGCCATACGTGTCGACGGCTTCGGCCGAAAATTTTGTATGATGATCTCCTGGATATGACCAAATTCTCTGTGGAGTTCCAAAAGCGCAAAAAGAGATGCAATGCGATCCCTCCGGGTTTCTCCAATTCCAATCAATAAACCGGACGTAAAAGCTACACTTTCCTCACCCGCGAGGCGGATAGTTTCAAGACGGCGCATTGGGTTCTTATCAGGTGAGCCGTAATGTGGCCCACCTTTTTGAGACAGCTTTTCAGAGATACTTTCTAGCATTATACCTTGGGAAATTGAGACATCCCGAAGCGTCAATATTTCAGTTCGATCCAAGAGACCTGGGTTCATATGCGGAAATAAGCCGGTTTTTTCGAAAACCAGCTGAGCACACTCAGCGAGATATGAAATAGTAGTTTTGTGGCCCAAACTCGCCAACTCATCACGCGCTGCTTTATAGCGTAGTTCGGGTTTATCACCCAATGTGAACAACGCTTCCTTGCAACCAGCCTTGGCTCCTGCATTAGCTATTTTTAAAACTTCATCTGGAAGCAAGTAGGCTGATTTATTTTTACGAGGTGGCTGCGCAAACGTGCAATAGTGGCAGCTATCCCGACAAAGCTGTGTAAGGGGAATAAATACCTTACGCGAATAAGAAATCACCGAGCCATATCGTTGATCACGCAGACTTTTGGCCGCGCTCATAAGATTTCCCAAATCCGCCTGCATTAACAAAGAGGTTACCTCAGGTTCCTCAGTTGCGTCACTCCAACTTGATAACACCGATAAATTATCGGCACTTGTATTTTTTATGTGTCGTTTCATTGCATTACCCTTACCCAACGGCCTTCACCCGCAACCCAACCGTTCCCTCGTTGAGCAAACGGTCCCGCACGCCGCTTTCCGCGAGGTAACGAAATGTTTTTGTATCTGAAGGACTTGAAAGAAAACGTTCAAGGTCTTCAGGTGTATCGAGATCAAGACCGAACCGCGACGCGTGGATCAAGGTTGGTTCAATTCCAACTGCTCGCGCAGCCATCGCATGACGCAAAGAACTCTTCTTACCATACGAATATTCAATTATTCCGGGCGGGGACATGGCCAACAAGTTTGTACCAAGGTCTCTATCGGCAGGTACAACTGTAACGGCGGGGCTTTTTTCGATACTCGTAATGACCGGTTTGATGTCATTCTGTGTCATTAGAGGCACATCGGAATGTATAGCAATCACCCCTTTTGCTCCCTCTTCAGCAAGTAAAAGGCTGGCGCTTGTAAGTGCCGAAGAAAGTCCCTTGTCAGTGTAGTTTTCCAGGCAACGTGCGCCAAATCCAGCTGCAATACTTTTGATTACAGGGTCGTCGCTTGCTACCAGAACGCCCGCTAATTTGGTAGAGTGGGAAAGCGCAGTTAAAACATCTTCCAACATTAAACAGGCGAGTTGTCGGCGCTCTGAAAACGATAATACGTCTATCAGCCGACCGTTACTAAATTCAAGTTTCTTACACGGTATAATTGCCCAAATTTCGTGATTTAACTTATGCATTTTAATCATTCAATTGTAGTAGTTTAGCTGTCCCGTCACCAGGAACGATCCGCAAACCAACGTTCTAGCGGTAGGTTCATTATATTATCCAGCACCCCGCCTTCGAACGGCGACGACGCAATACCACCCTTCAACTTTTGGCTTCGCGACCTTTTGAACTTACGGCTTCCCGAAAGTTGCAATTCGGTCAATGCGACACTTAAAAAGTACGCGCTTTTCATCGATTGACGGATCACGCAAAGCGTAGGGTGGCTCTTCACCGGTGTATTTAGTCCAAATTTTATCGAGTTGCGTGGTGACGCTTGGGTCATCGTCTTCAAGCACTTCCTCCACCACCGTACTTTTAATGCTCACCCAATGGTATGGATTTTCTGGGTTAAGCAATAGCGATGTCAATTGTGGATTGTTTCGGATCCACTTACACTTTGGTCGCTGCTCAGCCGTATTTACTAAAATATGATCATCTTCATAGTCAAACCACATTGGAGTTAAACCGGGACGACCGTCCGCCCCAATGACGGCAAGCACCATCACAACCGGTTTATCTAACAACTGCTTATAAATTGGATCCAGATCGTCGAGGCTCGCCGCTTTTTTACGATCCCCGACATCGAATTGTCCCGCCTGTAGTCCGTCTGCCACATCACGGAAACTAGCAATAGTAAATTCTTCACCCATAATTTCCCCCCTGCCGTTTCAATAAGTTACTGGGGTTCACTATGAAGGTGACACGCGAAACGGTCAACAAATTACGTTCGACTTACAATGCTTGCCCCTTAAGGCCATCACAAGGTATCTTAAATAAAGTATGTTTTATTGATTTTGCACTGCAGATTAAGTAACAAATTATGCCCAGAAATTGACAATTGGAATTATCCATCTCAGGCACAACCGTACTCTCCAGTGTATCAACTTTTAGTAATATCGATTAAATGGCTCCCCAATCAAAAACATTATACGCCTTTGCTCCAGCTAGCGTCGGTAATTTCGGCCCCTTTTACGATGTTGCCGGATTTTGTCTGAAGCATTTGGGGGATATTGTCGAGGCCCGCCCAAATGGATCAATTAATGACGTCCGGCTTGTAAAAATTACCGGCCCGTATGCCGATGAACTGGATGCTACTGGAATTTCGTTAGAAGAAAACAACGTTCAGAAAGTCGCCAACTGGATTTGGGGGCGGTATTCAACCAATTCCTCCCAGGGCATAGATCTGATACTTCACAAGTATCTTCCCTTAAAGTCGGGTTTAGGCAGCTCTTCCGCAAGTTGTGTTGCTGCAGCAAAGTGCATGTTATTGGCGTTGGACCTCGACAATTCTCTTTCCGACGAAGCCAAGGTGGATGCGGCAATGCAGGG
>JAOMCN010000092.1 GCA_028345065.1 Rhodospirillales bacterium
CCAGAACCGTCGGATTAAAGATCCGATGCTCCAGTGCCGACCGTCGGATGTCGGGTCGGAATAAGGGTCGGAAAAGGCTGTGTAGGGCTGTTTCTAACTGTGTCAGTATTAGCTTGACCGTGGAATCAAATATCGCTTAGAATCGCAGAAGACAGCCAATTATGGCTTGTTTACAACCACTTGGAGAGCTTGGCTAAAATGGGTGATTCACAAATTTCTAATCCGACGGTCACAGGTTCGAATCCTGTCGGGGTCACCAGCTTTAACGGCGGTTTTCTGCGCGTTTTCAACTAGGAGCGTCGGATGTAAAACGGCCTTAGTGCCTTCTTGGTGCCGAATAAAATATCCCAATGAGCGTCGGATTTCGGTGCCATTACTGGTGCCGAAAAGACTGTGAAAGGCCGTAACAGGCAATGCTTATCAATGGTTGACTGTGATTCCTGACCTACGGTAATCTCCTGGAATACAGCCATTTTCCGCACCTTGATCGGGTTCGTGGTGTTCGTGCGCTGTGTTCCCGTTTTTGAGGGGGCGAAGTAGGGGGGATTTGCCGGAAAGGGGGGACGCTCCAACACTATAAGATACTGAAGTGAGCTTTCAGACCTTTGCCCCCGATACTTCCGATTATGTTCCAGATCATGTTAACCTCGATCAGTTAGATTGATTAGCAAAATTGGAGAAAACAATGACCCTACAAGAGGTGTATTTTGTAGCTGAGATAGTTGTCAGTATCGCAATTATCATATCCATTGCATTTGTGGCTTTAGAGCTGAAACAGAACTCGTACTTGCTTCGCAAATCAATGGCCGACCAACGGTCAGAGCGAATTAATTGGTTTGCGGAAACGGGGTGTACCAATGCCGACTTTCGGAATTTTGAGCGCCGTATTGATACGGAGTACAGCACTTTTGGTGAAGACGAGAAGTTTCGGGCGAATTTGGTCGGGGTCAGAATCCTTCGCAGCCTACTTGAAGAAATGATTGCATATTTTGATGGTCAAGTCTCAGAGGATGAATGGCTCAATTTGAAGTGGAATATGGAGCATGCCGCTAAAAGACCCCATGTCCAAGCAGTCTATCTTTGGATGAAAGACGGCTACCCAAAAAAAAGTTCAAGAGTATTGGGAAGCATTGGATGTGAGCCGAGAAGGCCGCACAGTTAGCGATTTGTTACGCTAACGCCCTCGCTTGTAGGTCAGAAACTCTCCCTATAAACTCAAAATGCGGGGATTAAACCTGCTAACAGGGAGGAAAATCGATGGCTAAATACATATTTCTAGCAACTTATACTGATGAAGGGGCCAAAGGAATTGTTGGTGGTGACTCAGATCGGGCGGCAGCAATGGAAGTTTTATGCAATAGCGTTGGGGCTAAATTTATAAGCGTTGATATTACACGTGGCGAATATGACGTCTGCGTTATGGTCGAAGCAGACTCATTTGCACAGGTCGCTGCAATGTCTTTAAAGGCTAGAGCAAGTGGAGCTGCAGATAAGTTTGTAACCTTAGAAGCGGTCGATATTGAAGAAATTCGTAGCGTTGCTAAGGGTGTTCAATATACGCCACCAAGTAGCTAATCATTATTAACGCCCTCGCTTGTAGGTCAGAACCTCCGCCGCTTCTTCAGGCTCGGCAAAGCAGCTAATAAACCCAGGTGAGGCGTATTTTATGGATATAAAAGCTCTAACATTCGATGTCTTTGGTACCCTCGTTGACTGGCGTACTGCGGCAATTCGCGAGTTAGAACAAATCGGTCAAGAAAAGCAAATTCACGAAGATTGGAGCACTTTTGTCGATGAATGGAAGTCCACATATAGAAAAGATATGGATGCGGTTAACGCAAAGAAACGACCATGGGCTAATATAGACATTTTTTTTAGAGACCGTCTTGAGGAATTGATCCCACTGTATAGGCTTGACTGTTTAACAGAGACGGAAAGAAAGTATTTGAATTTGGTCTGGACGAGGCCTGATGCGTGGCCTGATGTGAGTGATTCTCTTATGCGGCTAAAGTCTCGATTTATCGTATCAACACTTTCCAATGGCAATTTTTCATGGCTCGTATCCATCGCAAGGCATTGTAAACTTAATTTCGATTGTGTGCTGACTGCCGAAAACGCCCGTGCATATAAGCCAGATGGAAAAGTATATCAAATGGCTATTGAGCTACTTGCTCTCGACCCTGGAAGTATCTTGATGGTTGCATGCCACAATTATGATCTCATTGAGGCCAAGAAACATGGAATGCAGACCGCATTTATACCCCGCCTCGAGCATGGCCCCGGTCAGATTAAGGATCAACAAGCTGAAAAGGATTGGGATTTTATCGCCAGTGATTTAGCAGACCTCGCCACTCAACTCGGGTGTTAACGCAACTCGATCAGTTGTCTACTAATTCCCCTGACCTACAAGCGAGGGCGTTAACGGCAGGAGCAGTCGCCCAGAACTTAATGACTAATGATCTGGTAAACGATACAAATTTGAGCAAGCCAACTAAGGGCATAAGCTGGGCCTCGAAGATAAGTAATTCCAACTGTATAAACCACGTAATGTATCGCACGAAGCCAGAAAAATGCGGTTGCAGCGGCAGCAGTCGCATCATTCGATATTTCTGCTAGATGGGCAACGATTACGATAGCCGCAAATGGAATGAGGTTTTCGATTGCGTTGTAGTGCGCTCGCTTGGCTCTTTCGGCCCAGATGAACCGCTGCTTTTCGTCACCCAGCCATTTAAAAGAGGCAATCGGGCCATCGTTGACCATTGCTGATAAAACGTATGGCACCCACATGAATAATGTAAGGGTTGAGACCCATACCAACATTTCTAGTTCAACAGACATAGAAGTCACTCCCGTTAAAATTCAAACTGATTGAGGTTTACATGATTTGGAACCTGATAGGAACCATCGGGGGTAAAGTCCTCGATATTGTCAATGACGTTGTTGAAGACAAAGACGAGGCCAAGCCCCATTTTGGAAGCAGCACTACAACACGCCTTTAGGTAAAGGCACGGTGACCAAGTATGT
>JAOMCN010000093.1 GCA_028345065.1 Rhodospirillales bacterium
TTGGCGCAACATTCAGAGAACTGGGGCAGTTGGATGACGCAGTTACTCACTTTAATAGAGCGATGGAAATCAAACCTAATTACATTGACGCATACGACAACCGGGGACACGCTATTGATTTACAAAGAGGTAAGAAACCATTTGATCACGAAGCTGCCTTAGATCAATGCCTTTCCGCGATCTCCCAAGACAATTTCGATGATGCAACTGCAATTTTACATCATGTGTGTCTTAATAGTCCCTATAAGACATCAACGTTTATCAAGCAATTTATAGATGCCTGCTGTGAAGCGATCACCCGTATGTTAGACAACCGGAAATATGATGTCGCGGGCAACAGGATTAGACAGCTATTTATGTTAATAGAAGTCCACAAGCCATTCGATATCCTGACGCAAAGGTATGTTGACGAAACCAAGAACGAAAAACTACTTGAAACGTTGGATCCGCATGAAAATGCTATCTATTTGGCAATGCAATCACGTGTTTTATACCAAAATGGTCAATATTATGAGGCAGAACGTTGCGCTAGGCAGTGCATAGAAAATACAAAAGTTTTTCTTGAAAGTGAGACACAGCGCAATGAGGGTTGGTTATTAGTGAGAAAGAGTCTCAATAATATAAAAGACTCAGAAAAAGCTCGAGTTATCTTAGAAGAACATTTGCTAGGTATAGAAATATAAAGAGACATGTGGGTATTAGGGATCTCGAGGTCACATAATGGAGCGGTTGCTTTAACCCACAATGGGAAGATTTATTCAGCCATTCAAGCTGAGCGTATTTCTCGGATTAAGCGGCAACCTATATTTTTAAAAGAAGATAAAGCGTTGGTATCTGAATGTGTAGAATATTGTTTAAATCAAGCCGGTATACGGCATGCCGATATACAATCTATTGCAATCAGCACTCCATGGAGTTTCAACCACGTAGAGAACAATTGGTTATTTGACCACATAGGCGGCGCACCTAATGATTATAGGGGAACATATTATGTTCCCCATCATTTTTCCCATATGGAATACATATTACATTATTCCAATTTATTGCCAGGTATTGTTTTAATTGTTGATGGAAGTGGTTCACTAGAAAGAGACAGACCAAAATTTAATATATCTGAGGATCTAGGCCCCGATTGCGTCTCTCATGTCCATATGATGGGGAAGGAAACAGTTTCGGCATATTGGTTTGATGGTAACGATATATCGCTAGTTTATCGTTTCAGTCCGTCAGTTGCTAGTTTTGAAAAATGCAATCTAAACAGTAATGGTTTACTTCAAAGTATTGGGCATTATTGGCGCTGGGCATCAAATTATTGTTTTGGTTTGCATTCCGAGGCCGGCAAGGTAATGGGACTTGCCGCATCAGGAAATTCTGCGGAATACACTAATCTCAATATTCTGTCCGTTAACAAAGACGGTTTGATTACGCTTGATTATGAAAAACTTCATAGGGAATTTAAATCTCCTAATATATTTGGCAAAGATTTAAGCGGTGAGAAGCATTATGCAGATATTTCCGCAATGGTGCAGAGAGACACAGAAAAAATTCTTATGGATATCCTTACTATCTTGAAGGAGAAATATCCTACAAACACACTTTATTATGCGGGAGGGGTTGCGCTCAATGTTGTCGCAAATGAAAAAATTATTCGCAGTGGTTTATTTGAAAATGTTGTTCTTAATGGATCGGTAGAGGATAACGGCACGGCAATTGGTGCCGCGCTAGCAGCATCGAATATCTTAATGAAGAAGCGCGTAGCTGAATCAGTGACAGACTTTTACGGTCGGGCATATGTGAATAATGAGATTTTAACTGCAATTGAAGAATTTTCTTTTGAATTTGAGTTTGTAGAGGAAGACCAAATATATGATAGAGTTGCTTCTCTTCTTTTTAATAACAAAGTAGTTGGTTGGTTTCAGGGGAGAAGTGAATTTGGTCCAAGAGCGTTAGGGAATAGAAGTATTTTAGCTAACCCCAGTAGTCCAAACATGAAGTATATTCTTGATTTACATATCAAACATCGAGATCGATATCGTCCATATGCCCCAGTGGTGCTGGAAGAACGCGCCGGACAATATTTTGATATTGATGGCGAATCCCCTGTTATGATGAGAGAAGGAAAAGTATTAAAGAATAATTTTCCTGCCATTACCCATGTGGATGGGTCTGCCCGAGTTCAGACAGTGACAGAAAACGAGAACGAACCTTTGTATAAATTAATTAAAGCATTTGATAAGGTTTCAGGGTTTCCTATTATTTTAAATACTTCATTTAATCTTCCTGGAGAGCCCATCGTGGAATCTCCCACTGATGCCCTTAACTCGTTCAGTAACGGTTCTCTGGAGTATTTATGTTTAGGAAATTATTTGGTTTCACGTATTTCTAAGTCAGCAAAAAGCTAAGGCCATCGCACGCTAAATTTTTAAGCTATATTTTTAGGTTAAAAATAATTAGCCTAGTAGACTGATATGCGCAAATTAGAATTTGTAACAACTGGAATATCCATCACAGTCAAGCTATCCTCCTCTCGAAGGGGTGGTCTGGAACCCTGTTGCCACACACACAGACCCATGAATGGCCCAATTGGGGTCCGAGAGATTTCGTAGCATTCGGTAAAATTCTATGGCAAAGCCCCCCGAGGAACAAACTATAACTCTCGAGCAAGCCTTGGTCATTGCTGTTCAGCACCATACTGTGGGTGACTTGTCGAAGGCTGAGACCATTTATGAACAGATACTACAAACCAACCCCAATCATACCGATGCTCTTCATCTGCTTGGTGTGATTGCCCATCAAGTAGGAGATAACGAGCGTGCTGTTGGTCTCATAAAGAAGGCTATTAATCTCAAGCCTAATTTTGCAGAGGCGCACAGCAATCTAGGGAACACGCTCAAAGAACTGGGAAAGCTGGATGAGGCCGTTACAAGTTACCACAAGGCTCTCGCTATCAAGGCTGACTACGCAGAGGCACATAACAATCTAGGAGTTGCACTCCAGGAACAGGGACGGTTAGACGAA
>JAOMCN010000097.1 GCA_028345065.1 Rhodospirillales bacterium
CAAAATTGATTCCCAGGTTTGCGTCACTTTTTTTTGTAAATATTGCGGATAGCACACCTATAAGCTGATTTTGGTCATTGACGAGGGCTCCCCCCGAAGCCCCAGGGTTTACTGTGGCATCCGTTTGGATAAAGTCTTCAATTTTATTAAAACCCGTACCAGTTCTATGGGTTGCAGAAACTACCCCACAAGTGACAGACAGCCCCAAACCAAATTGGTTGCCGATTGCACAGGCTGGAGCGGCTAAAGGTGGTTCCTGCCCGATCGGTAAGACGGTAATGTCTTCAGGTACTTTAATTAAAGCAAGATCAGTTAGTGGATCTACTCCCACAATTTCTGCCGTTAACAGTCGGCCATCGGTGAGCCGAACAGAGACACTTAGGGCACGACGAATGACGTGGAAGTTCGTGACTAAGTAACCTCCGGGTTTAATCGCAACTGCAGTTCCCTCAGGTTCTTCTAACACCCTAGATCGTTCGACGTCATTTTTTCTGTAATCCGGCCATACCGGAAGTACCATCACTACAGAATTTAAATTGGTGGGAGAAAATGTCGGGGGCGAGGTGCATCCAGTTAAGGTAACCAGTAGGACAATTTTCAGTAATTTAATAATCATACCTTATTTTCCCTCATCACAAACCTTACCAGACTGGGTTTCATTTTGTTGAAAATTTAGTGCTACGGTGTTTCTAACCTACAAGTCAAAACTTGAGGTCAAATGTAGGGTTTAAGGCCCCAAACAAGCAAAAAGGTGATTAAGCTTATTAATAAGATCAACCAGATTATTTGAGGTAATCGTGATTTTTTTTTTATTTTACCGTTTTTAATAGCTACTTCGTTTAGATCACGTCTTCGGCCTATGGCTTTAAAGATATACCATACGGCTGCAACAATAATGATTAGGACTGCTAATTTCGGAAAACTAAACCCAAACATGTTCAAACTTACTTTTCTAAATCGTTGAGGAAACCTTACTAAACCTACCCGGATATTTTTAAAATTTGAGAAAGGCGTTAGTTCCAGCTAGGAGATTTAAGTCTCTGTTTGGTAGGAGAATTTATCTTTGGCATCTAATCGCTGCATCACGTAAGAGGATGTTATACCTAAGATGACCCACATTATTGCCGTAAAAAAGAGCGTGTTAACTACGAAGTGGGCAGCTAACTCCGGCGGAACGGAACCGACGGCGCTGGGAGGTGGTTTGGGTGCCCCGATGACATGAGGCGCGATCAATACCGGTAATCCTGCAGCTTTCCACAAAAATTGCGAATTAAAAGCGATTAAGGCAATCCCCATCACGCTGGCAAAGGCAGTTGATAACCACCAGACCTGCCGAGGAAAAAGTTCCGCGGTGGCTGAACCTGGGACCTCCGGCGGTAAGCCGAGTGCGGGCAAGAGAGAAAACGCAAGAAAACCTGCTGTTCCCCAGCCAATTCCTTCAACCCGGCCAATTGGGCGCCCGTAGAGTGTCAGTCCGGTCGCCAACAGAATGCCAAAGGCGATGCCGACAATTAAATTAGCTATGAACGTGAAGGTGCCACGCATAATACCGTTGCCAGTTAACTCAAGTTCGTGAGTATGGGTACGCGACGGCTGTTCAGATGTAGTAACGACAGAAGATGGGATTTCGTATTTTTCTGCTTCCAAAATTAGAGGCTGAACCATAAAAAAATGGAAAATTGTTGCAACTGCACCGGCAACAACACCAGAAATCAATCCCGTGATCAGCAGACGGTAGAGCATAAAAGCTTACTCTTAATGGCAGGGGAAAATGTTGGCGTGACGGGTGTCGTGCGCAGCGTTGTGTATAATGTCGGGACCCGCAAAGCCGACGCCCAACAGTAGGAACATACCCAATAAAAATCCTATAGTTGCGGCGAAGGCACGTTGATGTTGCAGTGCTTGTTGGTTTAAATGAATAGTCTGAATTTGTTCCGACATAGGTCACCGTTCCTTCTTGGCCCGCCAAACCAAAGTAGTTGCTTGTCAATAAATTCGCACTCCAAGACCCAAAATGCAAGGGATAGAAGGCTCAAATTTTTGACGAAATTAGTGTTTGAAAAACGCCATTATAATTTTACAACATTTCCAGTTTCTTTTGATTTAACGGCGGCCTCCAGAAAAGCTGAAACATTGATCATTTCTTCTGTTGTGACCGGGTAGCTCTTAATCCCGTTTATGCCGTCACAAAAAGCCTCTAATACGGCCCGTTCGAGATCAACCTCATCAAACAACCGTTCCTCAGGGTTTTCTCCACGTTTCCAGAATATAAGCTTATTATAGTCTCTCATTTCCACGGTTGCTTCAGTTCCGAAGACTTTCAACCACCAAAATGGTGTCGTCGCGTTCATGGTAGCCATATAACCGGTTACCCCAGATTTAAAGCCTAGTAGGCATGAGGTGGTATCTTCCCGATTTTTAAGTGCGCGAGTAACGCTATGTGTAAAGACCGTATCAACTTCACCGCAAAAACTAACGATTGCATCAAGGGTATGTAGCCCACGACTGGTCATTGAACCGAGGGGACATTCAACTGGATCTAGTCGCCACGAACCTTCCGATTGGTTGCCTCTGAGTCCAGAATCACCCGAAAAATTACTTTCGACGTGACAGATTGTCCCTAGCGCATTGGTCAAAATTAAGCGATGAATTTCCTGAATAACCGGGTTGAACCGCCTATTATATAAAACTGATAGAGTTACGCCATTTTCCTGTGCTGATTTAACCGATGTCAGCGCTTCTTGCTTGTTCAGTGCAAGGGGTTTCTCACAGGCAACGTGTTTTCCATATGCGGCGGCTGTTTTTATTTGTTCGCAGTGTAAACTATGTGGTGTGGCTAAAATTACGACAT
>JAOMCN010000095.1 GCA_028345065.1 Rhodospirillales bacterium
GGACCTCTTATCGAGCGTAGCTATTACTCTGGCCCGGGTTGGAGTTAGTTTTTTTATAGCGATGGCATTTGGTATTGCGTTGGGGGTGTTAATGGGGCGCAACCGGAATTGGGATGCCGCCCTTGATGGCTTGTTGATCCTGAGTCTAAATTTGCCGGCACTTGTCGTAATTATTTTATGTTATCTTTGGTTTGGGCTTGGTGAATTTGCGGCCGTTCTTGCTGTATCTATTAATAAATTTCCCATTGTCGTAGTGAATATGCGTGAGGGAGCAAAAGCTGTAGATATGGATTTGTTGCAGGTGACCCAGGCATTTAAAGTTTCTCCATACCGGACGTTCTTTAAAGTTTATCTCCCGCAGCTGTATCCTTACTTACTTGCCTCTGCGCGTTCTGGTTTAGCTCTCGTCTGGAAGATTGTACTTGTTGTTGAACTGCTCGGTCGAAGTGATGGGGTAGGATTTAAGTTGGGGGTATTTTTCCAATTTTTTGATATTACCAGCATATTGGCGTACAGCTTTGCATTTATTTTGGTTGTGATGATTATTGAGTTGTTGATGATAGCCCCACTAGATAGACGCTTGATGGAATGGCGATAATGGGCGCAGTATCGGTTGAAATTTTAAAAAAAATTTATAACAACAACGTCTCTGGTCAATCATCCGTGACGGCGTTAGAAAACTTTCGCCTAGAGATTAAAGAGGGTGAGTTCACATGCATAGTAGGGCCGTCAGGTTGTGGTAAGACGACACTATTAAACTTAATTGGTGGGCTGGATAAAAATTTTGAAGGTGTAATCAGTGTTAACGGTGTGTCACCGCAACTAGGTTCGGCGGTGGGGTATATGTTTCAATCACCCCGTCTTATGCCGTGGCTAAATGTTGGACAAAATGTCGGATTAGTGGTCGATAAGGAGCCCAATAAGGATAAAAAAATAAAAGAATTACTCTCTGAAATGGAGTTAGATAAATTTATTCATGCCTACCCAAAAAGCCTATCCGGAGGCATGCGTCGACGGGCCGCCCTTGCCAGGGCATTCATAACCGAGCCCGAGCTTTTGCTCCTGGATGAACCTTTCTTGTCACTTGATGTGCCGGTTGCAAATCGATTACGTAAAATGCTCCTTAATCTCTGCAAACGCCGTTCGGCAACTGCGGTTTTTGTTACGCATGATTTGCGTGAGGCTATATATTTAGGTGATCGTCTGGTTTTTATGTCGGGAACTCCAGGACGTGTTGTTCTAGACTTATTAGTAGACCTGCCCAGCCAACGCCTACCAGAAGATCCCGATGTAGAAAAATTTAGACATAATCTCCTGGAACAGCATCCGAGGTTACTTGCGGGTCTAATTGAAGATACTGAAAGTGTCGGGAATACGTAAAAATAACTTGATAGAAATCAAAGTGCGATTGTTTATATTTAGTCTTCAAGTTGGTCCCACTAAATTGTCATGAGATCTTCCCCGATAACAAGGGCACCAGAATAATCATGTCCGATAATTTCCGTTAGCTCAGACGGCTCGGAATGGGATACCATGTGAGTGGTGGCCAGTATTTTAGGATTTGCATCTTTTGCTATTAATCCTAATTTTTCTGGAAATGTGTGGTATCGGGCCATGGCTTCAATCCTGTGTTCAGCACTTTTCCAACCGCCACCTGGTACAAACGGTACCTTAACTGAATGCATACACTCATGGACTAAAAGGTCAACGTTATAGGCGTTTTTAATAAGATTTTCACAAGGTCGAGTATCACCCGAAATAACAATGCTGCGATCTTGGGTGTCAAAACGGTATCCGAAGGCAGGGTCCACTGGTGGATGTTCAACATGAAATGCCCTGGTTTTAAGCCCGTCTATCTCCATTTCTATTTCCTCGCCAATTTCATGGACGATTATCTCGGGAAGGGGCCTTTTTGTTCCTTGATGCTCAACACGGATTGTCAGGTCATATTCATGAACGGCCAGCATGTTTTCAATTATCTTCTTTTGACGAATTGGACCGTAGATGTGTAAAGGTTTATCAGCTCCCATAATCCAGCGTGTAATAATAAAATGGTCTAAGTCAATATAGTGATCCGAATGATGGTGGGTTATTAGTACGTTATTAATTTGAGGTGGACTGACATTTCCTTGAACGAGTTGGTTCACGGTCCCCGATCCACAGTCGACCAGGACGTTAACATTTCCTGCTTTAATTAATTGAGCAGGGCCACGCCGTTTTGGGTTGGGAGTTGGTACTCCGGTTCCTAACAGTGTTATATGCATTTTTATAATACCTCTATTCTTGAAATCGGAATGCACTTTTCCAGATAATGCTATTGTCGCACCAAACTTGGCATGCTTTTATGTATTTATTCTTATCAACTATATTCTGGATATTTAGAAGAGAATTCTGATGCCGAGCGTTGTAGATCCACATTCAGGACTTCATTTTTTTGAATTAAGCCACATCTGGGGGCACGGCACTCCGTCAATGCCGGGACATGAAGATGTTTCATTAAAACGGGGTGTAAAACATGCTGAACACGGAGTCATGACACACAGAATTCGGATGGTTATACATTCAAGTACACACCTCAATTCACCAATTCACTTAATTCAGAAAGGCGAAGGCGTAGGTGAACTGGATATTCAAAAGTGTTTCGGCGTTGGCGCGGTTATCTTCGTACCTAAGAAAAAGTGGGAATTGGTCACCGTTTCAGATTTAAATAGTGCAACACCTAAAGTGCGATCGGGCGATATTGTAATCATTGTAACGGGGTGGCATACAAAATACTCAGACAGTTTAGAATATTTTGGTGAATCTCCAGGTCTTTGTATCGAAGCTGCGGAATGGTTGGTGGAAAAAGGGGTCAAGCTTGTTGGTGTCGATACGCCTCAAGTTGACCATCCGTTAGCAACTTCC
>JAOMCN010000096.1 GCA_028345065.1 Rhodospirillales bacterium
TTCAATAAAGTAGTCGGGAAGGGCCCCAATTCCAACACCACTTAATACAGCGCGGTAAATCCCATAGATATTATTAACTTTGAGTACTGGAAGGCGCGGCTCACTTTTATTGCGGCCCGCTTCCATCAAGAAGTTTAGTGTGGGAATCAAATCGGTTTGATCCCCCACTTCTTCGCCAAAGGTGACAATTTTATGATCATCCAGATCTTGGGGTGTTCGTGGCGTACCATGTTCCTTAATGTAATCCGGTGAGGCGTAAACGTTATATTTTAAGCTCATCAGGTGCCTCTGGATTAGGTCAGGTTGCCGGGGCGCCGTAAGCCGGATCGCTACATCCGCTTCCCTCATGGATAGATCAAGATCATCGTATACAAGGATAATGGTCACATCTATATCAGGATAAAGATCCATAAATTCTTTAATTCTAGGAGTGAGCCAAACAGAACCAAAACCTATGGTAGTGTTAATGTTTAAGGGCCCTCGCGGGCTTTCTTTACTGTCGGTCAGTCTTGCTTCCGTCATTGCTAATTGATGGAAAACGTCGTGTGCCGTGCGATACAACTCTTCACCTTGTTCGGTAAGGATCAGACCACGAGCATGTCGGTGAAAAAGTGGTAATTTTAAACTTTGTTCGAGCGAACTGACCTGGCGACTTATAGCTGATTGGCTAAGATTTAATGTCTCTCCCGCATGGGTAAAACTACCAGCTTCTGCAACTGCGTGAAAGATGCGCAGCTTATCCCAATCCATTAATATCTCCTTTAAAGAACATTAACCAAAGAAAAGTTCTCCAGCCTATTTAGATTGATGAAAGCCTTTTGGTGGATTGACGTATTTAATATGCTTCCTTTCTCCCCTTGAGTTTATACTATCCAGAAGTTAAAGCGATTGATTTATTCAAAATATTTTTCAATTAAATTAGAATAGTAGTTAGCGACCTATTCAGCCGCAGCCATTTTGTCAGTGTCTAAAGCCGCTAAATACTTTTCCGCTTCTAGAGCAGCCATGCAACCAGTGCCAGCTGCGGTCACGGCCTGGCGGAAAATGTGGTCTTGAACGTCACCAGCAGCATAAATACCAGGAATTTCTGTTGCCGTGCTATCAGGCTTTGTAATCAGATACCCATCAACGTCCATTTCCAGTTGGCCTGTAAATACTTCAGTGTTGGGAGTATGACCGATCGCTATAAATATTCCGGCAACTGATAATTCTAAAATGTTGTCGTTTGATAAATCTTTTACCCGCATCGCTACCACTTCCGGGTTGATGTGATCGGTTTTGCCAATCACATCTGTTAATATGCAATTCCACAACACCTCAATTTTGGCATTGTTAAGTAGTCTATCTTGTAGAATTTTTTCAGCACGTAATTCTTCCCGCCTATGTACCAAAGTCACTTTAGTAGCGTGGTTGGTAAGGTAAAGAGCCTCTTCAACAGCGGTATTGCCCCCACCAATTACGGCAACCTCTTTGCCCCGGAAGAAAAACCCGTCGCATGTGGCGCAAGCAGAAACTCCGAAGCCCTGAAATTTTTTTTCGCTGTCCAGGCCTAGCCATTTGGCCTGGGCCCCTGTACTTATAATCAGAGCATCGCAGCTATAAGTATTTCCTGTATCCCCTTCTAGTCTAAAGGGAGGCGTCGATAGGTCCGATTTTACGATGATATCAGCGATCATATTTGTACCTACGTTTTCTGCCTGCGATTGCATTTGTTCCATCAACCAAGGCCCTTGAATGATGTCGGCAAAGCCAGGATAGTTTTCCACATCCGTTGTAATGGTCATTTGGCCACCGGGCTGAATTCCGTGGACAATAGTTGGAACAAGTCCCGCACGCGCGGCGTATATTGCGGCGGTGAGTCCCGCTGCGCCGGAACCCAGAATTAATATTTTGCTGTGAATATGGGCCATGACTGTTCCCTGAACTACCCAACCTGTTGATCTCAAATGCTCGGAGGCGTTAGCCTATAGCAGATTTTTAATTAGCTATCCCTTCGTGGAAGAAGAAATAAATGGCAAAATTTTGTGCCTATAACATAGAAATCACAATACACTCGCGCAACCCGAGACAAGGAAAAAAATGAAAAGTTGCCTATGTGTTTGCTATCCCGATGATAGTATATTCAAATTATTCTGGTAAAAATTTAAATGACGTATGCTGGCAAAATGAAAAATTATTGCTTAGGCCAAAGTTGAGTAATAATATTACCGGATTGACTATTGTGATAGATGCGTACATTAATTATGGCAGTTAAAATTGATAAACTATTAACCCCCAATCGAGTTAAGCTTGATCTTATTGATAGAAAGATTTTGCATGACTTGCAGATTAACGGCCGCATTACTAACGTTGAACTTGCTGGTCGGGTGGGTATCTCTGCACCACCATGCTTACGTCGGGTCCGGGCGTTAGAAAAGGCGGGGTATATTCGTGGATATTATGCGGATTTAGAACCAAAATCACTAGGGTATAATGTGAAGGTCTTTGCACAAGTTGGCCTGCACAGTCAGTCAGAACCCGACTTAGTGGCTTTTGAAAAATTGGTTAGCAGTTGGCCTGAAGTGCGAGACTGTCACATGCTTGCCGGAGAAGTGGACTTTATACTAAAAATCGTTGCTCAAGATTGGGAGACTTATCAGAATTTTGTGACAGAGAAACTTACATCTGCGCCGAACGTCGCCAATGTGAAATCTGCTCTAACAATCCGGGCCTCAAAGCAAGAGCCTGGGGTTCCAGTACAAATAGAAGAATACCAAGTGTAATCAGGGTGCCAAGCTAGTTAAATAAGGGAGTTGGCGCCCCGACTTACTTAAATTGCACTTTAATTACTTCGTATATTTTGGAGCCGTTGGGG
>JAOMCN010000098.1 GCA_028345065.1 Rhodospirillales bacterium
GATGACCTAAAAACCGGCCGGATGAATGAACGTGCCTGCCGGTTGGAAGGGATTGACCACGATGGAAAGGAGACAATCAAGTAATGTTTGCGGTAGCCGCAATAGCTATCCTCGTAGCCATGCTACTTGCAATTGTAAGGGCAGTTTTAGGGCCAACAATTTATGATAGAATTTTAGCTGTAAATGTCTTCGGCACAAAAGCGGTCCTTTTAATCGCGGTGCTAGGTTTTTTGACCGATCGTCCTGAGTTTCTAGACTTGGCAATCGTCTACGCTTTGATCAATTTCATCGCAACTATCGCAATTATGAAATTTTTTCGATTTGCACATCTCGGTCACCCACATGCCGACGACAATTTTGGGGATCTATAGTCAATGTTTTTTAATATTTTGAGTTGGGCTTTGATAGTAACGGGCAGTATCTTCTTACTAATTGGATCCATCGGATTAATCCGTTTACCCGATGTGTTCGCTAGAATGCACGCAGCAGGGATCATTGACACCCTTGCAGTTGGTTTGCTTGCCATTGGAATGGGAGTTCAGGCCGGTCTAAGTTTAGTAACAGTGAAGCTTGGTCTAATTTTGTTGTTTATGTTTTTCGCTAGTCCTACGAGCACACACGCCCTTGCTAAAGCCGCGTTGGACGGTGGGGTTCAGCCCCAAATAAAGGAAGATCAGCGGCCAGACAAAAGAAGGCTGGGAGCAAAATCATAGAAGCCGTAATCGATATAGTACTCTTACTTTTGATGGCATTGACTGCATATGCCGCCGCCCAAACACGCAACTTGTTCGCGGTGGTTATCCTTTCCGGAATTTTTAGTCTTTTAGCCGCGGTACTCTACGTTGTTTTAAATGCTGTTGATGTTGCATTTACCGAGGCGGCAGTAGGCGCAGGAATATCAACTTTATTGATGTTAGCCACGCTATCACTAACCACCGACAAGGAAAGGGCTAAACATCAAATAAAAATTATTCCCCTTTCAATTGTCTCGGTAACTGGTCTGTTATTGATCTTTGGGACACTGGATATGCCTTTTTATGGAGATCCAAATGCTCCAACAAATTTACATGTGGCACCTTTATATATTTCTGATTCTATGAAACAGACTGGAATTCCAAATATTGTAACCTCAGTCCTCGCTAGTTATCGAGGCTACGACACCTTTGGAGAAGTTGTCGTTATATTCACTGCGGGTATTGGTGTTTTGGCTTTGCTCGGTCACGGGAGAAACCGAACCCGCCCGGGGAAAAATCGGAACGTAAATCTAGAAGACGAAAATAGAATATCATGACACGCCACTCCATTCTCCGAATTACGGCAAAGTTTATGATCCCCTATATCTTGCTGTTTGCCCTTTATGTCCAATTCCACGGAGATTTTGGACCGGGCGGTGGATTTCAGGCCGGCGTCATTTTCGCGTCTGGCTTTATACTCTACGGCCTGATATTTGGAATTGAAAATGCGAGAAGGGTTCTGCCGGCTCGAGTAACACGAGTTCTTTTGGCCGTTGGCGTGCTGCTATTCGGCGGTACAGGCGTTATCAGCTTTTTCTTCGGGCACAATTTTTTAGATTACAGTGTTCTCTTGAAAAACAGCGTTTCAGGACAGCATCTCGGTATTTTCCTTGTTGAGTTGGGTGTTGGCATCACTGTGTCCGCGACAATGATCACAATATTTTACGTTTTTGCGAGTCAGGATAAATAATTAATGGCGTTTCCTGGTCTCCTTAATTACTGGATTGTCATCATTCTGATGATGATTGGGTTCTATATTGTTATAGCCCAGGGTAATTTGATAAAGAAAATTGTGGGTTTGAATATATTCCAAGTCTCTGTTTTCATATTTTATATTTCTATCGGAAAAGTCACTGGTGGTTCCGCACCGATCATAAACGATAATATAGAGATTTATTCTAATCCCTTACCACACGTCTTAATTTTGACTGCAATTGTTGTTGGGGTAGCAACAACGGCGCTTGGCTTAGCCATGATTGTCCGGATTAAGGACGCATATCATACGATTGAAAGTGATGAAATCGACGACATAGAATCAGCGGAGAAAGAGGTGTGATTTCCACTCACCTGCCTGCTCTTCAAGTTGTCATACCTCTTCTATCTGCACCGATTTGTGTAATATTGCGAAGAGGATACCCATCTTGGTTGCTATCACTTTTCGTTAGTTGGCTCTCTTTTGCTATTTCCGTTAATTTACTGGGGCAAGTTTTAGCTAACGGTCCAATTAGTTACTTGCTTGGAGGCTGGGCTGCTCCTTGGGGAATAGAATACAAGGTGGATATCCTCTCAGCATTTGTCTTACTTTTGGTGAGTGGAATTGGAGCAGTGATTATGTTGTTTGCTCCCCAAAGTGTCGAAAGTGAGATTAAAAAGGACCGAATATCTCTCTTCTACACTATGTACCTGTTAACCTTTGCTGGTCTCCTTGGGATCGCTATCACAGGCGACGCTTTTAACTTATTTGTTTTCTTGGAAATATCATCCCTATCCACATATGTACTTGTGAGTCTTGGGACATCCAAACGGGCCATGACTGCCGCCTTTCGATACCTGATACTAGGAACGGTAGGTGCAACGTTCTACGTCATAGGGGTCGGATTAATGTATCAAATGACAGGTACATTAAATATCGCAGATCTGGCCGAACGGTTGCCCGCCGTGGCCGAAACTCGAACAATACTAATTGCACTAGCTTTCCTGACAATTGGAATTGGATTGAAAGCCGGCCTCTTTCCTCTTCATATTTGGCTACCTAACGCCTACTGCTT
>JAOMCN010000099.1 GCA_028345065.1 Rhodospirillales bacterium
CTTGCTGGCAAGTGGCTGTGGCGCAAATACCAGCCTGAGAGAAGTTCACCATTTGGACCCTCGGCAGAATTTGCAAAATCATGCCATGGGTTATCGCTTTCATACCCTAAAGAGCGAAGGTGGTTATTATACGCGAAATTAGGAGGCGGGAAGTCATCATTTCCCCAAAGCCCATCGTCTCTCTCATATGGTTCGAAACCACATTCACTTAGTTGGATGCCTATATCAGATTGAGGATCAATCCCGAGCCGAGCCATACCTTCTTGATCGGCGACCATGTGGGTTTTACCTACCAAAGCAACTCTGTATCCCAATGGCTTAAGATAGTCACCAATCGTTTTTTCGTTAAGATTCAGAGGTATTCCATTGAGTAAATGCATAACGGCCTGTATAGAAATTCATGCGAGATCCCCCGCAAATAGGGGCTTGACAGTAGGCGCGTGTAAAAAGAACCCCTTTTGAGGCTAATCCATCGATGTGAGGGGTTTCCAAACGATCGTGCCCCATGCAGGACAGATAGTCCGCTCTCAACTGATCGCACATGATAAAAAGAAAGTTTTTTTTATTCGCCATAATTTAAAAGGATTTTGTTTGTGGGGAAGTTCTGAGGGGGGAGTGAGCCGGGAAATCCGATCAGGAAGAGAAGTGGGTACTTATGCGTTGCCACGTTTTTCCCGCCACAGCCCGAGCTTTGTTTGAACTACCTTGTCAGAAAAACTGAATACCACAGCCTCCTCGTTAGTCTCGAATTGATGTGGATACCAGCAGGGGACCACAATCACATCGCGTTCTTTCCAATCAAAAACTTTAGTCTCTTCTCCCTTTCCAATGTATACCTTCCCGCTACCTTCCACGGGTGAATAGATTAGGCTTTCCGTACTTTGATAGATTTCGGAATTAAAGTTTTTTGGGAGCAATTGAAGGAAGGTAGATATCGTTGCCATTGCCGGGCCACCTGAAGTGGGGTCAATATATTCCATCTTCAAACCATGGTAGGGGTCAAGTTCTGTACTATTACGGAGCTTCTCTAAAGTTTCTCGTGAACGGTCATAGGGATAAGAAAAGATAGGAGAGTTCAGATCTTCTGGAAGCATGTTAATAGGGCGCATATTATTCCCGTACCTTTCCAAACTATCTCCAGGGGGTGGCCCATCGGGAAAACGCTCCTCAGGATAATGTTCTACAAATATGGAACCAATCACACGAACTAACGGAATATCCAGTCCATCCAACCAAACAACAGGTTCGTTACCCTCATGACCGTGGTCGTGCCAAGTCCACGAAGGTGTTATTACAAAATCGCCAGGCTCCATATAGGTTTTTTCTCCGTTGACTGCGGTGTATGCACCTGAGCCTTCTATAATAAACCTGAGCGCCGCAGGGGAATGGCGATGTGCTGGTGCCACTTCGCCAGGCATGATTAATTGCAGGCCGCCATACATGGATTCTGTAATGGAGCAGTTTCCAGGTAGACCGGGGTTTTCCAACATTAGCACACGGCGTTCTGCCTCTGCCGCTGAAATAACGTCTGCAGAATCGAGCAGGAGTGAACGGAGAGCTTCATAATTCCAATGATGAGGTACAGACTTAACCTTTGGTTCGGGAGTAAGGAGATGGCTAAGGTTTTCCCAAAGAGGAGCCATATTGTGTTTTTGTATTTGAGCGTAATATTCCTCACGTTCACTAGGGACGTCTGCTAAATCTTTGTGCGCATCCATTTTCTCTTCTCCCAATGCAAAAAAGGCTGCTAGCTTTTTATCATTTTTACTCTATTCTCAGTATACTGTCAGCACCAGATATTTGATGGTTACAGGATTTCCTCCGATGTTATATATATATCAAATTTGTGATGTCCTTGCATAATTGGATAACAGCAGGTTCTGCAACACTTTGGAATTAGTGACCACTTATTTTGGCGTGAAGCGGTTTGGTATCCTCATAAGCCGACCTTTGTAATTCCGTAGATGGTGATTGGTACTTTTCCTTCCACTCTTGATAGGGCATACCGTAAACAATCTCACGCGCTTGGTCATAACCAAGTTCAATACCACGTTCTTCTGCAGCGGCCGCATACCATTTTGATAGGCAGTTTCGGCAAAAGCCGGCCAAGTTCATCACATCAATATTTTGAACGTCTGTTCTCTTTTTGAGGTGTGCTATTAAACCTCTAAATGCGGCCGCCTCTAGTTCAATGCGGGTTTGTTTTTCCATAACTCTATACTCCTGTGTCGGTGGCGGGCTGTTGAAAATGAAGTACCAATAATGATTAATCCACCTATTTAGCGTGCCCGCAATTTATTTCAAAGAAGAAACCGTAAAGTTTAGCTTTATAGCCGGACATCGTGCTGAAAATACAAATTCCACATTATTTCCCATTGTTTTTAACATGCTTTCCACAGCTTATCCCCAAATTCATCAAGATATAGTGTTTTTGTAGCATTTGCGCTCTACATCTAGTTTGTGATAAACTATAACGACCTTAGGCCAATGGATCCGATCTAAACCGGTTCCTTTTTGGAGTAAATGATAGGAATGAATCTACCGGGTCAGTCGACTTCAAAAACTCCTCCAATCGAGGTTGTTCACCGCTCTGGGAGTGAAGAGAATGATGGTTTGCAAAAGCCGGAGCCAGAAAAACATACTATTTCTCATGATGCAATTACCCAAAATGGGGTTCCAGGCGCTTCACCTGAGCCAATAATTCCTCCA